>NZ_JBFTIS010000027.1:0-62175 GCF_056395005.1 Stenotrophomonas sp. 10N36 | reverse complement strand
CCGCAAGTACGTCCTTGTAGGCTCGTTCGCGCCATCCATGGCGCTCTACGGTCCCGCCAACCCACCCGCCCCSACCCCTGACAGTTTTTCGGGCCTCTTGGTGAAAGCGGCGGAGCGGTGGAGCGGAGCGGAGCTATTGCCGCTTTTTTGGGAGGGGTTGAGGGCATGCCGACCGGAGGTCGGCACTGAGCGAGGGCAGGAGCAATGGCAAGGCGACAGCCGACGCCGCTCATCTCCTCCTCTCTCCCCCTCCCCCTTCCCCTAACCAAAATTCCCAAATTCCCAACCCAAAATCGACGCCCCAGGCATCTCGAGATCCATCAGGCGCAGCCACCCACGGGGTGGCTCTACCCTGGCACACCGGGGTCTGTCGGGGCGCGGCGCGGGTGGGTTTACGGGACCGTTGGGCGCCATGGATGGCGCTCACGAGCTTACAGGGACGTACTTGCAGCGTGTCCCGTAAACCCACCCGCGCCACGCCAACCAGGAAAACCCTCAGCCAAAGGCCGTTGCAGTTGCTGTGGCTGTGGCTGTTGCTGTGGCTGTTGCTCCAAAGCTTCTAAAAAAAAACCGCACCCTGACACCATCCTTACCAATGCTTCGCACCCCCTGCACGATGAACAGGGAAGGATGGAGCATGTGAACACTGTCGACTCCCCTGCCCCATCCCCCGTGTCGCGCCGTTGGCGCTGGCGTCGTCCCGGCAAACGTGGACAGCGTTGGCTCGCCATCCTCGTTTTCCTCTTCGCTGCCATCCTCCTGCTCATCGCGCTGTGGGACTGGAACTGGTTCAAAGGCCCCGTAGAACGCGCCGTCCAGGCCAAGACCGGCCGCGAGTTCCATATCAACGGTGATCTCGACGTCGACCTTGGCCGCACCACCACCATCCGCGCCGACCGCCTCACCTTCGCCAACGCTACCTGGGCCAAGACCCCGCAGATGGCCAGCGCCGACCGCGCGGAAATCGCCATCCGCGTCTGGCCCCTGCTGCGTGGCCAGGTTCATATCCCCGAAGTCCGCCTCACCCGCCCGGACTTGCTGCTCGAAACCGGGCCCGGCAAGGACACGCCCGGCAACTGGGATTTCCTGGGGCCCTCCACCGGCAACCCGCCGCAGTTGCAGCGCCTGCTCATCGACGATGGCCGCCTGAAGTTCCTTGATGCCGCCGGACGCACTGACGTTCTGGTGGCCCTCAACAGCGGCAAACCGCGCAGCGCAGACAGCGCCCCGCCCCTGCTGGTGAGTGGCAAGGGCCGCTGGAGAGGCAACCCGTTCTCCCTGGACGGCAGCACCGAATCGCCGCTCGAACTGACCAACAGCGACCACCCGTTCCGCATCCACCTGGACGGGCGCGCCGGTGGTACCCACGCCATCGCCAGCGGCACCCTGACCAACCCCTTCGCGTTGCGCACCTTCGATCTTGAACTGATGCTCAGTGGCCAGGACATGGAAGACCTGTTCCCGCTGATCGGCGTGGCCATGCCCTCCACGCCGCCGTACCGGCTGAAAGGCCGGCTCAAGCGCAACAACGATATCTGGCGCTACGAGAATTTCACCGGCACCGCCGGCGACAGCGACCTGGGCGGCACCGCGCAGATCGACGTCGGTGGCGAACGCCCGTTCCTGAAGGCCGACCTGGTCTCCAAGCGCCTGGACTTCGATGATCTGGCCGGCTTCATCGGGGCGCCCCCGAAGACCGGCGCCGGCGAGACCGCCAACGCAGAACAGAAGGCCAAGGCCGCCGCGCTCGCCGCACGCGCCAAGGTGCTGCCGGATACTCCGTACAACCTCACCAAGCTGCGCGCCATGGACGCCGATGTGCGCTGGAAGGCGCAGCGGATCAATTCGCCGGTGCTGCCGCTGGACGACATGGACGCGCACCTCAAGCTGGAGGCCGGCCTGCTGCGCCTGGAGCCGCTGAATTTCGGCGTGGCCGGCGGCGACATCCGCAGCACCATCCGCATGGATGCGCGCAAGGACACCATCGCCACCCAGTTGCAGGCCAGCCTGCGCAAGATCCAGCTCGGCAAGCTGATGCCCGATTCCAAGCTCGCCGAACAGGCCTCCGGTGGCATCAGCGGCGACCTCACCCTGGCCGGCACGGGCAACTCGGTCGCGGCCATGCTGGGCAGTTCGGACGGCAACGTCGCCCTCGGGATCGGCCGCGGCCATGTCGGCAACCTGGTGATGGAGCTGGCTGGGCTGGACGTGGCCGAGTCGCTGAAATTCCTGTTCACCGGCGACAAACAGATTCCGCTGCGCTGCGCCTTCGGTGACTTCGGCGTGGCCAACGGGGTGATGACCTCGCGCGCGCTTGCCTTCGATACCACCGACACGCTGATCGTCGGCGAGGGCACCGTGGACCTCAAGCAGGAACAGCTGGACCTGCTGCTGCGACCGCGCCCGAAGGACATCAGCATCCTCGCCCTGCGCTCGCCGCTGCGCATCGGCGGCAGCTTCAAGGACCCGTCGTTCCGCCCGGACTTCAAGGCACTCGGCATCCGCGGTGCGATCGCCCTGACCTTGGGCAGCATCGCCCCACCCGCTGCCCTGCTGGCCACCATCGAAACCGGTCCGGGCAAGGATTCGAACTGCGGTGGTCGTTACGCGAAGTGAGTGCGGCCATGTCAGCGTACCGACCAACGGTCGGTACCTACCGGGAGCGGTGTGCGCGTATCGCGACATCCTGATCGCGCACCGCGAACGCACAGGGTCGGTGCGCGTGTATCGCGCGACCGGACTACGCACACGGTAGGTGTCGACCGTTGGTCGACACGCTTCATTCTCCCGCGACCCTGCACTACCCCGCCACGATGTACTGCTGCAGCTGGTCCAGCTTCTGGGCCTGCTCGTCGATCACCGATTTCACCAGGTCACCGATCGAGATCACGCCCACCACGCTGCCGCCGTCCACCACCGGCAGGTGCCGGATCCGGTAGTCGGTCACCAGTTGCAGGCAATGCTCCACCTGCTCGGACAGCGCCACCGTCACCACCTTGGCGGTCATGATGTCGCTCACCCGCGTGGTCCGCGACGACCGCTCATGCAGCACGATCTTGCGCGCGTAATCGCGCTCGGACAGGATGCCGACCAGTTGCCGGCCCTCCATCACCAGCACGGCGCCGATGCCTTTTTCGGCCATCAGCCGGATCGCGTCGATCACCGCCGATTCCGGGCCTACCGCGAAAACCTCAGGGGACTTGCCGTCCAACAGCTGTCGTACCGTGGTCATCTCGTTGCTCTCCACCGATGGGATGCACGGCCGAGTCTGCCACGATCGGGGGCTGCCAGGTGTCAACCAGGTACAACGGCCGCTGCTTGGATTCTTCGTACAGGCGCCCCAGGTATTCGCCGATCAGGCCCAGCGCGATCAGCTGCACCCCGCCCAGGAACAGGATCGCCGCCATCATGGTCGGCCACCCCGCCACGCGGTCGCCGTACATCGCCGCCTTGGCCACCACCCATACGGCGAACACGAACGCCACGCTGGCCGTGAACAACCCCAGGTAGGTCGTCACCCGCAGCGGCGCCGTGGAGAAACCGGTGATGCCTTCCAGCGCGAAATTCCACAGCTTCCACAGCCCGAACTTGCTGTCGCCCACCATCCGCGCGTGCCGGTGGTAGGGCAGCGCCTTGCGCCGGAAGCCGACCCAGCCGAACAGCCCCTTCATGAACCGGTGGCGCTCGCGCAGCTGCCCCAGCGCCTGCAGCGCGCGCGGCGAAAGCAGGCGGAAATCGCCGGTGTCGGCCGGGATCGGCGTCTTGGACAGTCGCCCGATCACCCGGTAGAAAGCGGCGGCCGCGCTGCGCTTGAGCCAGCTTTCACCGTCGCGCGCCAACCGCGTGCCGTACACGTTGTCATAGCCCTGCTGCCACAGCGCGACGAACTCGGGAATCAGCTCCGGCGGGTCCTGGCCATCGGCGTCCAGGATGATCACCGCGCCGTCGTCGACAAAATCCAGCCCCGCCGTCAGCGCCGCTTCCTTGCCGAAGTTGCGCGACAGCCGCAGCACGCCCACGTCGGGATCGGCTGCGGCCAGCGCCTGCATCACCGACCAGGTGGCATCGCTGCTGCCGTCGTCGATGTACAGCACCCGCCCCTCGATATCGTCCAGCCCGTCGAGCACCGCGCGCAGGCGCGGATGCAGCAGCGGCAGGGCCAGTGCTTCATTGTGGGCGGCGATGACAACGGTCAGGCGTTGGGCAGTCATGCCGGGATTGTAGGCGGGGCGCGTCACGATCATGAATCGTCAGTCGTCGGCGAGGTACGCAGTGCCACCCAGCTGCCGGGCCTGGCGCTGGATCCAGGCCGCGCGGCGCTGCACGAACGGTCCCGGCTTGGCCGCGTTGTAGCGCCGCGGCGCCGGCAACACGGCGGCCAGGCGGGCGCTTTCGGCCGGACTCAGCCGTGCCGCGTCCTTGCCCCAGTACTGCCGCGCCGCCGCCTGGGCGCCGTAGATGCCGTCGCCGAACTCGGCGATGTTGGCGTACATCTCCAGGATCCGCGACTTCGGCCACAGCGCCTCGATCAGAAGCGTGTACCAGACCTCCAGGCCCTTTCGGACCCAACTGCGGCCCTGCCACAGGAACAGGTTCTTGGCCACCTGTTGGCTGATGGTGCTGGCCCCGCGCAGGCGGCCACCCTTGGCATTGTGGTCGCGCGCCTTCTCGATGGCCTGCAGGTCGAACCCGTTGTGCACGGGGAAACGCTGATCCTCGGCGGCCACCAGCGAAATGGGCAGACTGGGTGCCATCTGGTCCAGGTCGCGCCACTGGTAGTGCAGCCGGTAGTCCCACTCGCCCTGGCCCAGCGCCTCGCCGTACCGCCACAGCATCACCGTGGACACCGGCGGGTCGATGAAACGCAGCACCAGTACCTGCAGCACGCTGAACGCGGCAAACAGCACCGGCAGCCACAGCAGACGTTTCCAGTGCCAGCGTCGCGGGCGCGGTGGTTCCAGGCCCGGTTCGGCCTTGAGGTTGCTGCGCTCTGCCCCCATTAGTGGTGCATCCTTTGCTTGCACGGTTGTCGGCGCATTATCCGGCAACTGCATCCCACTTCGCGCGCCCATAGAACCGATGACCGCCCAATCCGACACCCTTGTCCGTTTCCTGCTCCCCGATGCCGGCGTCCGCGGCGTGCATGTCCACCTCGATGCGACCTGGGCTGAAATCCTGTCGCACGCGGTCTATCCGCCGGCCGCCGCCGAGCTGCTGGGCGAAGCCGCCGTCGCCTCGGCCCTGTTCACCGGCCACACCAAGGTCGATGGCCGCCTGTCGATCCAGCTGCGCAGCAATACCTCCATGCGCACGCTGTTCGCCGAATGCACGGCCGCCGGCACCCTGCGCGGCATCGTGCAGCTGGCCGACGGCGGCGACGCCCCGCGTGACCTCACCACCCTTGGCGATGACGCGCTGCTGGCCATCACCATCGAAAACCCGGGCCTGGACCCGCGCGAACCGCAGCGCTACCAGAGCCTGGTCGGGCTGACCGCCGCCGGCCTGGACGAAGCGTTCGAGGACTACTTCCGGCAGTCCGAGCAGTTGCCCACGCGCCTGCTGCTGGCCGCCGACGGCACCCGGGCCGCCGGCCTGCTGCTGCAGAAGCTGCCCGGCGACGAAGGCGACAACGACGGCTGGTCACGCGCCAGCGCCTTGTTCGAAACCCTGGGCAAGCAGGAACTGCTGGACGTGGCGGGCAATGACCTGCTGCACCGCCTGTTCCATGAAGAGAAGCCGGAACTGCTCGGCGAGCGGGGCCTGCGCTTCGCATGTTCGTGCTCGCGCGAGCGGGTGGAAGGCATGCTGCAGTCGCTGGGCGAGGAGGAAGCCCGCGCGGCCGCCGAACCGACCGGTGCGGTGGAAGTGCGTTGCGAATTCTGCGGACAGGAGTATCACTTTCCGTTGACGGAGTTCGCCATACTGTTCAGCGACACCGGTGTTTCCTCACCGGCACCTGAACGGCTTCAGTAATTGCCGCACGAGTTTTGTTCTGGGGAGAACCAAGACTTGTTAAGAATTCATAAACGCCCTAGGATCAGTGTCCCGCTTCGGCGGGAACTTGTGCTCACCGCTGCTGTCTGAGAGTTCCCATGCGCTCCCTTCTGCGTCTACCGCTGGCCCTTGTGATCGCCCTCGCCGCGATGACGGGCGCGCATGCGCAGAACAAGCCGCGCCAGGACAGCACGGTCATTCCGGTGTGGAACAAGGGCAGCGGCAAGGTCGAGGCCCTGTTGTACCTGGAACCCACCGGCGAACAGGCCGTGGGCGCCCGCTGGCACTTCGGCCGCAGTTCGCTCGATGCCGCTTTCGGGTTGTCCTCGGGCGACTCGCTGGGCCTGCTCTGCAACAGCAGCCGCGGCACCAGCATCAGCGGGCTGGCCAGTCATTGCATGCTCGCCAGCCTGGGCGATGACGACGAGAACACCTCGTTGAGTCGCCGGGTCAGCGGTACCGCTGCGTTCAACCGTCCCGGCGGTCGCCTGGGCATCACCGCCGGCACCGGCCGTGACACCCTGCCGGCGTGGTTGGCCGGCCCGAACAAGTCACCGGCGTTGCGCGCCGAGCAGAACGACCTGACCGTGTTCGGCCAGAAGAACATCGGTCGCGAAGGCTTCGTCTCGATCGGTGGCACCTACGCCAAGGCACGCCTGGTGCCGCTGTCCGACGCCTCCCCGGCCATCGTGGACCGCTGGGACAGCAAGAGCCTCACCATCGGCGCCGGCTACGGCAACTTCAGCGGCAACATCATCGGCCGCGTGGTCGATGTGCCCGGCCAGCCCGGCAAGTGGGAAGGCCTCGGAGTCGGCCTGACCTGGCGCACGCCCTGGAGCGGCCAGCTCACCGTGGGTGCCGAGAACGTGATCACCCGTGGCAAGAATCCGTTCGCTCCGCGCAACGAGAGCACCGACGAAGGCACCGTGCCGTACGTCCGTTACGAACAGGATCTGTAATCGACGGGCGCCGAACGGCGCGGTCGATCTAGCCAGAAACGCGCCTGAAGGCGCGTTTTTTTATGCCCGCACTCCCTGCCTCCAAAGGATCCCGTCCGCGTGAGCCGGTGACGCGCCGCGCGTTGTATCGCCACTGCTGCACTTGTGTGCGGAAGCGATGTGCCGATACCTATGGATACATAACGTTACAAATCAAGTGCAACTATTTTCATCACAAATAATTAACCAATGAGACCAAAAGGCCGCAAGGGGGCGGAAAATCATTGATCCACAACGACTTTGCCGAATTTAACCCAGTTCACACCTTCTATTAACGTGACTTTAATTCTCTCCACTCGGCAGTTACTATCGAGTCAGCCTAGTGGTGCTTGGCGCTGATTTGGTGCCGCCGCAGGCAAACACCCCAGTGAATACCCAAGATTCCCTTGGAGAGAGAGAGCAATGAACTTCAAATCCAACAAACTGCGTGATGCCGTGGTCGTTGCGCTTGTCGCAACCGCCGCCACCGGCACCGCACAAGCCCAGGAATCGGCCAGCCCGACCAACCTGGACCGCATCGAAGTCACCGGTTCGCGCATCCGCCAGGTCGATACTGAAACGGCACAGCCGGTCCAGGTCATCAGCCGCGACCAGATCGAAAAGCAGGGCTTCAAGTCGGTTGCCGACATCCTGCAGAACATCCCGACCGCCGGTTCGCCGGCCATCAGCCGCACCTCGCCGCTGAGTTCCGGTGAAGCCGTGGGCGGCTACTACATCGACCTGCGCAACCTCGGTGCCAATCGCACCCTGGTGCTGGTCGACGGTCGTCGCCTGGGCATCACCAATGACGGCCTGCAGGACGTTGCCTCGATCCCGACCGCCATGGTCGAACGTATCGAAGTGCTGAAGGATGGCGCCTCCACCATCTATGGTTCGGACGCCATCGCCGGCGTGATCAACATCATCACCCGCAAGAACTTCGAAGGCGCCGAAGCCAACGTTTACCTGGGTCAGTACGACCAGGGCGATGGCCAGCGCGAGAGCTATGACTTCATCATGGGCTTCCGTGGTGAACGCGGCTCGCTGACCGCAGGCGTCGAGTATTCCAACGAAGACCCGGTGTGGGCCAAGGACCGCTGGTTCTCCAAGAACCGCTTCCCGACCGGTGAGAAGAGCGCGCCGCGTCCGGGCGGCCTGTCCGGCACCTCGCAGTGGGGCCGCTTCATCTACAACGGCACCGCCTACACCCTGCGCCGCGACGTACCCGGGCTGGACCCGAGCGACTTCGCCAGCTACCGCCCGACCAACAGCACCGACGTGTCCAACCCGGCGCTGGCGTCGACCGTCTATAGCGGCGTCAAGCGCAAGTCGGCGTTCTTGAACGGCACGTTCGACTTCACCGACAACGTGCGCTTCGACACCAGCGTCATGTACACCGACCGTGATTCGTTCGCGCAGAACGCGGGCTATCCGTTCTTCAGCGAGGACTATCCGCTCGCCGGCCCGCTGTCGGCCGACAGCATCTACAACCCGGTTGGCGAAGACGTCGATTACGTCCGCCGTGGCTGGGAAGTGCCGCGCGAAGTGCACAACAGCCTGACCACCACCCGCTTCACCGGTGTGTTCAGCGGCTCCTTCCAGACCGGTGAAAAGTACTGGGATTGGGATGCCGGCTACCTGTACAACCAGAACAAGGGTGTCCAGCTCAGCACGGGCAACCTGAACACCTACGCCGTCGGCCAGGCTACGGGTCCGTCGTTCATCAATGCCAGCGGCCAGGCGCAGTGCGGCACCCCTGACGCGGCCATCCCGCTGGGCTTCGGTCCGGGTTCGTGCACCCCCTGGAACCCGCTGATCCCGCAGGGCTACGACTCGCCCAACAGCCTGGGTGATCCGGACGTGCAGGCCTACCTGTACCAGCCGGGCCAGGCGATTTCGCGCACCACCACCAAGAATTACTTCGCCAACATCTCCGGCTCGATCTTGACCCTGCCTGCCGGTGACCTGGGCGTGGCATTGGGCGTGGAGCGTCGCGAGGAAAGTGGCTCGTTCTCGCCGGATGCGCTGGCCCAGACCGGCATTTCGACCGATCTGGCCGCCGGTCCGACCTCGGGCGGCTACAACCTCAATGAAATCTACGCCGAGTTGCAGATCCCGGTCCTGGCCGACCTGCCGTTCGCCAAGGAACTGACCCTCACCGCGGCCACCCGCTACTCCGACTACGACACCTTCGGTGACACCCTCAACAGCAAGTTCGGCCTGAAGTGGAAGCCGATCGACCAGCTGCTGGTCCGCGGCACCTGGTCCGAAGGTTTCCGTGCCCCGACCGTGGCCGATCTGTATGGCGGTATCTCGCAGACGTTCCCGACCTATACCGACCCGTGCGATACCAGCTTCGGTACGGCCGCCGGCAATGCCCGCTGCCTGCAGGACGTGCCGGCGGGCTTCCGCCAGCCCAACACCTCCAGCAGCGGTCCGGCCCAGGGCCCGGGTGAAGCCAGCGACACGCCGTTCGTCACCGGTTCGACCCCGACGCTGACCCCGGAAACCTCGACCTCCAAGACCTTGGGCGTGGTCTGGAGCCCCGAGTTCGTCAGCGGCCTGAACATGTCGCTGGACTGGTGGAACATCCGCATCGAGAACACCATCGTTGCCGACAGCCCGACCGACCTGCTGGACGACTGCTACCTGCGTGGCATCGAATCGCGCTGCACCGGGTTCACCCGCAACGCGAACGGCAACATCACCGACCTGTCCTTCGCACTGCGCAACGCGGGTTATGTTGAAACCGAAGGCTTCGATTTCGACGTGAACTATCGCTTCGAAACCGGCTTCGGCAACTTCACCACCTCGCTGCAGAACAGCTACGTGGTCAAGAACGAGATCAAGCAGGACAACACGGACAACCCGCCGAGCCAGAACAATGGGTTCGCTGGCAACTTCCGCCTGCGCTCGAACGCGACCATCAACTGGCAGCTGGAAAACCTGTCGGTCAGCTGGACGGCACGCTACTACTCCGGCACCAAGGAAGCCTGCTTCTTCGACGAGCGCTGCACGCTGCCGAACTACAGCGCGCCGGACACGGGTGGCCAGATCTCGCCGCAGAACGAACTGGGCTCCAACACCTTCCACGACCTGCAGGTGGCCTACAGCCTGCCGTGGAATGCAACGGTAGCCGTCGGTGCCAACAACGTGTTCGATCACCAGGCCGCACCTGCGTACTCCAATCCGAACTCGGGCTATGCGTACTATGGCGGCTTCGACATCGGTCGTTTCATGTACATGAAGTACCAGCAGAAGTTCTGATCGATCCATCGATCAGCACCTGATGCAGCAACGGCCCCGAAAGGGGCCGTTGTTTTTTGTGCGTCATCGGTGCTCTGGTACCGCACTCACGAAAAAGGCCGCGTCTCCGCGGCCTCTGCATCGTGATGTTGGCGATCTCAGCCGATCGGGATCAACGTCTCGATCACATGCTCCACGTAAGCCTCGAAATCCTCGCGGGCCTGCTTGGGCTGCTGCAGCTGCAGCGACAGCTGCAGGAAGCCCACGTACGCCGCATACGCCAGGCGCGCGCGGTGCTGCGCGTCGGTACGGCTCAGCCCGGCTTGGCGGAACGAGGCCACCAGATATTCCAGGCGGCGGTGCGAGACGCGGTCGATGACCGGGCGCACCATCGGGTGATCCAACGCCTTGAGCAGCTCGCTGTAGATGATGTGCGGCTGCACTTCATGGGCGACCACCTGGAACAGCTGGCGCAGGCGCGCACGCGGATCCGGCACGTCTTCGAGGCTGCCGAACACCTGCTCCTGCTCGAACAGTTCCCAGCGCTCCAGCGCGGCCTGCAGCAGTGCGTCACGCGACGGGAAATGCCAGTAGAAACTGCCCTTGGTGACCCCCAGGCGACGCGCCAGCGGCTCCACCGCCACGGCACCGACACCCTGTTCTGCAATCAGGTCCAGGGCGGCCTGGGCCCAGTCTTCCGCGCTCAGGCGGCTGTTGCGGCCGGCACGTGGCTCGCCGGCGGAAGCTTCAGGTTCATTCATGGCGTTGATTTAACCATACGCCGGGGTCCGTGTCCGCCAAAATGGCACGCTGTGACCCGCGCCAACGCCCGCACCGTGGCGGACTCGGCGCCCTTCCGACGCGCGGTGATGGGCTTCCATACCCCCAAGTATTGACATGCCCACGGGCAGGTCCATACTAGCGAGTATGGTCATTCCTTCTTCTACCCTGCCCCGCGTTGACGATGAGCGACTGACCGGCGCGCACGATGCCGTGCTGGCCGCCACCCGCTCCTCGCCCGGGCGCCGCGGCACCGTGCTGTTCGCCCATGGCTTCGGCCAGACCCGGCATGCCTGGACGTCCACCGCGCACTCCCTGGCGGCTGCCGGCTACCAGACCCTGGCCTACGATGCGCGCGGCCATGGCGACTCGGACTGGAACCCGGCCGACCTGCCCTACCACGGCGAACAGTTCGCCGATGACCTGATCGTCCTGGCCGGCGAACAGCCGCAGCCGCCGATCCTGGTTGCCGCCTCGATGGGCGGGCTGTTCGGGCTGCTCGCCGAATCGCGCTGGCCGGGCCTGTTCTCGGCCATGGTGCTGGTGGACATCACCCCGCGCTGGGACACCGCCGGGGTCGAAAAGATCCTGATGTTCATGACCGCCCATCCGGACGGCTTCGCCTCGCTGGCGCAGGCCGCCGATGTGATCTCGGCGTACATGCCGCATCGGCCACGCAAATCCGACGATTCGCTGCGCGCCCTGCTGCGCGACGATGGCCATGGTCGCTGGCGCTGGCACTGGGACCCGCGCCTGGTGGCCGAACTGGCGCGCGACAGCGAACAGCACCAGGACGCGCTCGCCGAGGCGGCGCGCCAGGTCAAATGCCCGTTGCTGCTGGTCAGCGGCGGGCGCAGCACGCTGGTCACCCCGCAGACGGTGGCCGAATTCCTCGCGTTGGTGCCGCATGCGCGCCATGTGCAGTTGCCGGAGGCCACCCATATGGTCGCCGGTGATGACAACAACGCCTTTACCGCTACTGTGTTGGACTATCTGGACGTGTTGCCCTCGGCCTCCGCCGTTGCACAGTCCGCCACTACCGAGCACGTCACCGGAGCACGCTCATGAGCATTGTCGTTCCCTTCCTGGCCATCCTGCTGGCGGGCGCCATCGTCGCCTACCACCGGATGCGGCTGATCACCTGGACGATCGTCAGCCTGGTGCTGCTGGCCGCCTGCTGGTTCATCCCGTACATCAACCAGACTGCCACCATCGTCGCTGCGGCCATCGTGGCGGTCATCGCCGTGCCGCTGCTGCTGCCCTTCATCCGCAAGCCGCTGCTGACCGCGCCGATGATGAAGGTGTTCCGCAAGGTGCTGCCGCCGCTGTCGCAGACCGAGCGCATCGCGCTGGAAACCGGCTCGGTCGGCTTTGAAGGCGAGCTGTTCACCGGCGACCCGGACTGGAACATCCTGCTGAACTATCCCAAGCCGCAGCTCACCGCCGAGGAACAGGCCTTCCTGGATGGCCCGGTCGAAGAGCTGTGCAAAATGGTCAACGACTGGGAAATCACCCACGTCTACGCCGACCTGCCGCCGGAACTGTGGAGCTTCATCAAGAAGAACAAGTTCTTCGGCATGATCATTCCGAAGGAATACGGCGGTCTGGGCTTCAGCGCGCTGGCCCACCACAAGGTGATCCAGAAGCTGGCCTCGGTGTCGAGCGTGGTCAGCTCCACCGTCGGCGTGCCCAACTCGCTCGGCCCGGGCGAACTGCTCAACCACTACGGCACCCAGGCGCAGAAGGACCAGTACCTGCCGCGCCTGGCCGATGGCCGCGAAGTGCCCTGCTTCGGCCTGACCGGTCCGTTTGCTGGTTCGGACGCCACCTCGATTCCCGATTACGGCATCGTCTGCAAGGGCGAGTGGAACGGCGAGCAGGTGCTTGGCGTCAAGCTCACCTTCGACAAGCGCTACATCACCCTGGCCCCGGTGGCCACGCTGATCGGCCTGGCCTTCCGCATGTACGATCCGGACGGCCTGATCGGCACCACCCGCGACATCGGCATCACCCTGGCGCTGCTGCCGCGTGACACCGCCGGCGTGGAAATCGGCCGCCGCCACTTCCCGCTCAACTCGACCTTCCAGAACGGCCCGATCCGCGGCAAGGATGTCTTCATCCCGCTGACCCAGCTGATCGGCGGCGCCGAGAAGGCCGGCAAGGGCTGGAACATGCTCAACGAGTGTCTGGCCGTGGGCCGCTCGATCACCCTGCCGTCCACCGCCAGTGGCGGTGCCAAGGCCGGTGCGGTGGTGACCGGTGCCTACGCGCGCATCCGCAAGCAGTTCGGCCTGTCGGTCGGCCGCTTCGAGGGCGTGGAAGAAGCGCTGGCGCGCATCGGCGGCAAGGCCTATGCGATCAGCGCGCTGTGCCAGGCCACGGCGGCTGCGGTGGATCGCGGCGACGTGCCGTCGGTGCCGTCGGCGATTGCCAAGTACCACTGCACCACCATGAGCCGTGAAGTGATCTCGGACATGATGGATGTGATCGGCGGCAAGGGCATCATCCTGGGGCCGCGCAACTTCGCCGGCCGCAGCTGGCAGGCCGCGCCGATCGCCATCACGGTGGAAGGTGCCAACATCATGACCCGCAGCCTGCTGATCTTCGGCCAGGGTGCGATCCTCTGCCACCCGTGGGTGCTGAAGGAAATGAAGGCCGCGCAGGATCCGGACACCCGTGCCGGCCTGCAGGAGTTCGACCGCAGCCTGTTCGGCCACATCCGCTTCGGCATCTCCAACGCCGTGCGTTCGTTCTGGTTCGGCCTGACCGGCGCGCGCTTCGGTGCCGCCCCGGGCGATGCCTACACCCGCCGCTACTTCCGCAAGCTGGACCGCTATTCGGCCAACCTGGCGCTGATGGCCGACATCTCGATGATGACCCTCGGCGGCAAGCTGAAGTTCAAGGAATCGCTGTCCGGCCGCCTGGGCGATGTGCTGAGCCACATCTACATGACCAGCGCCATGCTCAAGCGTTACCACGACGAAGGCGCGCCGGTGGCCGACCAGCCGCTGCTGGCCTGGGCCTTCCATGACAGCGTGCACACGATCGAAACGTCGCTGTCGGCGGCGTTGCGCAACTTCCCGATCCGTCCGATCGGCTGGCTGATGTGGCTGCTGATCTTCCCGTTCGGCCGCCGTGCCGAGGCCCCCGGCGACCGCCTGGGCCACCGCGTGGCCGCGCTGCTGATGGCCCCCAACGAAGCCCGCGACCGTCTGGCCAGCGGCGTGTTCCTGACCCCGTGCGAGAACAACCCGGGTGGCCGCATCAACAGCTACCTGTCCAAGGCGATCATGGCCGAGCCGGTCGAGCGCAAGTTCATCAAGGCGGTCAAGACCAAGGGCATCGAAGCCCTGGACTTCACCACCCAGCTGGATGAAGCGGTTGCCGAAGGCGTGATCACCCAGGACGAACGCACCCTGCTCGAAGAGCTGCGCGCGCTCACCCTGGAAACCATCACCGTGGACGATTTCGATCCGCGCGAACTGCGCTCGGCCGGTTACTACGACCGCGAGCGCAAGGACGCACAGGCCCAGGAAGCGGCGTGATCGACGCAGCAACGTAACCCACAACGGCGGACTTCGGTCCGCCGTTTTTTTGAGAGGCCTCCATGTCCGCTCCCCTGTTGAACCTGTATCGCCGCATGCAGCGCTGGCCTGCCGGCAACTGGCTGTTTTCGCGCGCGGTGTGTTTCAAGGCGCCCTACTTCGCCAGCATCGCCCCGCGCATCACCCTGCTCGAGCCCGGCCGTTGCGAAGGGCGCATCGCGCACCGGCGCAAGGTCACCAACCATATCGGCACCGTGCACGCGATCGCGCTGTGCAACCTCGCCGAGCTCACCGCCGGGCTCATGGTGGATGCCTCGCTGCCCAAAGGCATGCGCTGGATCCCCAAGGGCATGGAGGTGCAGTACCTGGCCAAGGCCACGGGCACGCAGCATGCCGTGGCCACGCCGGAGCAGCCGATCGTGGCCGCCGAGGCCGGCTACGCGCTGCCGGTGAATGTGCAGGTGTGCGACGACGCCGGCACGGCCGTGTTCGAGGCGCGCATCCAGATGTGGGTGTCACCGGTCAAGCGCTGATTGGTGCCGCGCAGCCACCCATGGGGTGGCTCTACCCCCCCGGGGTCAGGCGGGGACCATCCACCACGCGGCCACGGCCAGGATCGCCGGCACGGCCTGGATGAAGAAGATGCGCTTGTTGACGCTGTAGGCGCCGTAGCAGCCGGCCACGATCACGCAGCCCAGCATGAAGTTCACCAGCATCGGCAGGTGGTCGAACAGCCCCCAGAACAGCCCGGCGGCGAGGAAGCCGTTGTAGAGCCCCTGGTTGGCGGCCAGCACGCGGGTGGTTTCGGCCTTTTCCGGCGTATTGCGGAAGGTCTTCAACCCCAACGGCTTGGTCCACAGGAACATTTCCAGCACGAGGAAGTACACGTGCAGCAGGGCGACCAGCAGGGTCAGGGTCAGTGCGGTCCAGTACATGGGGAGGCCTTGAAGAGGGTCGATGAAGCTTACTCCGGGCGCTCGCCCGGCAGCTTCTTTTCTTCGTGCAGCAGGCCGATGGCCGCGGCCGTCATGCAGCCAGCGACCACCACGCCCCCGGCGAACACCGCGTGCGACCCGAACACCGACAGCCCCTTGTGCACCCAGGCGAAGGTCAGGTCGGCGCCGCGGTAGACCACCGTGTCGATCGCCGCGCCGGCCTTGTAGCGCCACTGGCGGTCCACCCGGGTGTAGATCGTTTCGCGCGCGGGCTTGGCCAGCGAGAACTCGCTGGCGCGGGTCATCACCTGCACGATCGCCACCATCAGCGCCAACGGCCAGGCCGCCAGCAGCAGGAAGCCGAAGATGATCGCCACGCCGGGAATCAACAGGGCCGGCGCGATGCCGTGGCGCGACAGCAGCCACCGGGTCAGGCCCAACTGCAGCACCAGCGTCAGCGCGTTCACCGCCAGGTCGATCTGCGAGTAGAACGCGGTCCGCGCCGCCTCGTCCGGATAGAACTGGCGGGCGATCGCGGCCTGCTCGTTGTACAGCAGCGTGCCCACCCCCACCCCGAACAGCACCAGCACGGCCAGCCAGCGCAGCAGCGGCTCACGCGCGATCAGCTTCAGGCCATCGAGTACGCTGCCGCCCATCGGGGTTTCACCGGAGGCCAGCTGCTGCTCCTGCTCGCGCGCCACCGCCCACAACCGCAGCCGCCAGATGCACACCAGGCAGGCCGTCAGGAAGCCGGCCGAAACCAGCATCAGATTGGCGATCCCGACCCGCTTGACCAGCGCCGCGGTGATGATCGGCCCCAGGAACGCGCCGAGGGTGCCGGCCGCGCCGATGTAGCCGTACACCTCGCGGGCCTGGGCGTTGGAGAACACGTCGGCCATGAAGCTCCAGAACACCGCCACCGCAAACAGGTTGAACACCGCGGCCCAGAAGAAGAACGCCATGCCGCGCCCCGGCACGCCGCTGTCGAACAGCACGTAGAAGCCCAGCAGGCAGACGATGAAGAAGCCATACACCGCCGGCAGGAATACCCGCCGCGCGTAGCGACTCACCACCGCGCCGTAGAGCGGCTGCAGCACCAGCATGATGAAGAACACGCCGGTGAACAGGAACTGCAGCACGAAGTCCTGCATCGCGATGCCGTGTGCGCTGAACCAGTCGATCAACACGGGCGGGAACACCGCCTGCGCGTCGGCCGAGGCGGCCATCGCCTCGCGCACCGGCCGCAGCACGTAGTAGCCGCTGAGCAGGCAGAAGAAGTACACGCACGCCCAGATCAGCGGCGGCGACTGCCGCAGCGCCCCGCGCAGGCCCGGCCGCACCGGGGCCGTTGCTGCAGCACTCATCGCACCCACTCCCGGTTCGGGCGGCGTGACAACGGCGGCATCGTGAAACTCCGGGCAGGAAAGCGCGCAAGGTAAACGATGCACCGCAACATCGCCAGTAGCAGCGCCCCTCATCCGCGCAACGCTGCGTAGCCGTGATCGCGTTGCCCCGCCGCGGGCCGCGCTGCCCTATGCTCGGGGCTACCTACCGAAGGGGCCGCCAGCCGTGGGGACGGACACGTACGACTACATCATCGTCGGTGCCGGGTCGGCCGGCTGCGTGCTGGCCAACCGGCTCAGCGCCGACCCGCGCTGCCGCGTGCTGCTGCTGGAAGCCGGTCCGCGCGACCGCAACCCGTTCATCCACATGCCGGCCGGCTTGGCGCGGCTGGTCAACAACCGCCGCATCAACTGGAACCTGGACACCGACGCCGAGCCGGCCCTGGCAGGCCGCCGGCTGTGGTGGCCGCGTGGCAAGGTGCTGGGCGGCTCCAGTGCGATCAATGCGATGTGCTACGTGCGCGGCGTGCCGGCCGACTACGACCGCTGGGCCGCCGACGGCGCCGACGGCTGGGGATGGGCGCAGGTGCTGCCGTGGTTCCTGCACAGCGAAGCCAACAGCCGCGGCGGCAGCGCCCTGCACGGCGACGCCGGCCCGTTGTCGGTCGCCGACCTGCGTCACCACAACCCGCTCTCCGACGCCTTCCTCGACGCTGCCGCGCAGGCTGGGCATGCGCGCAACGACGACTTCAACGGCGCCGAGCAGCTCGGGGTGGGTCTGTACCAGGTCACCCAGCGCGATGGCGCGCGGTGCTCCAGCGCGACCGCCTACCTGCACCCGGCCGGTGACCGGCGCAACCTCACCGTGCTCACCGGCGCACATGCCACCGCGCTGGGCTTCGATGGCGACACCGCCACAGGCGTGTACTTCCGCCACGGTGGCCGGCATCGGCATGCCGCGGCCAGCGCCGAGGTGATCCTCAGCGCCGGTGCGGTGCACTCGCCGCAGTTGCTGATGCTGTCGGGCATCGGTGCGGCCACCCCGCTGCGCGCGCACGGCATCGAGGTACGTGCCGACCTGCCGGGGGTCGGTGCCAACCTGCAGGACCACCTGGACATCTGCACGCTGGTGCATACCCATCCGGGCGTGAGCTACGACCGCAGCAACCAGGCGCGGATCGCCTTCGACTACTTCCTGCGCGGCCGCCGCGGCGCCGGCACCAGCAACATCGCCGAGGCCGGTGGCTTTGCCCGCTCACCGCTGGCCGGCGACGCACGCGCCGACGTGCAGTTCCACTTCGTGCCGGCGATGCTGGACAACCACGGCCGCCACCGCCTGCCGGGCGACGGCTACACGCTGCATGCGTGTGCCCTGCACCCGCGCAGCCGGGGCCGGATCAGCCTGCGCGATGCCAACCCCGCCTCGCCCCCACGGATCCAGGCCAATTACCTCAGTGATGCCGAGGGGGCGGATCTGGCGATGATGAAAGCGTGCGTGCGGATGTCGGCCGAGATCCTGCGCCAACCGGCGTTCGACCGCTGGCGCGGGGCGCCGATCTTCCCGCCGCGGCAGGACCTGGACGAGGCGGCACTGGAAACCTTCATCCGCGCCAAGGCCGAGACCATCTACCACCCGGTGGGCACCTGCGCGATGGGCACCCATGCCGACGCCGTGGTCGACCCGCAGCTGCGCGTACGCGGGGTGCGCCGCCTTCGCGTGGTGGATGCGTCGGTGATGCCCCGCCTGGTCAGTGGCAATACCAACGCGCCCACCATCATGCTGGCCGAACGCGCCGCGCAGTGGATCATCGAGGCGGCCGGGGCAAGCTGAACAGGGGTGCGCCGCCGGCGCTGGCACGGCGCACGCCACGGATGCAAAAACCGGGCCTTTTCAACCAGATACGCATTCATCTTCGCTTGGTTTGTGCAATCAGGAAAAGCAGCGCTAGAATCACCCACAGCAGTTGCGCACGGGTCCAGAACGATGAATCAGAACAGCAGGCGTCGCCCGATCCGTTCGGCGGCCACCGGGTTGCTGGGCATGTTGATGCCCATCGCCATGTCGTCTACTGCACAGACGCCCAGTGCTGCGCCGGGCGCCTTCCCGGTCAACATCGAAAACACCGCAACGATCGCGCACACCCAGCCGGCCGCCTATCGCACCACGCCGGCGAATGTGCAGGTGCTGCCGCCGGCACAGGGCTTCAACGTAGCCGCGATCGAAGCCATGGCCCAGCAGCTGACCTACGGCGAGCGTGTGCCTGGCATGGCCGTGGCCATCGTCCAGGGCGGCCGCGTGCTCAGCGCGCGTGGCTACGGCGTCACCGACGTCAACAACCCGCAGATGGTCGATGCGCATACCGTGTTCCGCCTGGCATCGCTGTCCAAGGCCTTCGCCGGCACCATGGCCGGCCTGCTGGTCAACGACGGCACGCTGCGCTGGGACAGCAAGGTCACCGACTACGTGCCCGGCTTCCAGCTGAGCTCGCCGGAGGCCACCGAACGCCTCACCGTGGCCGACCTGCTCAGCCACCGCGTCGGCCTGCCCTACAACGCGTACGACCGCGACGTGGAAGCCAACGCCGAGTACTACACGCTCACCCACAAGCTGGCCTCGACCTCACTCAAGTGCCTGCCGGGCGATTGCTATGCCTACCAGAACGTGGCCTTCAGCCTGATCGGTGACGTGGTCTACGCCGCCTCCGGCAGCTTCTACGAGCAGTCGGTGGAACGCCGCCTGTTCAAGCCACTGGGCATGGACGACGCGAGCCTCGGCCTGGCCGGCATCCAGGCCAGTTCGCGCTGGGCGCGACCGCACGTGCGCAGCCGCAACGGCTGGGTGTCGCTGAACCCCAAGCCCACCTACTACCGCCTGGCGCCTGCAGCCGGCGTCAACGCCAGCGCCAGCGACATGGCGCAGTGGCTGCTCGCCCACACCGGCCACCGCCCCGACGTGCTGCCTGCGCCGCTGCTGGCCACGCTGCACTCGACCCTGATCAACACCCCCGGCGAGATGCGCTCGGGCTGGCGCCGCGAGCGCCTGCACTCGGCCGGGTATGCACTGGGCTGGCGCAACTTCGACTACGCCGGGCATGAAGTGATTTTCCATGCCGGTGCCGTGCAGGGCTATCGCGGCCTGGTCGCGCTGGTGCCCGAACGCGACCTGGGCATCGCCATCATGTGGAACGGCGAAAGCAGCCTGCCCAGCGGCCTGCTGCCCACCGTACTGGACCAGGCCATGGGCCTGCCCACCCAACGCTGGCTGGACGTGGACACCGACTTCGGCAGCGACAACCTGATGGTGGAAGACGGCGCCCCGGCAACCAAGCGCAAGGGCGTGTCGTCCAACCGCGCGGTGGCGTCGCCGCGCTGATCGCAGCGCGGGATGGATCGAAAAGGCGGCCGGTTGGCCGCCTTTTTTTTTGGTTTGGGGTGCGGTGGGGAGCGTACCGACCAACGGTCGGTACCTACCGGGATGCGGGCGTACCGCCCAACGTCGGGCCGACGGAAAAGATGCGGTAGAGCCGACCGTTGGTCGGCTGCCGTGCAATCGCCGAAGGGCAGCCGACCAACGGTCGGCTCTACCGGGACATCGTGCGCCGCGATCCGCATACCGAATGCCCATAAAAAAACCCCCTCCCCGCTGGGCTGCCAGGGAAGGGGTTTCAGTTACGGCATCGGGAACTGCGTTAGATCAGCGGTGCCGGGGTTGCCGGCAGGGCGACCGGAGCGGCCTTCTTCTTGCGAACGGCCGGCTTGCGCTTTGCAACCTTCTTCACCGCTTTCTTGGCGGACGCCTTCTTGGCCGGAGCCTTGCGCGCGGTCGCCTTCTTCGCGGTGGCCTTCTTGGCTACCTTGCGTACGGCCTTCTTTGCGGTCTTCTTTGCAGCCTTCTTGGTCGCCTTCTTGGCCGTGGCCTTCTTGGCTACCTTGCGAACGGCTTTCTTGGCGGTCTTCTTGGCGGCGGCCTTCTTGGCGACCTTGCGGACTGCCTTCTTCGCCGTCTTCTTCACTGCCTTCTTCGCGGTCTTCTTGGCGGCGGCCTTCTTGGCAACCTTGCGGACTGCCTTCTTTGCCGTCTTCTTCACTGCCTTGCGGGCGGTCGCCTTCTTCGCTGCCTTCTTCACCGTCTTCTTGGCAGCCGCCTTCTTGGCTACCTTCTTCACGGCCTTCTTGGCGGCGGCTTTCTTGGCTACCTTCTTGACGGCCTTTTTGGCGGCCGGCTTTTTCTTCGCAGCTTTCTTGGTTGCCATGGGATGGCTCCTCGTCAGTGATCTATGGAGTGGAAACGCCCAGGTAAAGCAAACCCGCAGTGCGACATCGCGGGGACCGCCGTCGCGTCAAGCGCGTCGTGACGGATACGGGGATACCCACCGCAGGTGGCCAGGCGGGTATCGAATGGGAAGGGGCCTTGCGGTTCGCTGAGGGAAGCGAAGCCATCTCCACCGTCTTATGACGCGAGGTGGATGTCCAGGTTGTGCTTCGCGACTGGATGTCGATTCTGCTCACTCTGTTCGCAGCAAGGTCTGCTGTGGCGAAACCTAATCACGCTTTTTTTCACTGTCAACAACCGGGGCGAAAAATTTTCACACCGAACGCCCCCGCGACCCGACGTCGGCGCCCTCGGCGAACACCCTCAACGGCGTGCAATGCTGCCGCGCACGCAGCGACCAGACACGCAACGCATGCGGCAGGCGAAAAGAAAACCGCTTAAAAGAAGCACTTTCGTATTTTCAGTGCGCGCGCACCGCGCGTCTCCGGGCAACCGTGCACGCGCACCCGGCGGCGCCCCGGACGCTACCCACACCGCACCCAAACAGAGTCGAAAACTTTTCACATCTTCGATCGCGTTTTGCCACCGGATTTACGCAAATGCGCAAACTTTCAGGCGGTCGCCGCCTCCCCGATCGCACCGGTTCGACGTGCCACGACCGCCGCGCGCGACCCGGATGTGCACCGCGCACGCGCTCGGCGAGGACACCCGGCGCGCACGCCGACACCCCGACGCGCGCTCATGACCGGACACCGATGCGTACCCCACCGATGCGCATAAGCCACCGACGGCATCGCGATGGCGGACCGCAACGCGGGCGTTTTCGTCACGTACGGATAACGCCGACGCCGGCGGCCACCGCGCAGGMAAAAAAAACGGCCGCACCGGGCGGCCGTTCTTCGCGATCAGGCGACGATCAGTGCTCGTCGTCTTCCAGCAGCTCGGCGTACTCGTCCGGGCCCAGCAGATCGTTCAACTCGTCGTTGGCCGAGAACTCGACCACGTAGATCCAGCCTTCGCCGTAAGCATCTTCGTTGATGGTTTCCGGCTTGTCCGACAGCGCTTCGTTGACTTCGACAACGGTGCCGGTGACCGGGCTGTACACGTCCGAGGCGGCCTTGACCGACTCGACCACGGCGGCCTGCTGGCCCGCCTTCACTTCGTCGCCCACCGCCGGCAGTTCGACGTACACCAGGTCGCCAAGCAGGCCCTGGGCGTGGTCGGAAATACCGACGGTGACGCGGCCATTGCCTTCGACGCGTGCCCACTCATGGGACTTGAGGAATTTGAGGTCGCCGGGGATCTCGCTCATGGGACTGCTCCGAGGAATTTCAGGGGTCAAGAAACGGGGGTAGTGTAACCACCGGCGCCGACCACTGACAGGTCGGCGCCGGGAAAAAATCAGGCGTCGGCGAGCACGCCCGGCTGGGCCTGGCCCTCGCGCACGAACGGGAACTTCACCACGCGCACCGGCACCTGCTTGCCACGGATGTCCACGTGCACCTGGCCCAGTTCGCCGGCCGGCACCCGCGCGAACGCGATGCCCTTGCCCAGGGTCGGGGAGAACGTGCCGGACAGGATCTCGCCCTGGCCGCTGGCGGTGAGCACCGGCTGGCCGTGACGCAACACGCCCTTCTCGTCCATCACCAGGCCGATCAGCTGGCGCGCGTCGCCTGCCGCCTTCTGCGCTTCCAGCACGTCACGGCCGATGAACGGGCGGCCCTCGTCCAGCGCCACGGTCCAGGCCAGCGCGGCTTCGTAGGGGGTGATGTCTTCGTCCATGTCCTGGCCGTACAGGTTCATGCCGGCTTCTAGGCGCAGCGTATCGCGCGCGCCCAGCCCGGCCGGACGCACGCCCGCGGCGGCCAGCGCGTTCCAGAACGCCACCACGTCGGCCTGCGGCAGCAGGATCTCGAAACCGTCTTCACCGGTGTAGCCGGTACGCGCCACGAACAGCGGCGTGCCACTGGCAGCGGTGGCCTCCAGCGCGGCGAAGCGGCCCAGCTTCTCCAGCGCGGCACGGTCGCCGTCTGCGGCCAGGCCGATCACCCGCTCACGCGCGGTCGGGCCCTGCACGGCGATGATCGCCAGGTCGTCGCGCTCGGTGACGTCCACGTTGAACGCGGCAGCCTGCTCGCGGATCCAGGCCAGGTCCTTTTCGCGGGTGGAGGCGTTGACCACCATGCGGAAGAAGTCGTCGGCCAGGTAGTACACGATCAGGTCGTCGATGACCCCACCGCGCGGGTTGAGCATGCACGAATACAGTGCCTTGCCGGTGGCCTTCAGCTTGTCCACCGAGTTGGCCAGCAGCGTGCGCAGGAACGGCTTGACCTGCTCACCGCGCAGGTCGACCACGGTCATGTGGCTGACGTCGAACATGCCGGCATCGGCGCGCACCAGGTGGTGCTCGTCCAGCTGCGAACCGTAATGGATGGGCATGTCCCAGCCACCGAAATCGACCATCTTTGCGCCGAGCGCGCGGTGGGTGTCGTTGAGAAGCGTCTTCTGGGTCATGACCGTTTTTCCGGGGGAATGAAGGCAAGACCGGCATTATCCCAGAACCGTCTTCACAACGCCTGCGGCGTTGCGTCAGACCGGCTGCACCTGCAGTGTCATGCCCTCCACCGCCACCACGCGCACGCGGGTGCCGGCCGGCAGATCGGGCCCGGCCACCACCCAGAACGCGTCGTCGATCTTGGCCCGGCCCTTGCCCGCCACGATGTCCTGGTCGATCACCACCACCCGCCCCACCAGCTGCTCGGCGCGGCGGTTCAACAGCGGCGTATCGCTCTGCCGGTCGCGGCCCCGTCCCCAGTGCCGGTAGCACTGGATGGACACCACCGACAGCAGCACGAAGGCCACCACCTGCCACAGCAGGGGAATGTCGCTGAACACGGCCACCAGCACGAAGACCGCCGCCGCACCGATGCCGATCCACAGCATGAAGGCACCCGGCGCCAGCGCCTCGGCAGCGAACAGCACCAGCGCCAGCGCGCCCCACCCGACAACTTCCCAGCGCATCTCAGCCTCCTGCCCGCGGCGGAACGGCGCGCGGGGTTCGCTTGTCTTCCTGTTTGGCAAAGGCCTCGCGCGCCAGTTCGGCAACGCCGGCAATCGAGCCGATGACCCCGCTGGCCTCCATCGGCATCAACACCAGCTTCTGGTTGGGCGAGGTGGCCAGCTCCTTGAACGCCTCCACATACTTCTGCGCGATGAAGTAATTGATCGCCTGCACATCGCCCTGCGCAATGGCCTCGGACACCATCCGCGTCGCGTTGGCCTCGGCTTCGGCCGACCGCTCGCGTGCTTCGGCATCGCGGAACGCGGCCTCCTTGCGTCCTTCGGCCTCCAGCACGGCGGCCTGCTTCTCGCCTTCGGCGCGCAGGATCTCCGACTGCCGCGACCCTTCGGCCTCCAGGATCTGCGCACGCTTCTCGCGCTCGGCCTTCATCTGCCGCGCCATGGCGTCGAGCAGGTCGCGCGGCGGCTGGATGTCGCGGATCTCGATCCGGTTGACCTTCACTCCCCACGGGTTGGTCGCGTGATCGACCACGTTCAGCAGCTTGGCGTTGATCACCTCGCGCTGGCTGAGCGATTCATCCAGGTCCATCGAGCCGATCACGGTGCGGATGTTGGTCTGCACCAGCGCGATCATCGCCACTTCCAGCACCGACACCTCGTAGGCCGCCTTGGAGGCGTCCAGCACCTGGAAGAACACCACCCCGTCCACGCGCACCGCCGCGTTGTCCTTGGTGATCACCTCCTGGCCGGGGACGTCCAGCACCTGCTCCATCATGTTCACCTTGCGCCCTACCCCGTACACGATGGGGATCAGGAAGTGCAGGCCGGGCGACATGGTGTGGGTGTAGCGCCCGAAGCGCTCCACCGTCCATTCATACCCCTGCGGCACCATCCGCACCGCCTTGAACAGGATGACCACGGCCACGAAAGCCAGGACCAGCGAAAACAGGACGGTTGGAAACATCGAAGTACTCCTGTACCCCGGGGCGTGGCCCGGGCATGGCGACGCTGACGCTACAGCCGGATCCGGCCCCGGAGGATGTCCCAGAACATCACCCAGTCGCCGGCGAAGGAATAGAACGGATGCTGGAAGGTGGCGGGCCGGTTCTTCTCGAAGAAAAAATGGCCGACCCAGGCGAACCCATAGCCACAGCCGAGCGCGGCCAACAGCCAGCCCGGTTGGCCGCGCACGATCGCAACGGCCACCAGCAGCAGCACGCCGCAGCTGCCGATGAAATGCAGACGGCGCGACACCGGATGGCGGTGTTCGTCCAGATAGAACGGATAAAAGGCACGGAAGCTGGCGGGCCGGCTCTGCACAGACGCCGGGGAGCCGGCCAGCGGCCGGCACTACCGTGTGGGTGGATGGTTTCCGTGGTGGCCGCCGGCGATCGGCGGCGCCGGTTTACGCGGTGCGCGGGGCGAACATGATGACCATCATGCCGGCCAGGCACAGCCCGACCCCGAGCAGGTCCCAGCGGCTGGGACGGATGCCGTCCACCAGCCACAGCCACATCAACGCGGTGCCGATGTAGACCCCGCCATAGGCCGCATACACCCGCCCGCTGGCGGCCGGATGCAGGGTCAGCAGCCACGCGAACAGGGCCAGGCTGGCCGCCGCCGGCAGCAGCAGCCAGGCGCTGCCGTCCTTACGCAGCCACAGCCACGGCAGGTAGCAGCCGACGATTTCAGCCACGGCGGTGAGGATGAACAGCAGCAGCGTTTTCACGGGGTGGCTTCGTCGGCCTTGGCCTGCTGCCACAGCTGTTCCTGCGCCTCCAGGTCCAGCGCGGCCATCGACTGGCCGGCGGCCGCGGCCTGCGCTTCCATCGCCCGGAAGCGGCGTTCGAACTTGTGGTTGGCCTGGCGCAGCGCCGCGCCCACGTCCACCTTGGCGTGGCGGGCCAGGTTGGCGCAGACGAACAGCAGGTCGCCCAGTTCTTCCTGCAGGCGGGCGTGGTTGTCCTCCACCGCGCCCTGCGCGAACTCGGCGGCCACTTCGTCCAGTTCCTCGCGCACCTTGTCGATCACCGGTGCCGGGCCGGGCCAGTCGAACCCGACCCGCGCCGCGCGCGCCTGCAGCTTCATCGCCCGCTGCCACTCCGGCAGGCCGCGCGAAATGCCGGCCAGTGCGGAGGTGTCGGCATGGCCCTTGGCGGCACGCTCGGCACGCTTGATCGCGTCCCAGTTGGCGTTCACGTCCTCGGCGCCGTCGACCTGCACCTGGGCGAACACGTGCGGGTGGCGGCGCTGCATCTTGTCGCTGATCGAGCGGGCCACGTCGGCAAAGCCGAACGCGCCCTGCTCGCTGGCCATCTGCGCATGGAACACCACCTGCAGCAGCAGATCGCCCAGCTCGTCCTGCAGGTCGACCAGGTCACCGCGGTCGATTGCATCGGCCACTTCGTAGGCCTCTTCGATGGTGTAGGGGGCGATGCTGGAAAAGTCCTGCTGCAGGTCCCAGGGGCAGCCGTCCTGCGGGTCGCGCAGCCGCGCCATGATGCCCAGCAGGCGGTCCAGTTCAGCGGTGGCGGTCATGCAGTCCTCCTTCGACAGCGGGTCAGTCCGGCAGCCACGCGTGCCACGGCAGGCGGGTGTCGCCGAGGGCGATGAAATCGCCGTTCAACAGGCTTTCGCGGCGGTTGTAGCGGAACGGTTTGCCGGTGGCCGCCGACAGCACCGCGCCCCCGGCGGCGTGCAGCACGCACTGGCCAGCGGCGGTGTCCCATTCGGAGGTGGGGCCCAGCCGCGGGTACACGTCCAGCGTGCCTTCGGCAATGCGGCAGAATTTGAGCGAGGAGCCCTGTGCAACCACCTCGATCTCCCCCATGCGCGCCAGCAGGGCCTCGGTCTGCGCGCTGCGGTGCGAGCGGCTGGCCGCTACTTTCAGCGGCGGCGTGGCCGGTGCGCGCGCGCGCAGCACGGTGTCGTGCATGCCCAGGCGGCGGTAGGCCAGCTCCCCGCGCATGGCGTGCCAGGCGATCCCGCTGACCGGGGCCAGCACCACGCCGAAGGCCGGCGCGCCTTGGTAGATCAGGGCGATGTTGACGCTGAATTCGTCGTTGCGTTTGACGAACTCGCGGGTGCCATCGAGCGGGTCCACCAGCCAGTAGGCGCCCCAGTGCTGGCGCACCTCCCACGGCACCTGGGCCGACTCTTCGGACAGGATCGGCAGGTCCGGGGTGAGCTGCTGCAGACCGCGTTCGATCACCGCGTTGGCGGCCAGGTCGGCGGCGGTGACCGGGCTGTGGTCGGATTTGATCGTCACATCGAACGGCGTGGCATACACCGCCATGATGGCGGCGGCGGCGTCCTGGGCGATGGCGATGACGGTTTCGCGCAAATCGGTGGTGAGCTTGATCATTCCCCGCGTTCCAGCCACTGCCGGGCGATGAACAACGCCGCCAGTGATCGGCCCTCGGAAAAATCCTCACGCAGCATCAGCTGGTCCAGATCGGCCAGCTTCCAGGGCACTACTTCCAGTTCCTCGGGCTCGTCGCCGACCAGGCGTTCGGGATACAGGTCGCGTGCCACCACCAGCCACGACTGGTGGCTCATGTAGGTGGGGGCCAGGGTCATCGCCCGCAGCACGTCCAGGCGCCGGGCGCCGTAACCAGCCTCTTCCTTCAATTCACGGTCGGCGGCCTGCTCGGGGCTTTCGCCGGCATCGATGCGGCCCTTGACCAGGCCAAGCTCGTAGCGGTGCATGCCGGCGGCGTATTCACGCACCAGCAGCACCGTCTCGTCGTCCAGCATCGGCACCACCACCACCGCGCCGTGGCCATGGCTGACCAGCCGCTCGAAGCGGCGGCGCTCGCCATTGGAGAATTCCAGGTCAAGGTGCTGGCGCTGGAACGGCCCGCTCTGCTCGTCCGTGATCTTGTGGATGATGGGCAGGCGACGGCTCATGCGAGCATCTCTAGAATGGGAGCTGGTGAAAACGTCTTCATGAGCCTGAAATGCTAGCAGACCCAGCCCCCTTAACGCTGGCCGATCGGTGGCGGCAACGCGACCTGGCCGTGCTGTGGCATCCGTGCACGCAGATGCGCGAGCACCCCGACACCCTGCCGCTGGTGCCGATCGCGCGGGGCGAAGGCCCGTGGCTGATCGATCACGACGGCAAACGCTACCTGGACGCGGTCAGCAGCTGGTGGACCAATCTGTTCGGCCATGCGCACCCGCGGATCGGTGCGGCCATCGCGCAGCAGGCCACCCAGCTGGAACAGGTGATGCTGGCCGGCTTCAGCCATGAACCGGCGGTGGCGCTGGCCGAGCGCCTGCTGGCGATCGCCCCGCGCCAGGCTGGGCGCGACACGCTGGCAAAGGTGTTCTATGCCGACAACGGCTCGGCCGGGGTCGAGGTGGCCCTGAAGATGGCCTTCCACTACTTCCGCAACCGGGGCGAGCACCACCGCACCCGCTTCGTGGCGCTGGAGAACGGCTACCACGGCGAGACCCTGGGCGCGCTGTCGGTGGGCGACATCCCGCTGTACCGGCGAGTGTATGCGCCGCTGCTGACCGAGGCGCTGTTTGCCCCCTCGCCGGACGCCTACCTGGCCGAAGACGGGCAGACCGCCGCGCAGCGCGCGCACCAGGCGGCCGATGCGCTGGCCACGCTGTTCGACCAGCACCCCGGCGAGATCTGCGCGGTGATCCTGGAGCCGCGCCTGCAGTGCGCCGGCGGCATGCGCATGCACGACCCGGTGTACCTGCAGCGTGCGCGCGAACTGTGCGACGCCAACGGCGCGTTCCTGATCGCTGACGAGATCGCCACCGGCTTCGGGCGCACCGGCACGATGTTCGCCTGCGAACAGGCCGGGGTGATGCCCGACCTGCTGTGCCTGTCCAAGGGCCTGACCGGCGGCTTCCTGCCGCTGTCGGCGGTGCTGGCCACCCAGGCGTTGTATGACGCGTTCCTGGACGATTCGCGCGAGCGCGCGTTCCTGCACTCGCACAGCTATACCGGCAATCCGCTGGCCTGCGCCGCGGCCTTGGCCACGCTGGACATCTTCGCCGGCGAGGACGTGATCGTGCGCAACCGCAGCACCGCCGAGGTGATGCGCACGCTGGCCGCCCCGTTCACCGACCACCCGCACGTGGCCGACGTACGCCAGGCCGGGATGGTGGTGGCCTTCGAACTGACCCGCAACGGCGACAAGCGCACCCCGTTCCCGGCCGAGGCGCGGGTGGGTCTGCACGCCTACACCGCCGCGCTCAAGCGTGGCGTGGTGCTGCGCCCGCTGGGCAACGTGCTGTACTGGATGCCGCCGTACTGCGTGGACGACGACCACCTGGACCTGTTGGCCCAGACCACCCTGGCCGCGATCGAGGAGGCTGTTGCATGCGCTTGACCCGGTGCCATGTCGAGACTCCGCTGGCGGTGGGCCAGACCCTGTCGCTGCCCGAGGAAGCGGCCAATCACCTGGTCCGGGTGATGCGCCTGCGCGAGGGCGACGGCTGCGTGCTGTTCAACGGCGACGGCCACGATTACCGCGCCACCCTGGTGGTGGTGGGCAAGCGGGATGCGCAGGTGCGCATCGACGCCGCGCTGGCGGTGGCCAACGAATCGCCGCTGCACATCACCCTGCTGCAGGGCATCGCCCGCGGCGAGAAGATGGACCTGATCCTGCAGAAGGCCACCGAACTGGGGGTCAACGCGATCGTGCCGGTCAACGCCGAACGTACCGAAGTGAAACTGGATGCGGCGCGCGCGGAGAAGCGGCTGGCGCACTGGACCAGCGTGGTGGTGTCGGCCTGTGGCCAGTCCGGGCGTGCGCGGGTGCCGAGCGTTGCGGCGCCGCAATCGCTGCTGGACGCCGCGCGGCAGGTGCCGGCCGAGGCGCTCAAACTCACCCTGGACCCGCTGGGCGAGCATCGCCTGTCCACCCTGCAGCCGGCACGGGGTGGCGTGGTGATTGCGATTGGCCCGGAGGGCGGCTGGTCGCCACGGGATCGGCAGGCATTGGGCGAGGCGGGCTTCCAGGGGCTGCAGCTGGGTCCGCGCATCCTGCGCACCGAAACGGCCGGGCTGGCCGCCATCGCGGCGGTGCAGGCGCGTCTGGGCGACCTGGGCTGACCGATCACATTGCGGCGGGTGCCGACCGTTGGTCGTTACCGGCCGTGTGCGGATCGGTATTTGGCGCATGTGCCGACCAACGGTCGGCACCTACCATCGATCACGCACCCGATATGGTCGGTGCACAAATCAGTGCACGAACGGTCGGTGCGCGAATCGGCATCGCGTGGGCACGGACCGTGGGTCGGTGCACGAACGGTCGGTGCACAAATCGGCGTCACGGTAGGCACCGACCGTTGGTCGGTGCGTGAAACGTCCGGTGCGCGAATCGGCATCGTGTGGGCACGGACCGTGGGCCGGTGCACGAACGGTCGGTGCACAAATCGGCGTCACGGTAGGCACCGACCGTTGGTCGGTGCGTGAAAGGTCCGGTGCGAATCGGCGTCGCGGTAGGCACCGACCGTTGGTCGGTGCTCGAATGGTCGGTGCGCAACGCGTGTGCCGACCAACGGTCGGCACCTACCCCGCGACGGGGTAGGCCTCGTCCAGCGCGGCTTCCAGCGCATCCAGGTCGGGCAGCAGCGCGCTCTGCTCGCCCAGCAGCACGCGCATGTGCACGCCCTGCGGCAGGGTTTCCTCGGAGGCGTCGGCGAGCAGGCCGTCACGCGGCACCGAGATCAGCTGCGGGAAGGTCTGGGTGAGCAGCGCGAAATACGGGCGCTTCGCGTTGCCGCCCAGCGCCTTGAGCACCACCACCTTGTTGTTGCTGGTGACCAGTTCGTCGCCCAGCCCGGACAGCCGCGCGAACGACAGCAGCGGCACGTCCCAACCGTGCCAGGCAATCTGGCCGACCAGCCAGGCCGGTGCGTCCGGCACGCTCTGCACGGCCACCTTGGACATCATCTCGGCCACGGTGGCATTGGGCAGCAGCACGCGTTCGTGCCCGGCCTGGATCAATACCCCGCGGATTTCGTCGTTGCTGGCGTAACTCATGGCGTGATTCCTGAAAAGGGTACGGCGCGGCGATTACTCGCTCACACCCCAACGTTCGACGATGCTCTGGGCCAGCTGCGGCGGCTCGCCCGCGTCCATCCCGGCGGCCACCGCGGCGTTTGCCGCGGCCGGGTCGTAGCAGCCTTCGCCGACCTGTGCGCCCACCCAGGCGCCTGCGGCGGCCAGGGCCAGCACGTCCTCGACCTGGGCCGTGTCGGCGCCACTGAGCAGCACCACGGCACTGTGCGCCGGCGGCAGCGTGGCCACCTGGACGCCCTGTGCATCACCGTGGAAATACAGGCCGCGCTGACGTTCGGCCAGGCCGATGTCGTCAGGCAGGATGTAGGCGTTGCCGGCCTGGACCGGCTGGTCGGCTTCGGCCAGCAGCACCGGCAACGCGGACACGCGCGCCATCTGCTTGACCAGGTTGCCGTAGCGGCCGCCATCCAGGCGCATGTGCACCAGCACCGGCGTGGCCAGCCCCGCCGGCAGCGTGGCCAGCAGGCGGCGCAGCGCGTCCGGGCCGCCGATACCGGCCAGCACCAGCACCGCACCTGCGGCGGCGCCGTCGTTGGGGCGCTCGGCCTCCAGTTCGACCAGCGACAGCCGTTCGATATCGAACGCAGACAGCGGCGGCGGTGCCGCATCCGCACCGGCCGCCGCGCTTGCAGGCGCGGCGGCGGCGGTGTCGGCACTGTCATCCACCAGCGACCAGCTGCTGTGGTCGCCCAGCGGCGCGCGGGCAACGGCCGGCGGCGCCGACGGTGGCACCGGCGGCGGGACGGATGGTGCAGCGGCCGGCGAAGGCGGCTGCAGGGCGGCCAGCGCTTCTTCCAGCGACATCGGTTCGCTCAACGCATCCGGGGCCTGGTACAGGCCATCGGCCGGAACGTCCGCGGCGGCATCGAAGGCCTCGCGGACGTGGAAGTCCAGCGGGGCATCGGCATGCAGTTCGGCCGGCGTGGTCGGCATGCCGGGCTCGGGCTGGAGCAGGCTGTCCTGTTCCGACCCTGGCGGCAACACGTCGTGGTGGCCGTGCAGCTTGGCCACCAGGTGCCGTGCCCAGCGCTGCGCTTCCCAGCCTTCACGGCGGGCGGCCAGTTCGGCTTCGTCGAAGATCAGGGTCAGCGACGGCGAGCCCAGCACCGGGTCCAGGCGCTCCAACGCGTCTTCGATCGCCGGTTCCAGCGCGATCAGCACCGCGCCCGGCGCTGCGTCGCGCAGCACCTGCACGTCCAGCGTGTTGGGATCCTCTTCCAGCACCAGGGTGGCGCCGGCCTGGGCCAACGCGTCGCGCAGGCGCTCGCGGGCCTGCCCCGGGCGCGCCAGCAGCGCTACCGACAACAGCAAAGGCAGGTCATTCGCGGACACGGGCGATCCCCAGCAGGTCGTACACGTTTCGCATCAGGTCCAGTTCCTGGTAAGGCTTGCCCAGGTAACGCTGGACGCCAATTTCGAAGGCGCGCTGACGGTGCTTGTCGCCACTGCGCGAGGTGATCATCACGATCGGCACATCCTTGTAGCGCGGATCGGCGCGCATCGCCGTGGCCAGTTCATAGCCATCCATGCGCGGCATTTCGATATCCAGCAGCATCAGGTCGGGGACCCGCTCTTCCAGACGCTCCAGTGCTTCCACACCATCGCGGGCGACCGCCACTTCGAAGTTGTGGCGCTCCAGGATGCGGCCGGTGACCTTGCGCATGGTCAGCGAATCGTCGACCACCATCACCAGCGGTGCCTGGCGGTCGCTGACCTGGCTGGTCACGGCGATCGGCTTGTGCGGGTTGGCCTGGAAGCGGCGGACCAGCGGTGCGACGTCGAGGATGACCACCACGCGGCCATCGCCGGTGATGGTGGCGCCGTAGATACCCGGCACCGACGCGATCTGCAGGCCGACCGGCTTGACCACGATTTCGCGGTTGCCCAGCACCTGGTCGATCGCAACGGCCGCGCGCAGTTCACCGGCACGCACCAGCAGCAGCGGCACCTGTGCCTGGCCCTCGGCACGCGCCGGGCCTTGGCCCACCAGCGTACCCAGGTCGTGCAGGGCGAAGGCTTCGCCACCGTAGTGGTAGTCGCCATCGATGGTTTCAAAGCGCTCGCGCGAGATCCGGCCGATACCGCTGACCGAGGCCACCGGCACTGCGTAGGTGGTCTCGCCGATCTGCACGAACACCGCCTGGGTGACTGCCAGCGTCTGCGGCAGGCGCAGGGTGAAGGTGACGCCCTGGCCGCGCACCGAGTGGATATCCACCGAGCCGCCCAGCTGGCGCACTTCGTTGTGCACCACGTCCATGCCCACGCCACGGCCGGCCAGCTGGCTGACCTGGTCGGCGGTGCTGAAGCCTGGCGAGAAGATCATCGCGTCCAGTTCGGCGTCGCCGAGCACGGCATCGGCCTGCACCAGGCCACGCTGTTCGGCGCGGCGACGGATCGCCTCGCGGTCCAGCCCAGCGCCGTCGTCGGCCACTTCCAACACGATTTCCGAGCCTTCGCGGCGCAGACGGATGGCGATCTCGCCCTCTTCCGGCTTGCCGGCAGCACGGCGCTGTTCCGGCGTTTCCAGCCCGTGGGCAACCGAGTTGCGCAGCATGTGTTCCAGCGGCGCGACCATGCGGTCCAGGACGTTGCGGTCCAGTTCGCCGTGGGTCCCTTCCAGGATCACGTGGACCTGCTTGCCGGTGTCCTGGCCAGCCTGGCGGACCACGCGACGCAGGCGCGGCACCAGACCGTCGAACGGCACCATGCGCGCACGCATCAGGCCGTCCTGCAGTTCCGAGCTGACCCGCGACTGCTGTTGCAGCAGCACGTCGTACTGGCGCGACAGGTCGTCCAGCACGCCCTGCAGGCCGCCCAAGTCGGCGGCGGACTCGTTCAGCGCGCGGCTGAGCTGCTGCAGCGTGGAGAAGCGGTCCAGTTCCAGCGGATCGAACTTGTGGTCGGCCTGATCCTGCTCACGCTGGTAGCGAGCAACGATCTGCGCTTCGGTTTCCAGGTCCAGGCGCCGCAGCTGGTCGCGCAGACGCGCGTTGGTGCGATCCAGTTCGCCCATGGCGCCACGGAAGGCACCGAGCTGCTGTTCCAGGCGCGAGCGGTAGATCGCCACTTCACCGGCGTGGTTGACCAGGCGGTCGAGCAGGTCGGCGCGCACGCGTACCTGTTCCTGCTGCGGACGCGCCAGGGCATCGTCGTCGCTGCTGGTTTCCAGCGGCACCGGTGCCGAGAGCGGCGCCGCGGCGACGGCCGTATCGACCTCGACCGGTGCGCTGTCCTGCACGGTGTCGGCACTGGTATCGACGGCCACGTCGACCCGACCCAGCGTGCGCTGTTCGAACGCATGGATCAGGTCGTCGGGCATCGACACGCTGCGGTGCTGCCCGGTACGGGTCAGCAGCTGGTGCAGGCGATCGAAGCCACGTTCAAGCAGGTGCACGTCGCTGCGGTCGATGTCGGTGCGGTTGGCCGCAACGGCTTCCAGCAGCGATTCGATGCCATGGCCCAGGTCGCCGATCGGGTTGATCCCGGCCATGCGTGCGCCACCCTTGAGGGTGTGCAGGTCACGCTGCAGGCCGGCAATGACGTCGCGGTCGTTGGGCGCGGCGCGCAGTTCGCTGATCAGGCCATCGCAATGGTCGAGCAGGTCCTTGCCTTCTTCCACGAAGATGTCGACCAGCTCCTGATCGAGCACGCTGAAGTCCAGCGCGTCGGCGCTGTCCTCGTCGTCATCGGCATCGGTATCGAGCACGCTGTCGGTGGCAACGGTTGCCTCGGCCGGGGTGGCCGGGTCCTCGTGCGTGGACAGCACGGCAACCGATGCGCCGGCGGCGGCCACGGGCGCGTCTTCCAGTTCGAAGAACGGCGTCGGCGTGGTGGTGTCGGTGTCGGTGTCGGTGTCGGTCACATCCTCGGCAAAGGCGTCGGCCTCGTCGCGCTGTTCCTGCGCGTCGTGGATGGCATCCAGGCCCAGCACGCTGTCGGCCGCATCGTCGGCCTGCGGCGCGTCGATCACGGTCAGCCCGTCGTCCAGTGCCTGCTGTTCGTCGACCAGTTCGCCGAACGCCGGCGTCGGCGGCAGGGCCTCGTCCAGTGCGTCGCGCGTGTCCTGATCGTCTGCATCCAGCGCCTGTTCCGACGCCGCGGGTGCGGCATCGTCGGTTGCGTCGAGCGGCGCTTCCAACGAGGTGTTGGCGTCTGCGTCTGCTTCCACGGCGGTTTCAGCTTCAGCTTCAGCTTCAGCTTCAACTTCGGCTTCGACTTCGGCTTCGGCTTCGGCTTCGGCCGCGGTGTCCGGCGTCTCCACGGTGGCAACCGCCGATACGTCGTCCAGGACCACGTCGTTGATCGAGGTGTCGTCTGCGGCAGCGTCCGTAGCAGCAGCAACGTCGCCGCTCGCCTCGGCCACCGGCGGCGTCACATCGGCGTCGAGGAAGCGCGACAGGTCGTTGGCGCCGGTCAGTTCGACCGCCTCCAGACCGTCATGCGCGCCCTGCCCGTCCGCTGCAGCGTCGTGCGGTACCGCATCGAACGTGGCAGCGTCGGCAACGCCGGCCTCGGCACGGCCTGCATCAGGCTGTGCATCGTCCAGCGCGATCTCGTTGCTCGCGGTGGGCGCGGCATGCACCGGAAGATCGGCATCGAAGTACGCCGACAGGTCATCGCTGCCGGTCAGTTCGTCGACCACCAGCGCATCGGCGTCCAGCGCGTCACCGGTCTCCGTCTCAACCGCATCGGTCTCAACGGCGGTCGGCTCGACCACGGTCAGGGCGTCGGCGTCGATCTCGGCCAACTGCAGGTCGCTATCGGCACTGTCGTCCAGGCCGGCGTAACCGCCCTGCGCGTCTGCCTGCGGCAGTGTGGCCAGAGCGTCGTCGTCGTTCGCGGCGACGTCGTCGCCGGTCACCGGAGCGGCTGCATCAAGGGACGCGACGGCGTCCACGGCGTCCGGATCCACGGCCTGCGGTTCGACAGCGCCCGGCTCGACGGCATCGCCGTCCAGCGCGTCCTGCTCGAAGGCCAGGTCGTCTTCTTCATCGTCGGCCACCAGGGCCGGCCAGCGCGCTTCGGGCAGCGTGTCGGCCAGGGCCTGCAGGCGCGCGGCAAGCGCGGCCTGCACCGGAATCCGCGGTGCGTCGGCCTGCAGGGCCGTCATCGTGGCGGTGATCGCGTCGGCGGTGGCCGACAGCGCGTCCACGCCATCGGCGTCCGGGGCGGTATCGGCGGCCAGCGAGCGCTTGATGAAGCTCTCGGCGCCCCCGGTGACGGCGGTGATTTCGGGCACGTCGGTCATCGCGAACGCACCGTTCATGGTGTGCACCGCGCGCAGCAGGGTGTCGGTGACCGGCTGCGGGGCCACGCTGGCCTCGCGCAACCAGGCCTGCAACGTGGCCTGATGGGTATCCACCTCGGCTTCGAGGATTTCGCGCAGCACTTCGTCGATGTTGGCCGGGGTACCGGCGGCTTCGACGACGTCGACGACGGCGGTGGCTTCGGTGGCGTCCACCACTTCCACCGGCGCGGCCACGACGGGCGCGGCCCGCTGCAGCGGCACATGGAAGGTTTCTTCGCCCGCTGCCACGCGATCGGCAATGGCCTGCATGGCCTGCAGGTCGGCCGTCACGCGGCCTTCGCCGCGCAGCGCTGCGTTGAGCTGCGGCAGCACCTCATACGCCTGGGTGACCATGGCCACCACGGCCGGGGTAGCCGGCCGGGTACCGTCGAGCACGCGGTTGAGCATGCCTTCGATTTTCCAGCTGAACTCGCCCAGGGTGCGTGCGCCGACCAGCCGGCCGCTGCCCTTGAGGGTGTGGAAAACGCGGCGGATCGGACGCAGACGGTCCAGGTTGTCCGGCGCGGCGCGCCAGACCGGCAGCAGGTTGCCGAGGTTGACCAGTTCCTCGTCGAACTCTTCGATGAAGACCTCGCGGATGTCCTGGTCGATGTTCTCGCCATCGTCCTCGAAGCCGGCTTCGATGCTGTCGGTCTCACTGACCGCATTGGCCGGCGATACCGCGGCCAGGGCATCGGGGGTGACCGCAGGCGCGGTGCTGAACTGCGCGGCGGCCGCATCCAGCTCGGCCAGGAAGCGCGCGGATTCGTCGTCCAGCTCGATCTTGCCAATCACCGCGGCATGCACGCCGGTGCTGCTGTGGGTCACGACCGGGGTCGGATCCTGCGCAGCCACGTCGTCGGCGTGGGTCTGGTCGTCGGTGTCGGTCGGCACTGCCGCATCGACGGATGCGTCTGCGACCGCGCTGTCATCTGCGACCAAGGTCGGCTCGGCAGCCTCGACCGGTTCGGCAATGACCGCGTCGATGTGCGCAATGGCGTCGTCAACGGCAACGGCATCGGTCGCCTGCAGGAACGACGGCAACTGGGCCACGTCCAGGTCCGGCGCGGCATCGGCAACCGGGGCCACGGTGGGCGCGACGGTATCGTCGATCTGCAGCGACAGCACGTCGCCGGCATTGTGCAGCGGCGCATCGAAGGTGAATTCGATGGGCTCGTCGCTGAACTCCAGCGCGTCATGCTCGGCGGCAACGGGGTCGAACCCACCGCTGAAGGACACCTCTTCCTGCGCATGCGCGTCGGCCTGCGCGGACACCGTGTCGGTGGCGTCCAGCGTCTCCAGGGCCACATGCATCGGCGGCAGCGCGTCCCAGCGCACCGCGGGGCTGTCCTCGGCGATCACCGGGTCGAAACGGGCGAAGCTGGGTTCGGCGTGGTCGGCGGCCGCATCGGCCTCGGCGGACAGCGTCCACTGCGGTGCCTCCGGCGCGGGCGCGGTCGATGCGTCGAACACCAGCGACGCACCGGCTGCCACGGCGGTGGCCAGGGCGGCGTCCGGCAGCGGGTCGAAGGTGAATTCCGGGAACGACGGCGGCACGCTGCCCGGCGGCGGTGCGCTCGGGGTGACGGGCACGGCGATCGGCTCGACCGACGGCGCATCCCACGGCGTCAATTCGATCGGCTCGGCGGCCACCGGCAGGGCTTCTGCGGTGGCGTCCGGCTGGACGGCATTGGCGTCCGGCAGCGGCCAGTAACGCAGCGTTTCCAGGCTGGTGCGGGTGATATCGAGGATTTCCTCGCGGCCCGGGCGGCGTTCGCGCAGGGCTTCGAGGTAGTACTCCAGGCTGGCCATGGCATCGGCCAGGGTGTCCAGCTGGCGCCCGCTCGGCACGCGCTGGCGGCCGATCAGTTCCACCGTGATGTACTGGCGCACACCCTGCAGGTAGTCGGCCGGCGTGGCCAGGTCGAGCATGCGCAACGCACCGGACACCTCGCCCAGCAGGCGCGGCACTTCCGCCAGCTGCTGGTGGTTCCAGTTGGTTTCGATGAAGGCGACGAAGTGCTCGCGCGCGGCGGCGAAATTGGCGATGGCTTCATGCGCCAGCACCTCCACCGTGCGCCGGTTCTCCACCGCGCTCGGATCGTCCTCGCCACTGCCGCCGGCGCCCAGATGGGCGACCTGGTCGTCCAGCGAGGCGTCCACGTACAGCAGCGCACCGGCGATATCCAGCAGCAGGCTTTCGTCGATCTGCTGCTCGCCCTGGACGACGCTGCGCAGCGCATCGCGCTGTTGCACGACCACGCCGCGGGCCACGCCCAGGCCCATCATGCCCAGGGTATCGGCAACCGCGCCCAGTTCGTTGACCTGGGTCTGCAGCTGCACCGGATCGCCGCCGGTGCGCAGGTGCAGGTCCAGTGCGTCCTTGATCCGCAGCAGCTCTTCCTTGACCGCATTGCCCACGGTATCGAGCAGTTCGCGGTTGCGCCCGCTCAGGCTGCCACGGGCATGGTCGAGCTCGGCCTCGGTGGCGGTGACGCTGTCCGGGGCGAACGCGAACAGCACGCTCTCGTTGATACCCGGCGCGGCGCGTGCCGAGCGGATGTCGTTGAGCAGCGGCAGCAGCACGATGGGAATGTCGCGGTGACCGTTCTGCAGGCGCTCCAGGTAGTCGGGCAGCAGCACGCTGCCGCGCATCAGGGTGGCGCAGGCTTCGTCACGGTCGGGCACCTCGCCGGCGCCGATGGCATTGGCCAGCTGCTCCAGCTCTTCGGCCACCATCGCCGGGGCGTACAACTCCACCATGCGCAGGGTGCCCTGCACCTGGTGCAGGTAGCCGGCGCAGAAGCGCATGCGGCCGGCGTCGGAGGGGTCTTCGGCGTAGTACTCCACCTCGTTGCGCACCTGGCGCAGGGTTTCGTCCAGTTCCGGCTTGACCCAGCCCAGGGCGGCGTGGCTCATGGCATCGCGCAGCGTGCTCATGCCAGGTCTCCCGGCAGGGGCGCGCGCGTGTCGTGCTGTGGTTTATCGCGATGCATCATCTGCTGATTCCTTCCCTCTCCGCCCTGCCCGCGGCTCACGCCGGCAGCTTGAAGTCGGCAACCGAGCGGCGCAGGTCGGCCGCCAGCTGTGCCAAATGACCGATCGACTCGGCGGTCTGTCCCGCACCCTGCGAGGTCTGGCCGGTAATCTGACGGATCACGCCCATGGTGCGGGTGATGTCCGAGGCGGCCGACGACTGCTGCTGGGCGGCGATCGAGATGTTCTTGATGAGGTTGTTGAGCGCGTTGGACACGCGTTCGATTTCAGTCAGCGCGGTACCGGCGTCTTCGGCCAGGCGCGCACCGGACACCACTTCGGCGGTGGTCTGCTCCATCGAGCTGACCGCTTCGTTGGTATCGGCCTGAATGGCCTGGACCAGGCCTTCAATGCGTCGGGTCGCGCCGGAGGTGCGTTCTGCCAGGCGCTGCACTTCGTCGGCCACCACGGCGAAACCACGGCCGGCCTCACCGGCCGAGGCCGCCTGCACCGCGGCGTTCAACGCCAGGATGTTGGTCTGTTCGGAAATGTCGTTGATCAGTTCCACGATCGAGCCGATCTCCTGCGAGGATTCGCCCAGGCGCTTGATGCGCTTGGAGGTTTCCTGGATCTGGTCGCGGATCTGGTCCATGCCCTGGATGGTCTCGCGGACCACGCCGGCACCTTCGGCGGCGATCACCACCGAGCGCTGTGCCACGTCGGCCGACTCGGCCGAGTTGCGCGACACCTGTTCGATGCTCGAGGCGATTTCGCCGATGCGGTCCGATGCCGAGGTGATCTGGTTGGCCTGGTGGCCGGCCGCTTCGGCCAGCTGCATGGCCGTGGCCTGGGTTTCCTGGGTGGACAGCGCGACCTTGGCCGAGGTGTCGTTGATGGTGGTCACCAGGTGGCGCAGTTCGTCCACGGCGTAGTTGATGGCGTCTGCGATCGCGCCGGTCATGTCCTCGGTCACCGAGGCCTTCACCGTCAGGTCGCCTTCACCCAGCGAGCTGATTTCGTCCAGCAGCCGCATGATGGCCTGCTGGTTGCGGCTGTTGAATTCCACCTGGGTCTGGTAACGCAGGTCCTGCTCGCGCGACCGGCTGCGCACGGTGCTGCTGACGAAGCCGATGATGGCGATCAGCGACAGCGCGCCGGAAATCACGCCCAGCCAGAAGTTCGGGAACAGGCGCGTGTCGCGCACCGAACCGAACGAGGAGAAGGCTTCAAACAGCTTCTTGCTGTCGTCCAGCATGCGGGTGGCACCGCCGGTCAGCGCGGCGGCCGAGGACTGCGCCGAGAACAGCTGGCGCGAGCTGGCCAGGATCGCGTCGGCGTCCTTCTTCATGGTGTCCCACTGCTTCTGGGACTGCTCCAGCGCAGCCAACGCGCCGGCATTGCGCACCGGGGTGATGCCCAGTTCTTCGTTGCCGTTGCGCAGGGCTTCCAACACCTGGGTGAACACCACCGAGTCGCGGGCGAGCGCGTCGCCCGCCGCGGCGGCATTGGCACCGCCGGCGCGCATTTCGGTGACCCGGCGGGCCATCGAGCCCACCACCACCACCTGCTGCAGCGCGTTGTACACCTGCGAGGCCGGCGCACCGCCGGCGGACATCGCGCGCACCACTTCGTTCAGCTGTGCCTGCAGTGCCGGCACGCCGTTGACGAAGTTGTTGGCGTTGCCGGCCAGGGCCAGTACCGCCGGCTCACTGGCCACCAGCTGGGCGGCGCTCTTGCCGAGCGGCTCCCAGGTCTGGCTGAGCTGGGTGAGCGGGCCGGACACGTTGGCCTCGGAGCCGTAGCGGCCCTGCAGGCTGCTCACCGTGCTCTCGATGCGGGTCTTGGTGTCCTTGAACGCGGTGAACGCCTGGGCGTTGCCCGAGACCGCTTCACGGCCCTGGTTGGCCAGCTGCTGGGACAACACCTGCAGATCGGCCGCGCCGGTACTGGCGCCGGCCAGGCGACTGCCCTGCCAGGTGGCGACGCCGGTGTTGACGCCGAACACGATCATCGACAGGGCCAGCAGGCCGAGCCAGAAATTGGTTCCCACCGACCCGAGCTTGCCGGCCTTGGCGGATTCCGAAGTAGTACTCATCGTTCAACCTCGATCATCAAATACGGTGAGACAGGCGGCAGCGATCAGGCTGCGGCCTGCCTGAATTCGGGAGTGCGCGACAGCAGCGACAGCGAGAACACGCCCCAATCGTGGCCATCGCCGTGGAAGGCACGGTCGATGAAGTGGGCGTAGCGGCCACTGGCGAGGTCGCCAATGGCGATGTCCTGGCCCTCGTCGAAGCTGCGCTGGCCAAACAGTTCATCGATGGTGAGCGCGACGTCGCCGCCGGCCTGGCGCATGATCAACACGCGCTGGCCTTCCTGGTGCACGGTGCGCTCGCCTTCCAGGAAGTACTTCAGGTCCACCACCGGGAACAGGTTGCCGCGCAGGTTGCCCACGCCGAGCAGCCACGGCTGTGCGCCGGGCACCGGGGTGATCGGCGGCATCGGCACGATTTCAACCACTTCGCGGAAATCCGACACCAGGTGGCGCTTGCCCACGCGGTAACCGACGCCACGCCACAGGTCCTGCGCGAACTGACGCTCGGGCAGCTGCACGGCATGGGCCAGGCTGCGCCGCTCGTAGGCCTCGAGGATGTCGAAAGGAGAACGCATCAGACCACCAACTGGTTGATCCGCGCGATCAGTTCCTCCTCGCGCGGCGGCTTGACGATGTAGTCGGCCGCCCCCTGGCGCAGCCCCCACGCCTTGTCGGTCTCCATCGCCTTGGTGCTGACGATGACGACCGGAATATGTTTGATGGCCGCATCACGCGCCATCGCACGGGTGGCCTGGAAGCCACTCATGCCCGGCAGGACCACGTCCATCAGTACCAGCTGCGGGACATGCTCGCGCACGAGCACCAGCCCGTCCTCGGCGTTGTCCGCTTCCAGTACTTCGTGCCCGGCCTTGGTCAACCACTGCGTGAACACCGCGCGGTCGGTCGGTGAATCCTCGATCAGAACGATTCGAGCCATTGTGCCTTTCCCCCTGGTCAGGCGTTGACGTATGTGCGGATGGCACCCAGCAGTTCTTCACGCGTGAATGGCTTGGTCAGGTACTGCTCCGAGCCGACGATGCGCCCGCGCGCCTTGTCGAACAGGCCGTCCTTGGAGGACAGCATGATCACCGGGGTCGACTTGAACAGCTGGTTGCCCTTGATCAGCGCACAGGTCTGATAGCCATCCAGCCGCGGCATCATGATGTCCACGAAGATGATCTGCGGCTGTTGGTCGGCGATCTTGGCCAACGCCTCGAAACCATCGGTCGCGGTCACCACCTCGCAGCCTTCGCGCTTGAGCAGTGTTTCGGCGGTCCTGCGAATGGTCTTCGAATCGTCGATGACCATGACCCTAAGCCCTGCGAGTTCCCCACCCGCAGCCATGTTTTCAGTCATTACCTTTCCCCGGGCGCGCGACGCTTCTGCTTGGTCCGGCGTCGCTGCGAAAGCGTATCTATATCGCACTTCCCGCGCAGGCTACAAGCGCGGCCACTTCAGCCAAGGCGCAGACGGGTCGGACCGGGCCGGATCGGCCGGTTTTGCGCAAACCCGGGGCCGGGCGGACGCAGCGTTGCACCCCGCCGGGCAGGCAACCGGCCCCGGTTGCGGCTACCATCATCGCCCTGCCCGCCAGGTTGCGACCATGCCGTTGAATGTCATCGTGGTGATGGACCCCATCGCCCATATCAAGATTGCCAAGGACACCACCTTCGCGATGCTGCTGGAAGCCCAGCGCCGCGGCCACGCCCTGCACTACGTCAGCCCCGGCGGGCTGGCCCTGCGCGACGGCCAGGCGGTTGCCCGCACCGCGCCGCTGCAGGTCCGCGAGGACAAGGCTGACTGGTTCACCCTGGGCGAATTCAGCCAGACCGTGTTCGGCCCCGGCCAGGTCGTGCTGATGCGCAAGGACCCGCCGGTGGATGCCGAATTCATCTACGACACCCATGTGCTCAGCGTGGCCCAGCAGGCCGGCGCGCTGGTGGTCAACGACCCCCAGGGGCTGCGCGATTTCAACGAAAAGCTGGCCGCGCTGCTGTTCCCGCAGTGCTGCCCGCCCACCCTGGTGAGCCGCCGCAACGCCGACCTGAAGGCCTTCGTGCTCGAACACGGCCAGGCCGTGCTCAAGCCGCTGGACGGCATGGGCGGGCGCTCGATCTTCCGCAGTGGCACCGGCGACCCCAACCTCAACGTGATCCTGGAAACCCTGACCGATGGCGAGCGCACGCTGGCCCTGGCGCAGAAGTTCATTCCGGACATCACCGCCGGCGACAAACGCATCCTGCTGGTCGACGGCGAGCCGGTGGATTACTGCCTGGCGCGGATCCCGCAGGGCGACGAATTCCGCGGCAACCTGGCCGCCGGTGGCCGCGGCGAAGGCCGCCCGCTGAGCGACCGCGACCGCTGGATCGCCGCCCAGGTCGGGCCGGAAATGAAGCGCCGCGGCATGCGCTTTGTCGGCCTGGACGTAATCGGCGACTACCTCACCGAAGTGAACGTCACCAGCCCCACCTGCGTGCGCGAGCTGGATGCCCAGTTCGGGCTGAACATCGCCGGCACGCTGTTTGACGCCATCGAGGCCAGCCTGCCGCGATGAGTGCGACGGTTGCACCGCTGACGCCGCTGCAGGCGCGCGAATCGCAGCGCCTGGGCGCGACCCTGGCGCTGTCGCTGCTGGTGCATGCGCTGTTGATCCTGGGGGTGGGCTTTGCGGTGACCGACAAGGCCGCGCTGGTGCCCACGCTGGAGGTGATCTTCAGCCAGACCCAGACCGCGCTGACGCCCAAGCAGGCCGATTTCCTGGCCCAGGCCAACCAGCAGGGCGGCGGCGACCACGACAAGGCCCAGCGCCCGCGCGACAACCAGGCCGGGATCGTGCCGCAGCCGCAGGCCGGGCTGTCGCCGGTGCCGCAGCAGCGCCAGGACGCGGCCAGCCCACCGCCCCCGCAGACGCGGGTGGTGTCCAGCCGCAACAGCACCGAGCAGGTCGCCAGCGCGCAGCCGCAGCCGTTGCCCGAGCACCCGCAGCCGGAGGCCCCGCTGAACGCGCGCGAGCAGCGCGACGCCGAAATGGCGCGGCTGGCCGCCGAGGTGCACCTGCGCTCGGCGCAGTACGCCAAGCGCCCGAACCGCAAGTTCGTGTCGGCCAGCACCAAGGAATACGCCTACGCCAACTACCTGCGGGCGTGGGTGGACCGCGCCGAGCGCGTGGGCAACCTCAATTACCCCGACGAAGCCCGCCAGCGCCGCCTCGGTGGGCAGGTGGTGATCACCGTCGGCGTGCGCCGCGACGGCAGCGTGGAGAGTGCGCGGATCCTGCGCAGCAGCGGCACCCCGTTGCTGGATGAGGCTGCCCTGCGCGTGGTCCGCCTGGCCCAGCCGTTCCCGCCGTTGCCCAAGACCGAGGACGGCGTGGAGATCCTGCAGGTGACCCGGACCTGGGCCTTCCTGCCCGGCGGTACGTTGCGCGACGATCGGTGACGGTGGGGGCGGCTGACTGACGGTCGGATATGCGGGGGATCAGCCGACCAACGGTCGGCTCTACCGGTATTGCGGGGCAGCCGACCAACGGTCGGCTCTACCGGTATTGCGGGGCAGCCGACCAACGGTCGGCTCTACCGGTGTTGCGGGCAGCCGACCGACGGTCGGCTCTACCGGGCGGCCTTGGCGGCGCGGGCGGCTTGCTGTTCCACCAGCGTCAGCGCCACGTTGTTGCGCAGGTAGGCCGGTTCGACACGTTCCGGGGCCACGCCCTCGCCGCGCGCGAACGCCGGCACTGCCAGGGTCAGCAGGTCCGATGCACGCGGCAGCGCCTGCGCGTCCACGCCGTCGAGCTGATCGGCCAGGCGCGTGGCCAGCAGACCGTCGGCAGCGCCGAAGCCGGTGCCGACGCCGAACCAGCGGCTGCCCGCGGGCAGGACCACCGCCTCGGGCGCGCACACGATCTCGTCGCCCTGCAGTTGCCACTGGCCGTCCACGCGCACCTGGCGCGCCACGTACACCTCGCCCATGCGCGCATCGATGCTGCTGAGCACCTGGTCGGCGCCGGCCGGCGCACGCAGCGCCAGTACCTGCAGCGTGGACACCGGCACCAGCGGGCGGTCCAGCGCCAAGGCGATGCCCTGCGCGATGGCAATGGCCAGGCGTACGCCCGTGAACGCGCCGGGGCCGCGCCCGAGCGCGATGGCATCCAGCTGCGAACGCGCGATGCCGGCGTCGGCCAGCAGTTCCTCGGCCCACGGCAGGCTTAGCTCGGCGTGGCGGCGCGGGGCGATCTCGAACCGCTCACGCACCTGCCCATCCACATACAGGGCGACGGAACAGGCTTCGGTGGCGGTTTCAAAGGCGAGCAGTTTCATGGCGGTCAGAACAGGGAAGTGGGGAAGTCATCGGGTGCCGCGGGTGACACAGGGGCTGGAGCGGGCGCCGCCGCTGCAGCGGGTGGCGCGGGCAGCGCGTCAGGCGGCCATTGTGGCGCAAAGAAGCCGCGTACATCGTCCAGCGCGCGGGTGCGCCGGAACGGTGGCAGCGAATCCAGGAAGATCCGCCCGTAGCCGCGGCTGAGCAGCCGCGGGTCGCACAGCACCAGCACGCCACGGTCGGTCTCGCTGCGGATCAGCCGCCCGACGCCCTGCTTGAGCGCGATCACCGCCTGCGGCAGCTGCTCGTCGCGGAACGGATTGCCGCCGTCGCGCCGGATCGCATCCAGCCGCGCCTCGAACACCGGATCATCCGGCGCGGCGAACGGCAGCTTGTCGATCACCACCACGCTCAGCGCATCGCCCACCACGTCCACGCCCTCGCGGAAACTGGCCGAGCCCAGCAGCACGCCGTTGCCCGACTCGCGGAAGCGCTGCAACAGGGTCGCGCGCGGCGCCTCGCCCTGCACGAAAAGGGGCCACGGTGCATCACGCAGCGCTTCGGCCGCTTCACGCAGCGCGCGGTGCGAGGCAAACAGCAGGAACGCCCTGCCCTGCGATGCCTCCAGCACCGGGGTGAGTGCACGGATCAAGGCGGTACCGAACCCGCGCGCCGCCGGATCGGGCAGATCGGCGGGCAGGTAGCACAGCGCCTGCGTCGCCCAGTCGAACGGGCTGGGCTGCAGCAGGGTGACCGGATCGTCCAGCCCCAGCCGCTGCGAAATATGCGCAAACCCACCGTCCACGGTCAGCGTGGCCGAGGTGAATACCCAGGCCGCCATCGAGCGCTGCCGATGCTCGCGCAGCGGCCCGGATACGTCCATCGGGGTGCGCTGGCAGCGGAAGCCGCGCGGGGTCAGTTCGTACCACAGCACGTCCGCCGGGGGTGCGGCCAGTTCCGGGTCGGCGTCGAAATCGAGCATCGGGGCGTCTTCGCCGAGCCAGCGCGACAACCGCGCTACGGCTTCCAGCGCCCGCGCGTGGCAGGCGTCCAGGCCGGGCGATGCCTCGCGCACGCCCACCAGCGCGTCGCGCAGGGACACCAGGGCCGACATCGCCGCATCGAAGCCATCGCGCACCTGCGGCACCGCCAGCGCGCGCCATTGGGTGCCGCGCGGTGGCAGCCCGTCCATGGCGGTGCGCAGGTCGCGCAGGGTCTGTTCCAGCGCGGCAGCGGGCACCTGCAGGGCGGCCTGCGCACCGGCCACGCTGCGGCTTTCGGCCAGGCAGTCGCGCGCCAGTTCCTGCCACGGCCGCATGCCGAACCCTTCGCCGAAGAAATTGGCGGCCAGTTCCGGCAGCTGGTGCGCCTCGTCGATCACGAAGGCCTGCGCGCCGGGCAGGATCTCGCCGAAGCCTTCCTGCTTGAGCGCCAGGTCGGCCAGCAGCAGGTGGTGGTTGACCACCACCACGTCGGCCGCCTGCGCACGCTGGCGCGCCTGCACCACGAAGCAGTCGTCCCAGAACGGGCACTCGTTGCCCAGGCAGTTGTCGACGGTGGAGGTGACCATCGGGTACAGCGGCGAGTCTTCCGGCAGCGCTTCCAGCTCGGCCATGTCGCCGAAGCGGCTGCGTCCGGACCAGGCCAGGATGCGCTGGAACTGCGCCACCTGCTCGGGCGAACTGAAGCGGGGTTCGCCACGGGCCTGCTGCAGGCGGTAGCGGCACAGATAGTTCGCACGGCCCTTGAGCAGCGCACTGCTGTGGCCCACCCCGAGCGCGGCGCGCACCCGCGGCAGGTCGCGGTGGTACAGCTGGTCCTGCAGCGCGCGGGTGCCGGTGGAAATGATGATCTTCAGCCCCGACAACAACGCGGGCACCAGGTACGCATAGGTCTTGCCGGTGCCGGTGCCGGCCTCGGCCAGCAGCACGTCGCGCTGGTCGAAGGCCTCGGCGATGGCAACGGTCAGGCGCAGCTGCGCCGGGCGAGCAACGAAGGCATCCAACTGGCTGGCAAGCGTCCCGCCCTCGCTGAGGGCTTCGCTGCTGGCATGGGCAAGGCGTGACATGCGCCCATGATAAAGGGTGCCAACCGCCTGATGGATCGCGCGCGCGTCCGGAACGCAAAACCCACATGGACTGCGCGCACGCGCCGAACGCTAACCCCACATGGACTGCGCGCACGCGGAACGTAACCCCCGCATGGACTGCGCGCGCGGAACGCAAACGCCACGTAGAGCGGGGCTCTGCCCCGCTGCACCGAGTGCAGGGCAGCGGGGCAGAGCCCCGCTCTACGTGGGGGATGGCATTGCGTGCAGCGGGGCAGAGCCCCGCTCTACGTTGGGATGGCATTGCGGGCAGCGGGGCAGAGCCCCGCTCTACGTTGGGATGGCATTGCGGGCAGCGGGGCAGAGCCCCGCTCTACGGGGGGATGGCATTGCGCGCAGCGGGGCAGAGCCCCGCTCTACGGGGCATGCCTGCGGTCAGTACCGCTTGATGCCCGGCACCGTGCAGCCTTCCAGCTGGGCGTGCGCGGAGGCGGCGTTTTCCTTCTGGCCCCGCGCCAGGCGCGACTGCTCGATGGTGGCCCAGTGGCGACGGCACAGCGGGCCGGTCTTCGAGCCCAGGTCGACGGCCTTGCGCGCCAGCGATTCGGCACGCGGCCAGTCGCCCTGCAGCAAGGCGATTTCGGCGCGTTCCTGCAGGATCGACGGATCGCCTTCGGAGATCAGCAGCGCCTGGTTCAACGCTTCTGCAGCGGCGGGCAGGTCGTTGGCCTGGCGGCGCACCTGCGCGGTCATGCGCAGGTCTTCGATCTCGGCGTCGCGCAGCGGCTGCACGGCCAGTTCCTTGTCATCGGCCCCCACGGCCACCGCTTCCACGGCCGCCATCCGCTGGGCCGGGGTGGTGGTGTCCACGGGCGCCTTCACCGGCGGTGCCGGGGTGACGCACGCAGTGAGTGCCAGGCCCAGGCTGAGCAGGCAGGCGGAACGGATCAGGGTTCGGGTAGTCATGCGGGCCGGCCTCGCTCCGGAATCATCGCGCTGGGGGAGTGGTGGCAGGTGCCGGCGCCGGCTCGGCGGCCGGCTCCGGCTTCTTGCCCATGCCGAACCAGCTGCGCCAGCCACCGCCTTCGGTGCTGCCTTCGCCACCCTCTTCTTCAGGCAGGGCGGCCGGCGGCGGAGCGCACGGCGCATACGCCGGTGCGTAGCCCACCACGAACGGGAAGCGCCGGGCGCCCGGGCAACTTTCATCGGTGCTGGACGTGCCGCTGGCTTCCACGTACTGCCAGTCCAGGCCCTTGCTGCTGACCTTCAACGGCGCGCTCGGCAGGCGCTGGAAAATGCTCGACCACACGCGCATCGAACCGGTGGCGCCGTACAGCCCGGCCTGCTCGTTCTGGTCGTTGCCCATCCAGATCACGGCCAGGTGGTCGCCGGTGTAGCCGGCATACCAGCTGTCGCGGCCATCGTTGGTGGTGCCGGTCTTGCCGGCCGGCTGCAGGCGGCCCAGGCCGTCGGCATTCAAGCGTTGCGCGGTGCCGCTGGCCACCACCTGCTGCAGGCCGATGCTGATCAGGTTGGCGGCGATCGAGTCACCTTCCTGGGCCGGTGCGGGCGACTTGTCGTAGCGCTTCATCAGCTTGCCCTGCGGGTCCAGCACGCCACGCACGGCATGCAGCGGCTGGATCTCACCGCCGGAGGCGAGGAACTGATACAGCTGGGCCATCGCATACGGGCTCTGGTCGGTGGAGCCGAGGATGACCGCCGGATTGGGCTCGGCCTTGATCCCGGCCAGCACGTGGATCAGCTGGGTCACGCGCTCCGGGCCGACCTGCATGCCTACCCGGACCGTGGCCTGGTTGTAGGAATGGGCCAGCGCGTCGATCAGGCGCACGGTGCCATGGCTGCGGTTGTCAGCGTTGCCGGGCGACCAGTTGCGGCCACGCGACAGCTGCACCGTCACCGGCGAGTCGTCCACCCAGCTGGCCAGCGAGTAGCGATCGGGCTGGGCCAGTGCCAGCAGGTACACGAACGGCTTGAGCAGCGAGCCAACCGGGCGCTGCGCCTCGATGGCACGGTTGAAGCCCGGCTCGGCGAAATCGCGGCTGCCCACCACCGCCAGCACGTCACCGTTGTGCACGTCGGTCAGCACCATGCCGGCCTGCAGCTCGGGGCGCTTTTTGCTTTCCAGCGACTTGATCGTCTTGGTGACCGCGCCTTCGGCGTAGGCCTGGGCCGACGGCGCCATGCCGGTCATCACGCTCAGGCCGGCACCTTGCAGCACCGATTCGGGGTAGTCGTGGCCCAGCTGGCGACGCACCAGGTCCACGTAGGCCGGGAACCGGTTGGCCGCGATCAGGCCCGGGGTCTTGGGCACGCCGAGCGGCGCCTTCAGCGCACGCTGGTATTCGGCGTCGTCGATCAACTGGCTTTCGTGCAGCTTGCCCAGCACGAAGTTGCGGCGGTCCAGCGCGCGTTCGGGATTGCGGCGCGGGTCGTAGTAGGACGGGCCCTTGACCAGGCCGATCAGCAGCGCGACATGTTCGGTGCTGAGCGAGGACAGGTCGCGGCCAAACCAGAACTCGGCACCGGACGACATGCCGTGGATGGCCTGGCTGCCACGCTGGCCCAGGTACACCTGGTTGAGATAGGCCTCCAGGATGGTGCGCTTGTCGTAACGCGCTTCCATGATCAGCGCGTACAGCACTTCATTGAATTTGCGGGTGACGGTCTGTTCCTTGCCGATGCCCAGCAGGCCGCTGCGGGCCAGCTGCTGGGTCAGCGTGGACGCGCCCTGGCGGCTCTGGCCACCGGAACGCACGGTCACCCAGATCGCGCGGGCAATGCCGCTCAGGTCGATGCCGTGGTGACGGTTGAAATCCTTGTCTTCCACCGCCTGCAGGCCGGTGACCAGCAGTTCGGGAGTTTCCTCGATCCGCACCAGCCGGCGTTCTTCCTGCTTCTGTCCGTACAGGGTGGCGATACGCGCCGGATCCAGGCGCGCGGCCTTGAGTGCCTTGCGGCTGTCGGCATCGCGCAGCGAGGCGATCTGCCCGCCGGACAGGCTCAGCTCGACGCGGCGCGGGGCCACCGGGCCATCGACATCGCTGTAGCCGCGGCTGGCAATGACGAAGCGACCGCCTTCCTGCTGGTAGGTGGCCGCCGATTTGCCGGTGCCGTCATCGCGGTAGGCCGCGGCGGCCAGCTCGGTCTTGAGGGTGGACGCATCCATCGCCACGCCCGGCGCCAAGGCCAGAGGGCGGGCATACACCCGGGTCGGGATCTGCCAGCGCAGCTCACCGAAACGCTGGGTGACCTGCTTGTTCAGATAGACCGTATAGGGAATCAGGAAGCCCAGGGACAGCGCGACTGCGGCCATCCCCCAGGTGATCAGCCGACGCCGCCACAGCGGGCCGCGGCTGTCGGTGTCGTCGTCGAACTCGTCGGTGTCGTCGGTATCGTAGCGTCGGGGCACGGGCATCGGGAAACAGTGGGCTCGGCGCAGTCTAACGCAGCACACCAGCGCCGGCGGCATCGCCGTGGCGCCCGTTCCGGCGCACTACAGCAAGCGTCAGGGCGTTGGCATGGGACCGCTGCGACCGCGCACGCCGTCCCACAGCCCCCGGCACATGAACCGCAGCCGAATCCAGCGGGGCGCGATGAACAGCCCATTGCCGATCAGCTTGAGCACCAGCCGCGGCAGGTCCTGGGCCACCCACACCCGCGGCGTGCTGGCGCGCGGGTACAGCAGCACCCGGTTGCGCATGATGTAGTACAGCCGGAACGGCTTGTGCACCACCACCCCATCGCGCTTGACCCGCGAGGCACGCAGCTGTTCGCCGATGCGATGGTGCATCTGCGCGTCGCACACGCCATACAGGGCCAGCCCGGCCGCCTTGGCCCGGAAGCACCAGTCCATGTCGATGTTGTCGATGAACAGCGCTTCGTCCATGCCACCGACCCGGTCCAGCATCGTCAGCGGAATCAGCGAGCCGGAGGTGATCAGGAAATCGCAGGAGACGGTCTGCCCCGGGCCGCCGTAGTCCTTGTCGTTGAGCGGAAAGCCCATCCGCACGAAGGGCGCCGGCCGGCCGCTGCGCGCATCCACGAACTGCGGCCCCACGGCTGCCACCGGCCCCTGCTGCGACAGCGTGGCCAGGGCCTGCGCCAGGGTGGCCACCATGCCCGCATCGAGCACGCTGTCCTGGTCCATCAACAGCACGTGGCCGAAACCCAGTGCGCGTGCGCGTTCGATCGCACGGTTCAGCGCCGCCGCCAGCCCCACGTTGGATACCGAGGCGACCACGCTGACCGCCTCCCTCCCCGACAGGCCGGCAACGACATCCATGCCGGGGCTGCCGTTGTCGAACACCACCACATGGCCCACCTGGGGCTGCACGCTGTCCAGCACCTGGGTCAGCAGGTCCGGTTCGGGCGCATAGGTGACGATCACCGCACAGATGTCGGCAGCGGCGATGGCAGAGCGCCCGCTGGCCGATGGAAGGGTGCGGGTGGCAGCGGATTCTGGAGGGGTCATACCAAGGACAAGGCAGGCAAAAACGCGCCCGCACTATAGCCGACCCACCCGACCACGGTGGTGCGCTGCGTTCAGCGTTCCAGCGTGGCCGCGTCGCGCAGCCGCGCCTGCAGCGGTTCCAGTTCGCTGGCCGGCACACCCAACGCTCCCGCCTGCTGCAGCGCCTCGCGGGCATAGCGCGCGTCCCCTGCCCCCAGCCGCTCGCTGCCAATGGCCAGCCAGCGCCGCCCCAGCCGGCGTCGCGCCTCGCCCAGTTCGTTGTCGCGTGCGGCCAGCGCCTGCCAGGCCTGCAGGCAATCGCCCGCCGCGCGGACCCGGTTGCGCCGCAGTTCGTCGTCAAAGCACGTCACCAGCACCGGCAACAGTTGACGCGCGGCCGCGAGCACGGCCGGGTCGCTGGGGGCCAGCGCCTGTGCGGCGCGCAGGGCATCGAATGCGCTGCGGCCCGGCGGCAGCAGCCAGTCGCCGCGTGCCTGCGCCTGTTCGAAACGCTCCAGCAGCACCCGCAGTTCGCCCTTGCTGCGGGTCGACGGCGGCGCGCGCAACGCCTGCTGGGCATGCCGGGCCTGCTCGATGGCGGTGCRCGCGGCGGCCAGTGACGGGGCCTGCGGATCGATCGCCATCGCTTTATCCAAGGCCTGGCTGGCCTGCGCAAAGCGGAAATCACCGGCCAGGCGCGTGGCGTGGCGGGCCTGGCGATCGGCCAGTTCGCGCAGCCCGGCCTGGGCGCGCGGATGGCCGGGCACGGCGGACGCTACCGCGCGGTAACCTGCCCACGCCGCGTCCACGCGGCCACGCGCCAGATCCCGGTCGGCGCGGCCGAGTGCCTGTTCCAGCGCTGCATTGAACTGCGCCTCGGTCTGCGGCAGGTCCACATGCCCGGGGTCGTAGCGGCGGGCGCTGCCAAGCAGGGTCGCGGCCATGGCCAGGTCACCGCTGGCGCAGGCACTGCGCGCCTGCAGCAGCAGGTCGGACAATGCATCTTCGCGTCCCTCCAGCGCACGCAGCTGGTTGGGTGCCACCGCCAGCACCTGCTGGAACAACGGCAGCGCACTGTCCGGGCCGTCATCCAGGCGCTGCGCCTGCAGTGCCGCTTCGGCGCGCCCCAGCAACACCGCAATGCCGGCGTGGGCGCTGCCACGTTGCCGCAGCTGCTGCGCCAGTTGATCAGCATCGCGCTGCGGCACCTGCAGGTCGCGCGCCAGCGCCAACGCATGCCGTGCGGCGTCCAGGTCGCCGGCGTCGAGCGCATCGCGTGCCTGCTGCAGCGCCGCCTGCGCCGTGCGGGCCAGGCCAGTGCGGGCCTGGCTGCGATCGCCGTCCAACGCCAGTGCGGCCTGGTACCACTCACGTGCGCCGCTGCCATCGGCTGCGCTCAGGCGACCGGCGGCCAGCGCGCGGTCGCCCTGGTCCAGCAGCTGTTCGATCTGGGGTTCGTTCCAGAACCAGTTGGCCAAGGGACGCCGCAGTAGCACCAGTGCCACGAACAGCAGCACCGCCACCAGCAGCGCCCAGCGCCACACGCGGCGTGCATGCCGCGCCTGCAGCCACCACCAACGCCCTTCGCGGCGCACCCGGCGCAGCGCGGGGTGGACGGCGTCCTCGCGGTCGGAATGACGGCTCATCCGCTGAGCCTAGCCGCTGTCACGTGATGTCAGCCTAGACGCCGGGCATCGCTGACGCCGGGCAGCGCATCCAGTTTGCCCAGCAGCGTGGACAGCTGGCCGTAGTCGCTGACCTTCAGGCGCAGGCGCAGATGCGCGCGCCCGCTGTTGCGCACGTTGTCGCTGTGGATATCCAGCACGTATGCATCTTCCTGCGCGATCAGGTTGGTGATGTCCTTGAGCAGCCAGCGGCGGTCGACCGCGTCGACCACCACGTCCACTTCATAGCCACCGCCGGCCTGGCCCCACTCCACCGGCAGGATCCGCTGCGGGCTGGCCGCCGACAACCGCGCCAGCGCGGCGCAGTCGGTGCGGTGCACGGTGACGCCGCGGGTGCGGGTGAGGTAGCCGACGATCGGTTCGCCGGCCACCGGCTGGCAGCAGCGTGCCAGCTGCACCAGCAGGTTGCCCACGCCCTGCACGGTGAATTTGGATTTGCCCAGGCTGTCGCGGCGCGCGGTCGGGCGCGGCAATGCCGGGGCAGCGGGCTGGCTGGCGGCGCGCTCGGCTTCCAGCAGCGCACGGCTGACCTGGTTGGGGCCGGTGTCGCCCAGCGCCACCTGGATGTACAGGTCGTCCACGCTGTCGGCATGGAATTTCTTCGCCGCCACGGCGAGGTCGGCATGCTGCAGGCCCAGCCGCTTCAGTTCGCGGTCGAGCAGGTCGCGACCGGCCTGCACGTTGCGGGCGCGATCGAGCTTGTGGAACCAGCCGCGCACCTTGTCGCGCGAGCGGTTGCTGGCCAGGAATCCGTTGGACGCCAGCAGCCAGTCGCGGCGCGGGTCGGCTTCCTTGGAGGTCAGGATTTCCACGCGGTCGCCGCTGCGCAACCGGTAGGTCAGCGGCACGATGCGGCCGTTGACCTTGGCCCCGCGGCAGCGGTGCCCGACCATGGTGTGCACGTGGTACGCGAAATCCAGCGGGGTGGCGCCCTGCGGCAGATCCATCACCTCGCCTTTGGGGCTCAGCGCATACACCCGATCTTCGGTGAGCTCGGCATCCAGGGCACCGGCCAGTTCACCGGCGGGGCTGTCCTGGGCGTGTTCCAGCAGCTGCCGCATCCAGGTGATCTTGCGGTCGAACGCCTTTTCCGCGCCCTTGCTGCCTTCCTTGTAGCGCCAGTGCGCGGCCACGCCCAGTTCGGCCTGGGCATGCATGTCGTGGCTGCGGATCTGCACTTCGATGGTGCGCCCGTCCGGCCCGATCACCGCCGTATGCAGCGAGCGGTAGTCATTGGCCTTGGGCCGGGCAATGTAATCGTCGAACTCGCTCGGCACCGGCGCCCACAGCGAATGCACCACGCCCAGCGCGGCGTAGCAGGCGGCCACGTCCTGCACCATCACGCGCACCGCGCGGATGTCGTAGAGCTGCTCGAAGGCGAGCTTCTTCTTCTGCATCTTCCGCCAGATGCTGTAGATGTGCTTCGGGCGGCCACTGACCTCCGCGTTGATGCCCTGGGCGAGCAGTTCGCGCGACAGCACCTTCTTGACCGTCTCGACGTAGCGTTCGCGCGCCAGCCGGGTCTCGTCCACTTCGCGCGCGATGCGGCGGTAGGTGTCCGGTTCCAGGTGGCGGAAGGCCAGGTCTTCCAGTTCCCACTTGAGCTGCCAGATGCCCAACCGGTTGGCCAACGGGGCATGGATGTCGCGGGTCAGCTGGGCCAGTGCGCGGCGCTCTTCCTCGGGCAGGCGGTCGGCACCGCGCATGCGCGCCAGTTGCCGCGCGAGCAGGATGGGCACTACCCGCAGGTCCTGGATGATCGACAACAGCAGCCGGCGCAGGCCTTCGCTGTTGCGCCCGGCATCGCGCCCGGCGTGCAGTGCCCAGACCTGGTCAGCCGCATCCTGGCCGTCCAGCAGGCCGGCCACGGCCGGCTTCAGCGTCCCCAGCGGCAGGGTATCCAGGCCGGCGCGCAACCAGGGCAGGTCGAACAACAGCGTGGCCAGCAACGCGCTTTCATCGGCCGACAGCAGCGCCAGCGAATCCAGCGTATCTGCCAGCACCGGCCAGCTGGAGTGCATCTGCCCGTCGGCATCGGGCAGCTGCCAGCGCTGCAGCAGCGCCTCGCGCAGGGCGGGCGGCAGCGAGGCCGCCGAGGGTCGGTTCAACAAGGCATCCAGGCCGGGGACAGAAGCGCGGTTCACAGCATCGTGCAGGCAAGACAGAGACCCCTACACTAGCGCCGAGGCCGGTCGCGGACAATCAAAACCACCGCATTAGCCCGCATGTCTTCATGCCCGGCCCGCGCCAACACCACCCCGCTGGCCCTACACTGCGGCAAACCCAAGGAGATCTGCCATGCGCTTTTCGCGTCTTCGCCTGCTGGCCAGTGCGGCCGTCCTGTTGAGCCTGGCCAGCCCGGCACTTGCCCAGCGCGTGGTCGAGGGTGACCTGCAGCAGCAGATGTCGCCGGCCGAGTTCAAGGCCGCCGGCCTGGACAAGCTCAGCCCGGCCGAACTGACCGCGCTCAACGGCTGGCTGCAGGGCAAGGTGGCGGCGGTGGCCGCCGATACGCGCGAGCAGGTCCGCGAACAGGCGCGTGAGGAAGGCCGTCAGGAAGTCATCGTCAAGAACCGCGGCTTCTTCGACTTCGGCAGCAACGAGCCGATCACCAGCACCCTGCAGGGCGAGTTCCGTGGCTTTGGCAAGGCGCGCAAATTCCTCCTGGCCAATGGTCAGGAATGGGAACAGAGCGATGACACCGTGCTCTCCGGCGTGCGCAAGACCAATCCGACGGTGTCCATCAGCCCCGGCCTGCTGGGCGTCTGGTACCTCCGCGTGGACGGGGTGAACACCCGCGCCAAGGTCCGCCGCACCAAGTAGGCGGGGCGTCGACCCGGGCGCGGGGGCGTGCTCAAAGCTGGCGCAATGCGTCCATTCGCTGCGCCAGCTTCTTGGCCGAAATGCCGGTCTTGGCCCCCAGTTCCTGTGCGAACAACGACACCCGCAGTTCCTCCAGGTCCCAACGCAGCGCCTGCCATTGCGGGCGTTGGCGCAGGCCGCGGCGATCGGCATCGGCCAACGCGTCGATGAACGGCCGCAGTTCCAGCATGCGTGCCTGGTCACGCGGTGGATCGCGCTTGGCCCGTTCGCTGCGCAGGATCATCGCGCGCAGGTAGCGCGGGTACTGGGCCAGTGCATCGGCCGGGGTATCGCGCAGGAACCCCGGGTGGACCAACCCGGCCAGCTGCTGTTCCAGGTCGTCCAGGTTGCCGCGCGCCCAGCCCATCAGCGTGGACTGCAGCGACGGCTTGAGCTCGGCAACGTGGGCCAGGATGTTCTCGGCCAGCTTCAGGCGCGCCATCGCCTCGGCGAACAACCCCTTGCCGGCCGCATCGCGGCGCTGCGCAAAGGCCGCCGGGTCGCGGATATCGCCCAGGCCGTCGGCCAGCACCGCGTTCAAGGCGGCATCCACCAGGTCGCCGCGCAGGCGCTCCTGCGATTCGATGGCGGCGTACAGCAGCCCGGTCTTGGGCGGCACGGGCAGCTGCTTGCGGGCCTGCTTGGCCTTGTCGGCCAGGGCAATGTCGAACAGGCGACGGACGCCGTGCGTGTGCTGCTCGGCCGCTTCGTTGCGGTCGGCGAAGATCCGCAGCGCCGCACTTTCGCCGGTATCCACCAGCGCCGGGTAGGCGGGAACGCCGGCTTCGCCCGGCACCTGCAACGGGATCGGCGTGGCCGGGAAATCGCGCAGGCCTTCCACCGCCAGCGCGCGCCCGGCGCGGGCGGCAAACGCCTCGCCGGCCTGCCCGCCAAAGCGTGCGCGCAGTGCATCCAGGTCGCGTGCACTGGCCAGCAACTTGCCCTGCGCGTCGAACAGCCGCAGGTTCATGTGCAGGTGGGTGTCCAGCGCGGTCAGGTCGAAATCGGTGGCCGCCACCTGTGCACCGGTGGCCCGCGACAGGAACCGCGCCAGCTCGCCACGGATGTCGTCGGCGCTCGGGTCGCCGAACGCTTCGGCAAACGCGCGCCCGAAATCCGGGGCCGGCACGTAGTTGCGGCGCATTGCCTTGGGCAGGCTGCGGATCAACGCCGATGCCTTGTCGGCGACGAAGCCCGGGGCCAGCCACGACAGGCGCGCGGCATCGAGCGCGTTGAGCAGGTGCAGCGGCACGTCCAGGCTGACGCCATCGTCGTCGCTGCCCGGCTCGAAGCGATAGTGCAGCGCCAGGCGTGCGTCGCCCAGCGGCAGGTACTTGGGATAGCGTTCGGCATCGCTGCCTTCGCCGGGCAACAGGTCGGCCAGCGACCAGGCCAGGCCATGCCGCTTCTCCGGGGTCAGGCCCTTCCACCAGGTATCCAGCGCGGTGGCCGAGTGGATCTCCGACGGCACCCGGTCCAGGTACCAGCGCGCCTGCCAGGTTTCGTCGGCAACGATACCGGCCCGGCGCAGCTTGGCCTCTTCCTCGCGCGCCTGTTCCAGCACGGTGAGGTTGTCGGCGATGACGCTGGCGCGGGTGTTGATCTCGCCGGTCACCAAGCCCTGGCGGACGAAGATGTCGTGCGCCTCGCCGGGCGCGATGCGGCCGTAGTGCACCGGCTTCTTCGGTGCCAGTACCAGCCCGAACAGGCTGATCTGCTCCGACGCCAGCACCTGGCCCTGCGCACGCGACCAGTGCGGGTCGAAGTGTTTGCGCAGCAGCAGGTGCGGCAACTCGGCGATCACCCAGTCCGGCTCGATCGCCGCGTTGGTGAGGCCCCAGATCTTCTGCGTGTCCAGCAGGGTGGCGGTAAGCAGCCACGGCGGCGGCCGCTTGGCCAGCACCGAGCCGGGGAACGGCAGGAAGCGGCGCTGGCGCGGCGCGAGGAAATCGCCCTTGTCGCTGCGATGGCCGATCTGCGTGGGCAGCCCGGCAATCAGCGCACGGTGCAGGGTCTGGTAGGCAGCGGCACGCACCTTCTCGCTGAAGGCACTGCGCGCATCGCGGCCCTCCACGACCGGCGCAGTGGCTGGCGCCGGGGCGGCCGGCTCGCTCTTGCCCTCGCGGGCCAGGCGCGCGGCGCGGTGCTGCTGGCCGCGCGTCACCTTGGCCTTGGCTTCGTCATCGCGCACCGGGGCAGGCGCCGACGAACCGGCCAGCAACGGCTCCAGCGCACTGGCCGCCGGTTCTTCGGTCCAGCCCAGTTCCTCGCACAGCACGCGCAACTGGCGATGCAGTTCGCGCCATTCGCGCATGCGCAGGAAGCCCAGGAAATGCCGCTCGCACCAGCCCCGCAGCTTGGACTGGGTGAGGTCCTCGTGGGCCTGCCGGTAGCCATCCCACAGGCGCAGCACGCCCACGAATTCCGACCGCCCATCGGCGAACAGCGCGTGCGCGGTATCGGCCGCGCCACGGGCTTCGGGCGGGCGCTCGCGCGGGTCCTGGATGCCCAGGAACGAAGCGATCACCAGCATCGGCCGCAGGCAGCCCTGGGCCTGCGCGGCCACCAGCATCCGCGCCAGCTTGACGTCCACCGGCAACCGCGCCATCTGCCGCCCGACCGGGGTCAGCCGGCGCTGGTCGTCCACCGCGCCCAGTTCGCCCAGCTGCTGCCAGCCGTCGGCGATGGCGCGCTCATCGGGCGCCTCCAGGAACGGGAAATCCTCGATCCGGCCCAGGCCCAGCTGCAGCATCCGCAGGATTACCCCGGACAGGCTGGACCGGCGGATTTCCGGATCGGTGAATGCATCGCGCGACTGGAAATCGGCTTCCGAGTACAGCCGGTAGCAGATACCTTCGGACACGCGCCCGCAACGGCCCTTGCGCTGGTTGGCGCTGGCCTGGGACACCGGTTCGATATGCAGCCGGTCCAGTTTCTGGCGCGGGCTGTAGCGCTTCACCCGCGCCAGGCCAGGATCGACCACGTAGCGGATACGCGGCACCGTCAGCGAGGTTTCGGCCACGTTGGTGGCCAGCACGATGCGGCGCTTGCTGCCGGGGTTGAAGACTTCGTCCTGGTCCTTCACCGACAGCCGCGCATACAGCGGCAGCACCTCGGTTTCGCGGTACTTGCGCCGCTCCAGCGCCTGGTGCGCGTCGCGGATCTCGCGTTCGCCGGGGAAGAACATCAGGATGTCGCCACGCGGATCGATGCGGGTGATCTCGTCCACCGCGGCCACGATGGCCTCGTTGACGGTGCGCTCGCCATCGCGCCCGCCCTCCTTGTCACCCCCGCCCTCGCCTTCCAGCGGACGGTAGCGCACCTCCACCGGGAAGGTGCGGCCTTCGACGCTGATCACCGGCGCATCGTTGAAATGCTCGGCGAAACGCGAGGTGTCGATGGTCGCCGAGGTGACGATCAGCTTCAGGTCCGGGCGCTTGTGCAGCAGCTGCTTGAGGTAGCCCAGCAGGAAGTCGATGTTGAGGCTGCGTTCGTGTGCCTCGTCGACAATGATGGTGTCGTACTGGGACAGATAGCGGTCGCTGCTGATTTCAGCCAGCAGGATGCCGTCGGTCATGAACTTGATGCGGGTGTCGTCGCCGACGCGGTCGGTGAAGCGCACCTGGTAGCCCACCACCGTGCCCAGTTCGGATTTGAGCTCCTGCGCGACGCGGGTGGCCACCGCACGTGCGGCAATCCGTCGCGGCTGGGTGCAGCCGATCATGCCGGCCACGCCGCGACCGGCGGCCAGGCACAGCTTGGGCAGCTGGGTGGTCTTGCCCGAGCCGGTTTCACCGGCGATCACCACGACCTGGTGGTCGCGGATCAGGGCGGTGATGCGTTCGGCTTCACGCGCAATCGGCAGGCTGTCGTCCAGACTGATTGATGGCAGGTGGCGGGCGCGGCTTTCGCGCCGCTGCACCGAGGCCTGCAGGGCCTGTTCGAACGCGGCGGCCACGCCGGCATCGTTGGGCTTGGACTGGCAACGCGAGAGCAGGCCGAGCAGGCGACCACGGTCACGGCTCATGCCAGCGTCGATCGCGGCGCGTTGTTGGCGCAGGCGGGAAGCAGATTGTTTGTCGATAGTGCTCATCAATCGAATCGGTTAGAACTTTGATTACTACTGAAAGGTTAGTCTGATCTATTGTGAAGGCCATCCATTCCACAAGGAGAATCACCCCCATGGCGAAGACCAAGACACCGGTGAAGAAGACCCAGACCGGTAAGCAGAAGCTGGCGTCGGCCGCCCCTTCGGCCCCGAATATCGATATCGGGATCAAGGAAGGCGATCGCAAGAAGATTGCCGATGGGCTGGCATCGTTCCAGGCCGATGCGTTCACGCTCTACCTGAAGACGCACAACTTCCATTGGAATGTCACCGGGTCGATGTTCAACTCGCTGCACACCATGTTCGAGACCCAGTACACCGAGCAGTGGGCAGCCCTGGACGACGTCGCTGAACGTATCCGCGCATTGGGCTTCAATGCCCCGGGCTCCTACCGCGAGTTCGCGGCCCTGACCTCGATCGCCGAGGAGCCGGGCCTGACCGACAGTGCGGACTGGCGTGAGATGGTACGCCAGTTGGTGGCCGCCAACGAGGCGGTGTGCCGGACGGCGCGCAAGGTGCTGGACGTGGCCGACGACGCCGACGACGCCCCCACCGAAGATCTGATGACCCAGCGCCTGCAGACGCACGAGAAGTACGCCTGGATGTTGCGGTCCTTGCTGCAGTAACAGCAAAGCGTTTGCGCTTCTGTTATCTGCGCGCGGCGAGGGTTCCAGCCCCTTGCCGGGACACGCCGTAAATCCATCCTTGGAGGCTCGTGGGCGCCATCCATGGCGCCCAACGGTCCCGGCAAGGGGCTGGAACCCTCGCCCAGATGGATTTGTGCATCCGGCGGTTGGGAAGAGATGGAAGCATGCAGAACAGGCGCCCGGTGGCGCCTGTTCTGCGTTTTGGGCCCCTTTTCCAGCGATTGGGGAAAGAAATCCGGCTCTGGCTCTGGCTTCTGCTCTGCCTTTGCCTTTGCCTCTGCCTTTTGCCCTTGCCTCTGCCTCTGCCTCTGCCTTTGCCATTGGCTCTGCCTTTGCCATTGGCTCAGCCTCTGCCCTCGGCTCCGCCTTTGCCTTCAGCTCTACCCCCCATACGCGCCGGAAGACTGTCGGGGCGTGGGGTGGGTGGGTTGGCGGGACCGTTGGGCGCCATGGATGGCGCCCACGAGCCTCCAGGGATGGATTTACGGCGTGTCCCGGCAAGGGGCTGGAACCCTCGC
>NZ_JBFTIS010000026.1:0-39420 GCF_056395005.1 Stenotrophomonas sp. 10N36 | reverse complement strand
GTCCCCATGCCCTTGGAGGCGAAATAAAGGGGGAGGTGGCGGCCGCAGGCCGACGCCGGAGGACATTCGCCGGAAAGGGCATGGGGACCCAGCGCCCGACCCACCGACGGCCGCGCCCGGAAAGCGTAAAAGCACCTTTCTGCCTGCCCAGCGTATGGGCGAAGAACCAAACAAAAACGGCGACCCTGCGGTCGCCGTTGTGGTGCATTGCATGGCTGCGGCGATCAGGCCTTGGCAGCGGCCTTCAGGCTCTGCCGCTGGACCAGCGCGTTAAAGCGCGACAGCGAGCTCAGGTGGTGGTGCACCAGGGCCAGGTAGCCATTGCGGTGCCAGGCCAGCACGATGTCGTCGGGCAGCTTGGACAGCTTTTCCACGTCGACCACGTGGAACCCGTTCACCGACATCTGCTCGCCGTTGTTCAGCGTGACATCGATGCTGCGCTCCACCAGCAGGTCCTGGGCCAGGATCGCCGCCGTGAACTGACGGGTCGCCTCGTGCTCGCGGGTGAAATCGCCGCAGAAGCGCATGGCGTTGTCGACCAGCTCGGTCGCCTTGCCATCCACGAACAGCGGTTCGCCTTCTTCACTGGTGCCCTGGTTGACCTGCTCGGCGTCGGCGTCGATGGCCAGCAGGAAGTCACCCTCGGTGTCGGCCTGCATGAACACGAACGGATACCGGCGCACATAGGCCGGCGCGTAGGTGTCTTCAGCCCACTTGTCGCCGTCGATGAACAGGTTGTTGCGGGCCAGGCCCACGGCCACGATCGGCGCAGCATCCTTGCCGGTGAACAGGATCGGGAAATGCTGCGCGGCCAGGCCGAACTCGCCCACCACGGCCGGAATGGCGTTGGTTTCGGCCGCAAAGGCCACGGTCCCCTGCACCAGACGCCAATTGGCGTGCTTGTCCGATTGCAGCGGCAGCGGCTGGCGGTAGAACAGCGGGCCGGATGCCTGGGCCGGTGCCGGGGGGGTAGTGGTTTCAGCAGTCATGGAATAGGTCAGGTACGACGCGCCAGACAGCCCGGGCGCGAAAGCGGGCACCGCATTGATCGGCCACTATAGCGTGGCTCCATGACGATGTGCGCCCTGCCGGAAGGCATGGATGGCCGCAGGCGTGGCGCTCACCCTCTACAGATCGGTGAACTCCCCGCACTCAGGCAGCGGGGTATCGGGCTGGTAGCGACCGCCATCGAAACGCAGCACCCGCTGGAAGGAGCAGGTCGGGTCGGTCTGGGTGCGCAGGTCCTGCCGGCGCAGCGGCCCGCGGGCCTGGGAATCCTGCAGCCGCGACGCGCCTACCGGGAAGCGGGTGGCGGTGGTGGCGTAACGCAGCACCGGCATACCCTGCCCGGCCGGGTCCAGGGTCAGCACACCGTGGAAGCTGTACTCGTCATGGCAGGCGCCCGCGCGCCGCGTGCTGTCCTGTTCGCCGAAGCAGGCCCGGATCATGGCGTGGCCGTCGGCGGGCAGCGTCAGTACGTCCGGGTCGATCTGGATCCCATCGTCCATGTGGCGGATACGGCTCAGCACCAGCGTGGACGCGCCGGCATCCCCGCCGGAGTACATCGTGGTCACACTGCGCTGCACCCCGACCAGCACGTTCTCCAGCGCCGCCTGCTGCGGATCGCTCGGTACCTGACCCGCGTCGGCCCCACGCGCCAACCGCACGATGAACGGCCACGGCTGATCGTTGCCGGGGACCTCGGCATCGGCGCTATCGAGGGGGATGAACCAGGTCTGCGGCTCGGTCGCACCGGGTAGGTGATGCTCGATCTCCAGCTGCGACGCCTGATCGTCGCCTTCGCGGGCGGTGCGCACGCACCACTGCCGGTCGGCCGTGCAGAAGCGTGCCGACGCCTGCTCGGCGCCCGCCTGCGCGGCCGGCTGCTCGATCAACGCCTCCAGCCGGTTGCCGGCGCGGTCGTGCACCGGCGTGGCCACCGCAGCACTGCTGATGCTTGCCAGCAGCACGCCCACGGCGGCAAGAAAGGGTCTGCGCTGCAACGTCCTTGGCATGGGCCACATCCTGTCGGAAACGAACAGGATAGCGCAGCGCTCAGCGCACCCGGTCGAGCGCGTCCTGCGCGCCGGTCACCGCTGCACAGGCATGGTCCTGCAGTTCTTCGCCGCTGGCATCGTTGCCCTGCGCTGCATCCAGCTGCGTGGCCAGCAGCAGGAAGCCCGGGCTGCCGTCGGCGGCGTGGGCACCCACCACCACCAGCGACCACTGGCCCAGGTTCTGCACGCCGGCCAGTTCGCTGGCCAGAAGCCGCACCGGATCGACCGTCAACGCCTCCCCCGCCACCCGACGCGCCTGGTAGCGGTGGCCACGCAATGGCTCCGGCAGCGGCTGCCAGCGCGTCTGGATGCCCGGGCCAAGGCGCTGCAGCTGCGCGAGCACGTCGGTGCGCAGGCAGTCCACGTGGATGTGCAGCTGGTGCTGGGAGCGCCCGTGCGGCGAGTTCAGCGCCAGGCTGGTGACCTCCCGTGGCAGCGGGCGCCCGAGTGCCTGCGCGGTGCGCCAGCGCTCCTGCCAGGCAGCCGCGAAATAGTTGGGTGCATCGGCGCGCAGCAGCAGCGGGCTTTCGATACCGGTCACCCGGTCCAGCGGCAGCAGCAGATACTGATACTGGCCGTGCGAATCCTTCAGCACCACATCGCGGCGCTCGGCCTGCGGGTTGACCGCCACGCAGCTGCCTTGGGGCGGCCCCTGCAAACGGCAGTCGCGCTGCACGATCCCCCACAGCGCATCGGGATTGACCGGCGGCTTGGCCGGGGGCGGCGCGCTGGCACAGGCGGCCAACAGCACCAGTGCGCTGGACAATAACAGGCGGTGGATCACAGGCAGGACTCGGCTACGGCCACTGTCCGGCCCGTTCCGGGCCGGCTCGGCGCGTAGTGTACCCGCTCACCCTTGACCGTCCGGCGACACAGCACGGCGCTGCTGCCCTTTCCCCCATGGGCAGGCCTACGCGGGTTCGATCTCTGCCTGGGGCGCCGCAGCGCCCTCCTCGATGTCGCCCGGCTTGTACTTGGTATCGCCGAAGTAGAGCACCCGCCACATCGCCAGATTGCCGATGAACCAGTGCGAGATCGAGTCGTGGCCGTAGCCGTCGAAGAAGGTCTCCACCGCTTCGGGCAGCAGCTGCTTGTTGTCCCAGGCATCGAGCATGGTGCGCTCGGCCAGGGTGAGCCGCTTGCCACGCTCGCGCTTGCGACGCAGGCTGACCATCTTGCCGACCAGGGTGTCGGTCTCGCTGGCCAAGCCCTTGCGCTGCTTCTTGACCTCCGACAGCGCATCGCTGCGTGCGCTCAATTCATCGGACACCCGGTTCCATTCGGCCAGTTGTTCGCTGCTCATGTCGCTGGGGCCGCCATCGCGGGCATACGGGTCGCCCAGCTGCGCGCGGCGCCGCCGCAGGGTCTTCACCTCCGCATCCAGCGCATCCTGGCGCTCCTGCAGGCGCTGCATCGACGGCAGCTTGTCGCCGCGCGCCACCCGCACCTTCAACCAGCGGTGCAGCAGCTCCATGTGCGCGGCCTGCACGTCTTCCATGCGCCCCCGCTTCACCCGGACCGCCTGCAGGTAGGCGTTGTACACCGCCTGCAGCTCGGGATCGGACTTGTCGAACTCCGCGAGAACCTCCGGGTCCAGCCGGCTCATCGGGTGCAGCAGCACGCCGCCGGCCAGGGCGATGTCGTACATCTCGTTCAGGGCGAACCGTGCGATGCTGTTCTGGCGCCCCTGGTGCTGCGGATCGTAGCCACCGCCCACGTCGGAGTGCACACCCGGATACCAGATCTCCTGAGTGTTGTCGGGATAGCGTGCATCATCGCGTGTCGAGTCGAGCGGGAACTGGCCGCGCAGCTCGTGCGCGGCGGTCATGTGCACCGACTGCACCACCATCGGCGGGATGCGCATGCCCTCGCCCCAGCCGTTGTGGCCGTTGCCCGCATTCACCGCGGCGTGCGCCAGGCTCGGCCATACCGACACCACCGTGTCGTACAGGCCGGCGAACCCGATCCGCATCGGCACGGTTGTGTTGTACATCCAGGTGCCGTCGGGCTGGCGCTTGCACAGCGCCACCAGGTCGCGGATGAAACCACGGGCCTGCGCCGCGCCGCGGGAGAAGCCGAACACCGACACGTTCACCACCACGATGCGCATCTGCGCCGCCTGCTGGGTGATGAAGGTATCCAGTTGCTCCAGTGCATGGTCGATGCGCTCGCGCCCGCCCTTGCCGATCGCCAGGCCCAGCATGCCGCCGCTGTCGCCAACTTCCGGGCACGGGGTGCCGACCCCGGCCAGGTAGGTGGACAGCACGTTGCGATGGCCGCTGATACGGGCGCTGTGCAGGCGGGCGATGTTGGACAGGGCACGTTCGTCTTCCTGCTTTTCCATCTCCGCGTCGCGGTTGTTGCCGGTGCCATCGAAGTACACCGTGACCTGCAGCGACTGGCTGCAGCCGGTGGTGGCCTCTTCCTTCTCGGGCAGCGTGCAGCTCTGCGCGGCCTGCCGCTGCTGGCGCTCGGCATCGGTCATCGGCCGGGTACCCCGGGCCAGTCGCGCGGTGCGCGCCGTGGGATCAGCGTCGGCCACCGGCTCGGGCGAGCCGGGTTCCAGGTCAACCTGGCCGGGGATGGCAGTGGGATCAGTTGCGGTCATCGGCAGTGCACTCCTTCATCTACCGGTGCGGGCACCGGACGGCTTCCTTGGAGAACGGGCAACGCGTGCTTACAGGCCCTGGTTGGCGATATGGCCCTCAGGAATCTTTTCGCGGCGCAGGTCCCAGGGGTCCTTGCCGCGCTCCAGCAGTTCGGCCTCGACGTGACCGTCGGGGTAGAAGTGCAGCAGCAACGTGTGCGGGTCGGCCGGATACGGTTGGCGCACCGTCACCTGCGCCGACCTAGGCTCCAGTGGTCCGACCTTCTCATACGTATTGGTCTTCAGGTCATAGCGCCCAGACAGCTTCCAACGGACGTCGAGGGTGATGGGTTTGTCGGTGCGTGGCGCAAGGGGACCCATCACCGAACCGCTGTCGGTGTACGCCGATACGCCCCCCATCCAGGTGCCATCCACCCGCGTGTCGTACAGATAGCGGTCGCTGTAATTGAACGCGAACAGCGTCAGGTACGGCGACTTCGGCTTGCTCTTGGCCATCGCACGCGAGCAGCCCGCGCCGATCAGCACGATGGCGAGCGCCGCAAGCGCGATCCAGGTAAACGACTTCAGACTCAACATGCACGCTCCACGAGAAACAGACCAACGGTGTACGAACGGGAAGGCATCACCAGGTTTCCTCCATCGGCCAGACCGCATCGCCGATCTGCTTTGCGGTGCTGCGGCCATCGGCAAAGTCCTGCAGTCGCTGCTGCCAGGCCGGGTCGTCGGCCAGGTCATCGCCGACCAGCAACGCCCAGGTGCACACCATCAGCACCCGCCGACTGTCTTCGATGCCGAACCGGGCGGCCAGCGCCACCGCGCCGCGCAGGAACCCGTACCAGTTGGCCGATGGCAGGCGATCGAGCAGTTCCGGATCGGTGAGCTGGTAGTGCTCGATCAGCGTGTAGGGGTAGGCGGAATTGATCAGCACACGACGCTGCTCGGCTTCCAGCGTCCACGGCAGCAGGTGCGGATCGATGGCCGGACAGGTCAGCGCCAAGGTGTCCCAGCGATGATCGTGGGTCACGTAATGCCAGTACTCCCCCACCGCGAGAAACGCGTCGCGCTGTTCGGGGTCCAGCGCCTGCACCCACCAGGGCAGCACGCGCCCGTCGTAGAAGCGGGCCAGGAATTCCTTGCCGTTGGGGTACCGCGCGTCCAGCCGGCGCGACAGGCGCTGCAGCAGCACGTCCTGCGTCAACCCGGACTCAATCACCGTGGCGGCGCCCAGTGCCTTGGCATGGCCGTCCAGGCGCAGCAGCACGGCTTCTGCCGGCAGCTCGGGAGGCAGCCGGGACAGATACACCGAGGTATCGGCGCTGCCATCGGCCAGCAGCCCATCGAACAGGCGCGACGCCGCATGCGGCAGGAACTGCAGCACGGCCTGCGGTGCGTCGCACTGGGCGCCGTCGAGCAATAGATAGCGATGCAGCCCCGTCGCCAAGGGCTGCCACTGCGTGCGCGGGAAGGTCGTCGGCACCATGGATCAGCCCTTCGGGGTCAACGGCGCGGCACGCTGCGCGGCCAACAGCAGGCATTCCTTGCACACCGACTGCGGGAACACCGGCAACGGATAGTTGCCACTGCCGCCGGGCTGGAACGACTTGCGCGCCGCATGCACGGTGATGGTGCCCGGCGCGGTGAAAGTGATGTTGCCCTGTTCGATGGTGAGGCTGGCACCGCCGGCGGTGGCTACGTGGAGCGTGCGCCCGGCGGCCAGCTCAACCGCCGCCTGTCCGCTGGCACCGTGCAGCGCCGCCTGCGACTGCACCCGGATCTCGTCGTTCTGGGCCAGCAGTTCCAGCGTGCCGGTGCCGCTGACCACGCTCAGCGTAGTGGCCTGCGCGCCTTGGCCGGTGCGCGCCGCCGCAAGCACGCCCAGCGCCTGGCGGCTGTGCCAGCGCGCCTGGCCCATCACCACGGTTTCGCTGGCGAGGCCGCTGCCGAGGGTGAGCGTTTCGCCCAGCGCCCACTGCAGCGACTGCCCGGCCACATGGGCGATCCCCGCTGGTGCGGCGATGCCCAGCAACGGGTCACCGGTATGCGGCACGCGGTCTGCGCCGGCCGCGGCATCGCGGTCCGGGGCCGCCCCGCGTGCATCGGGGTAGGCCCCGCCCGTTACTGCGGTGCGCGTACTGCGCAGCATCGCCTGCAGCGGCGCGGCATCGGTCACCAGGCGAGAGTGCGCCGGGCGTAGCACGCCTTCACTGTCGGCCAGACGCACCGTTTGATGCGTACCGGCGGCTACGGCAAACGTGCTGCCCAGCGTATCCAACTGGGTCAGCAGGGCGACCGGCGCCGAGGCGGAGCCTGCGGCGCCGGTAGCGCCCGCATAGGCACTGAGCCACAGGCCGGCGCGCCCACGCACGCTGCCCCAGGCATCGCTGCGCAGTTCAAACCCTTCGCCGCGCAGGCTGCCGCGGAAGTTGTCGGCCTGGTGGACCAGATGGCCCAGGCTCAGGCCGCTGGACGCCTGCGTGGTCGCCAGCTGCAGTCGCAGCTGGGCATCGCTGTCGTCGAACAGCAGGCGGCTGTAACCCTGCCCGCCCCACTCGCGGGACTGCACGCCCCACATCGCCCCGGCATGCCGATGCGCATCCTCACCGCCACCGGCGGCGTGCCAGGCCGGCGCATGACCGCCGCTGCGGTTGCCCTGCGCGCTGGCCACGGCATCGCCGGCCTGCGCATAGGCGCTGGTATCGGCCTCGACGCTGCGGCCACCCGGGGTCGGCACGGTGCCGGCTTCACCCTGGCCGTTGTACAGGCTGCCCAGTACCACCGGGCGATCGATGTCGCCCTCCAGGAAGCCCACCAGGACTTCCTGCCCCACGCGCGGCACGAACTGGCTGCCCACGCCCGGCCCCGCATAGCGCTGGGCCACGCGCAGCCAGGTGCTGTCGGCACTCGCGCCGGCAGCGCTCTGGAAATGGAAACGAACCCGGATCCGCCCGAGGCTGTCGGCGTGCACGTCGCGCGCACCCTCCGTGCTGACCCCGGGCGCGGCCACCACCACGGCCGTCTGGTAGCCCGGTGCCAACGGCCGCGGGTTCAGGCGCGCACCACTGTCGTCGAACAACACCGGCCGCCAGGCTAGGTCGCGTGCCTGGGCGTCGAAGGTATTGGTGTAGCCGTGCGTCTGTGCGGCCCCGGACCGGTCTGCGGACGCCTCGGCGGCGTCCACCGGCTGAAGCCCCGCAAGCGCCTCGCGCAGGTCCACCGGCAGATTGTTGATTCCCACATGCCGCACCCGGGTCAGCACGAGGTCGGCCGGTGCGTTCCCGGGCAACCCGGTCACCGTCAACCACTGGCCGGCCGTGGCGCTGCGCAGCGTGCTGCGCCCCTGCCACTGCTGGGCCTGCGCCTCGCCCGCCTGGGCCATCAGCCCGGCGTAACGATCCGCCTCCACACTGTCGGCAAAGCTGTAGGCACCGGACGGGTCGTAGACCTCACGCGCCTCCCCCTGCCCGCCGCCTTCCAACGGCACGCCGGCGGCGAGCGAACGGCTGGCCTTGTAATCATCACTGTGCAGCGTCAAGCGCTGGGCGCCCAGGCGACGCCGGCGGCCCACGGCCTGCACGGTGTCATCGGCTTCGGTGGCACCGGCACGGTGGAAACGCACCCCGCCGCCCGCCTGCGACACCGTGTCCTGTGCCTGCGCGGCCGCATCGGCAAACAGCACCAGCACGTGGCCACCTGGGTCCTGCCCGCTGTCTTCCACCCGCCAGCCCAGGCCTTCTTCGGCCAGCAGCCGCTGGATGAAGGCAAGGTCGGTCTCGCGATACTGCACGCAGTAGCTGCGCGGTCGCGCGCCCTTGAGAAAATCCGCCGCTTCCCCGCTCCAGCGCCACTGCAGCTGGCCGACGTGGTCGCCCAATACGGTGTCGACGATCTGCTGCACGTCCATGTTCTGGAGCACGCGGCTGTGGTGACCGTGTTCCAACCGGCAACTGGCGTCACGCAGCACCACGCGGTAGCGCGCCAGGCCGCCATCGTCCGCCAGCAAATGCGCTTCGGTGATCAGGCCATGCCGGGGCAGCCAGCGACCATCGGCCAGCCGGGTCTGCAGGCAGGCAGCACTGCCCAGCCACTTCTCCAGGGGCAGGTCGGCATCGAGCGCCAACAGCAGCACCTCGTAGCGGAATCCGTGCGAGAGCTGTTCTTCACCCTGCCAGCGGTCCACCAGCACCATCGGCGCATCCGGCAACTGCATCCGGTACAGACGTTCCCCATCCAACAACCGGGCCGCCTGTGTCATCAGGTTCCGCATTGCTTCCATGGCTCACCTTGGCTCGCGCGGCACCGGCAGTGCCGGTGTCGCTTCCATCCCCTGTGATCCGACGGTAGCAGATGCAAAACCAACACGCACGCTACGCAAGGCAGCGTCCGTTAAAACCACGTCAACGTGCCGCCAACGTAGTCAGTAGGTCGCGTACGGAACCTCAACCACCACGGGGGCTCCGGGCGACCCCACCGGGCGCAGGGTGAAGCGGTCCAGCGTGCCATCTTCATCGGTGAAGGTGGTGGTCTGGAACTGCAGCGTGTAGCTGCGGGTGCCGGTCTTGACCGTGCCGGCGGCATCGATGCTGGCACCCGGGGGCAGCAGCAGCCCACCCAGGTCGCTGTAGGCCTCGATCGCGTCATGGAAAACGTACGTAGCCAGTGCACCGTCACGTTTCATTTCGTACACGCGCGGCTCGTAGGGCGGCGGGGTGTCGTTGCCTTCGTTGAGCAGGTCCGACACCCAAACGCCGGGCAGGCGGTACTGCGATTCCAGCACGCCTGCATCCAGCCGGTCGCTGCTCACCACCATGCAGCAGACCACGCGCTTGGCTTCCCGGTCCAGGATGGCAAAGCGCGTGCCCTTGGCCGCGGTGGTCGGCAGCATCGCAAACGCCAGGTCGTCCTGCGCCGGCTCGACCCCATTGGCCGAGTGCAGGTTGCGCCAGCCGCCGAAGACCGGGGCCGTGGTCGCGCCCTGTGCCGCAGCGTCCAGGGCAACGGAAAGCCCCAGCGCCAACAGCAGCGCCTGCGTGATGTTTCTGCCCTGCATGGGTGTGGGTCCAGTGTTGAAAGCGCCGCCACTATGCGTCAGCGGCGCGGGAGGATCAATTGGTGCCGAAGCGTACGTCGACCGTCTGCGCCGCGCCACCGGTTTCAGGCGTGAGGCGGTAGGTTTCCAGCCCGCCGTCATCGTCAGGCAACGTGTCCACGGTGCGGACCACCGTGTAGGTAGCACCGCCGAAGCTCACCTTGCCCGCGCCGGCAGCCTGTGCATCGGCCGGCAGCAACAGGCCGCCCCATTCGCCACTCTCGGTGAAGTGTCCCTCGAACCGGTAGCCCAGCAGGCGACCCACCGGGCGTGCCGCGAACACGTGCGATGCGCCGCCGGCGCCATTGTCCAGCCCACTGGTCAGATCCGATGCCCACACCCCGGGCACCTGGTAGGAATGCTCCAGGGTGGCCTGCTGCAGCCGCGGGCTGGAGACCTCCAGGCAGCAGACCGGCTGCCACCGGGTCAGGTCCATCACCGTGAAACGGGTGCCTTTACCCGCGTCGGCCGGCAGCATCACGAACGCGCTGCGCTGTTCGGACACCGAATACGCCGGCCCGATCGTCAGGCTGCGCCAGCCGCCCGCAGACGGGCCCGCGGCCTGGGCGCTGCCAGCGGCGGCAAGCAGGGAAAACACAACAGCGGTGACGCCTTTCATGGACATGCTCAATTACCTGTTTTGGACCAATGCGGTTCGTCGACCTTGTTCTTGGGACCGTGGTACGTCCAGTGGTACACCTTGTACGTGGCGCCTACTTCCTGCAGGTCGCGCTTGCTGGTGATGGCCACCGACACGCCACTGGCGTTCTTGACCGTCTTGCCAATGCCCCACGGGGGATCGAACTTCATGTCGATCGCCTCGCCCCCGTTGTGGTTGGAACTGTAGGGCTTGCCGATCGCGCCGGCCGCGGCATACGCCTGATCCATCGCACGCGCGCCCTTCTTGGCCGCGTCCAGGTCGGGCTTGCCGTTGGCGTCCAGGTGCTCCCAGTCGATGTTGACCGGTTCGTCGCCGTTCTGCGGCACGAACTTGGGCACCTTTCCCGGCGCCAGCCCCTGCACCACTTCGCGGGCGTAGTACATCAGGTAGGAGCGCTGCGGCGGGCGCAGGGTGGTGTTGATGATCACGTCGATGCCACCGGCTTTCATCGCCGCGATGAAGCTGCTGGCGCCTTCGCGGAACGGCGACTTGAGGTCGGCCACCTTGGCGCTCTGCAGGAACCGGCCATGCCAGTGCTTGCCGCTCTTGCTGGTCGCACCGCCATCGGTGGCCGCGGCATTGGCCTCGCCCAGCGGCGAATAGAAATTGTTGAGCAGCGCGATCGGGTGGATGTGGTACACCTCCGGCGACACCGGGAAACCGGGCACCTTCGGTTGCACCTTGTCCCACCAGCGCAGGTGCTTGATGCGCAGCTTTTCGGCGCTCCACTCCGGCTGGCCGCCCAGCATCAGCGGATCCAGCGCGTCCCACTTGGCATCGCTGCCGCCCCACTCGCTTTCGTACCTGGCGATCATCCGGCTCATGGCCTGTGCCATCAGCGGCTGTTCCATCGCCGTGCGCAGCTCGGCCTTGGACAGGTAGCCGCTCTTGTCGGTGTCCAGCTGCTCATAAAGCTTCTTGACCAGCGCGCTCTTGTCGACCTTGTCGGCGCGCATCTTGTAGTCGGTGACCTCATCGGCGCGCAGCGCGCCCATGTTCACCAGCGAGGCCGACAGCATGTCCACCGGCTGGATCTGGCCCTCTTCCACCCAGTCGAAGCCCGGCCACGCCCATGGAGACTGCCAGCCCACCTTCGGCATGCCACTTTCGCAGACCCAGCCGACGTGGATCTTGCCGGCATTCTGGCTGCGCACCGACACGCGCCACCACGGCTTGCCATCGGCGTCGACGACGCGATCGGCCGGCGGGTTCTTCTCCAGCTCGGCGCGGGTCATCACCCGGGCAAACGCGGCTTCGCCACCGGCATCGGGGCCATCCAGGCGCAACGGGAACTTCTTCCACACCTTCATGCCGTCGGCACCGCACGACACCAGCGCCGCACGCTCCACCCACACCGCGTCGCCCTGCGGCATGCGCATCTCGCGACGCTTGTAGTTCAGCTTCTTGGCCAGCTTCTCGTCCAGGGTGCGGTCGGTGTCGGCCGGGCCGACGAACCAGCCGGTCCATTCGGCATCCGGCGCCTTGGCGTAGCGCTTGCTCTTGGACGAGTACGCGCCCAAGGCCTCGCGGTCCATCACCACCAGGCCCGCCTTCTGGATCTTCGCCCACGGTCCGATCGCGCCGTCCTTGCCCTGCACCAGCCGCGTATCGGCCGGCCAGGTGGTGTCGTGCGCCACCGGCAACTTGAGCTTGGCCCCCTTGTCGATCAGGAACATCGACCCGGTGTTGGGCGGCAGCAGCGACGCGTATTTGCGCGCCGTCTTGACGAACACCGGCAGGTCATTGCCGGCAAAGGTCTCGATGTGCACCATCTGCCGCCAGCCGCGCTTGGCGCGCGGCTGGGCGTCCACGTACTGCTGGTACTCGCCTACGTGGCCGAGCAGCGCACCGGCACTGACGGGAATGGGCTTCTCCGGAATCACCACCTGGTCCAGGGTGAGCGGCGCCTTGGGGCCGGGGTCCAGCTCGGACAGGAACACCCAGCCCTGCGCGGCCGCCGGATCCACCGCCTCGCCCGGACGCACCGGTGCGATCTGGCCTTCCAGGATGCGGTCGATCTGCGCCCACTTTTCGCCACGGTTCTTCACCGTGATGCGGGCACCGCGCGGCAGCAGCCCGATGCGGGCGCTCTTGCCGTTGGCTTCCTTGCGGATGTTGAGGCCGATGATCGGCGCGGCGGCGTCACTCATGGACCAGCTCCTCGGACGTCACGTTGTCCCATTCCTTGGTCTCGGGCGGGAAGAACCCGAGCAGTTCGTTGGCTTCGCTGGAGATGCTGTGACCGCAATCGCAGCCGACCTCTTCCACCTCCGCCGGGGCTTCCGCAGCGGCTTGCACCGGGGGCGGCGGCACCTCCTGTTTGTCCTTGGCGCGCTCGCCCACGACAAACTCGTTGCTGGCATCCCAGTACGCCGGCCGGGCGCGCTTGGGATTCTCTTCGTAGCCCTGGAAGTCCAGCAGGTGCATGTACAGGCTGTAGAACACCATCTGCATGCCCGGATCACGCGGCTTGGGCGCATCCGCCTTGGCCGGTTCCTTCTTTGCCGTGCCCGGCGCCGCCGCCGCAGCAGCACCGGTGGTCGCCCCTGCGGCGCCCGCGGCGGCAACACCGCCGGACGGATTGTCGGGCGTGCAGGTCTTGGGCGCGTTCTTCTCGGCCTCGGCCTTGAACAGCGACTCGGCATTCGGCGGCAGCTCGATACGGTGCCGCACCAGCGTGAAGCCGGACGAATACGCTGCGCTGCGCTGCACCTTCGGGAAGGTGATTTCGGGGTACTTGCGGTTCACCATGTAGGCGACGATCTCGCCATCCTTGATGCAGCGCACGCCATCGGCCTGGTTCAGCACGGTGCCGGTGCCGGCATCGAAGTGGATGCCGCCATGCCACAGGCCGCTGGCACCGATCGGGAAGAACCCGTCGTCGGCCTTGCTCAACGCGCCCTGCAGGGCGGGCAGACCGATATACGCGGCACCGTCGAGCGCGGTGGTCTTGCCCTGCGGCGGGAACGGATACGACCAGGGTTGCTGCACCTCCACCGGCTCGCAGCAGCCAAGCGCGTAGCCGGCGAACTTGGCCATGTACTTGCCCACCGAGGTACCGAAGGCGTCGGTGGCATTGATCGCCCCGCCCGTCTTCAGGAAGGCCATCACCGCCGGGGTCTTGTACTTGCCGTCCTTGGGCGTGACCGTGCCGTACCCCTTCAGGTGGGCCGCGGCGATGATCCCCGATTCGGTGACCAGCACCCCGCCGATGGTCTGCCCGATGTACGCGTGCGCGCCATACTTCCGGCCCATGCTGCACAGCCGCCTTACCCAGGCCTGGCCGGCCTTGTCCTGGATGGCCTCGCTGTTGCGGAACACCTGCAGGCTGGTGGCGCCGTCCTTGCCGGTCCACGTGCCGTCCCAGTCCTGGAAGAACTTGCCGTCCTTTTCGTGCTTCTGTCCGTCGTGGTTGAAGTAGCCCAGGTCCATCAGCGCGTCTTCGCCGAACTGGTACTTACCCACGTAGCCGAACTTGTTGATGATCGACAGGTTGCCGCCGCCTTCGGAGGCGAACAGCGCATTGAGGAATCCCTGCAGGTCCTTTGCCATGGTCAGTTCCCGGTGCAGAACGCGGTGTAGTCTTCGTCGCTGATCTGCACCGGCGCCAGCTCACTGATGCGATCCATGGCCTCGGCAGGCAGCGCGCCCAGCCAATGCACCTGGCACTTGTCGACCAGGCGACCGGCCATGCGACCGGTGGTCGGGTCGTACAGCGCTACCAGAGTGGTCAGGTTGCACTGGTGCGCCTGGCAGGCGCGGTACAGCCAGCGTTCGCCGGCCGCGGTCTGGATGCGTTCGCCCTGCGGCTGCGGGCCGCTGCCGATCCGCTCGCGCAGACGCGCATCGCCGAGCGACGCCGCGTCGGCCAGCATGTCGCTGAAGGCCTTGTCCACACGCGCGTCGTACTGCGGGCAGGTTTTGCCGCAGACGGCATCGCCCACCAGGTTGAACAGTTCGGTGGCCAGCGGGTCGGTCGCCTCGGAGGCGGTTGCCGCAGCGGGCTCGGCGGCAGGTGCATCCACGGCCACTGCGGCCGCGGCCGCATCACCCTGGGCGGCGGCATCGGCCACCTGGTCTGCCGGTGGCTGTGCCTGGCATGCCGCCAGCAGCATCGCGCCGGACAGTAGCGATGCGAGAAAAATCCTGTTCATGCTCATCCCGAGAATCCAATGATGCGTTGTTTCTTGAGGTCCCCATGGACCCAGCTCTTGAGCTCGGCCTGGTAATTGCTGGGACCGGTGAAAGACTTCTTGCCGGCGTGCACAACGATGTTGCCCGGCGCGGTGAAGGTGATGTTGCCGCCTTCGATGGTCACGCTGGCGCCGCCGGCGGTGGCCACGTGCAGGGTCTTTCCGGCGGACAGGTCGAACTGCGACTGGGCGCTGGCCATCTTCAGTGCGGCCTGCGCCTGGATGCGCAGTTCATCCTGCTGCGCCTGCACGTCCAGCTCACCCTGCCCGGCCACCACGCTCAGCGCAACAGCCGTTGCCGCCTTGCCCTGCACCGCCGTCGCCAGCACGCCCACGCTCTGCGCGGCATGCAGCCGCATCTGCCCCATCACAGCCGTTTCGCTGGCCTGCCCACTGCCCAGCGTCAAGGTCTCGCCGATCGCCCAGCCCAGCGCCTGCCCGGCCACATGCACCACGCCGTCGGGCGCGGCCAGGCCGAGCAGTGCATCGCCGACGTGCGGCACCTTGTTTTCACCGGCACCGCCATCGCGCTCGGCGGCCTGGCCACGGGCCGGCGCGTACTCGACGCCCTCCACGGTGGTGCGCGCACTGGCCAGCAGCGCGGCCAGCGGTGCCTTGTCCTGCACCAACCGCGAGCGATTGGGTTGCTGCGCACCTTCGTGCGCGGCCAGCTTGCTGGTCAGGTGGGTGCTGGCCGCCGTTGCGAAGGAGGTGCCCAGCGTCTGCAGCTGGGTCAGCAGCGCGACCGGCTGCGCCGCATCACCGGCCTTGCCCTGCGCGCCGCGCGCGTAACCGCTGAGCCACAGCCCCGAGCGCGCGCGCAGCGCACCCCAGGCATCACTGCGCAGCTCAAAGCCTTCGCCGCGCAGGCTGCCGCGGAAGTTGTCGGCCTGGTGGATCAGGTGGCCCAGGTTGAGGCTGGTCACCGCCTGGGTGGTCAGCAGCTGCGCGCGCAACTGGGCATCACTGTCGTCGAACAGCAGCGCGTTGTAACCACTGCCGCCCCACTCCTTGGAGCGCACACCCCACAGTGCACCGGGATGGCGGTGCGCATCGTCGCCGGCGGCGGCCGCATGCCAGGCCGGCGCGTGTCCGCCGGTCACATTGGCCTGCGCGCTGGCGCGTGCATCGGCGGCCTGCGCATAGGCGGCGGTGTCACTGCTTGCCGCCTGGCCGGCCGGCGTCGGTGCCACACCGGCTTCGCCGCGCCCGTTGTAGAGCGCGCCCAGCACCAGCGGGCGATCGATATCACCGTCGAGGAAGCCGACCAGCACCTCCTGACCGATCCGCGGCAGGAACTGGCTGCCCACGCCCGGGCCGGCATAGCGCTGCGCCACGCGCAGCCACGCACTGTCGCGCGCGGCATCGCCCTGACCGGACTGGAAATGGAACTTGACCCGGATACGCCCAGCCAGATCGGCGTGGACTTCGTGGCTGCCGGCGCCGGCAGCGCTGCCCTGCGCGCCCACCACGATCGCGGTCTGGTAGCCCGGCGCCAGCGGCCGCGGGTTCAGGCGCACGCCGGTGTCATCAAGCAGCACCGGCCGCCACGGCGTCGTGCGCTGGATCGCGGTGAAGGCATTGGCATAGCCCACCGCTTCGGCGCGCTCGTGCACGGCCGGATCGACCGGATGCGCGGAAGGTGCAGCGCCCAATGCCTGCGCAAGCGACGCCCGCAGGTCCACGGGAAGATTGTTGACGCCGAGATGCCGGACGCCTGTCAGCAGCACCTCTGACGGCGCCGACGTGGGCACCTGGCCGATCCGCAGCCACTGGCCCGCACACAGCGAGCGCACGCTGCTGCGTCCGCGCCACGCCTGGTTGCGTGCTTCGTGCGCCTCGGCCTGCAGACCCGCCAGCCGATCGCCCTCGCTGCTGTCGGCAAACGCATAGGCGCCGGCCGGGTCGTAGGCCTCGCGCGCGGACTGGCTGCCGCCGCCATTGACCGGCACCTGCGCGCCCTGCCCACTGCTGCGCTTGTAGTCACCGCTGAAGACCGTGAGCCGATTGCTACCCAGCCGACGCGACTGACCCAACGCCTGCACCGTGTCCTCGCTTTCCGTGGCGGCACTGCGATGGAAGCGAACGCCACTGCCCGACGACGTTACGTCTTCCGGCTGCGTCGCGCTGTCGGAGAAGATCACCATGCAGTGGCCGGCGGGCGCCTCGGCGTCGTTCTGCACGCGCCAGCCCAAGCCTTCTTCCGCCAGCAACCGCTGGACGAACGCCGCATCGCTTTCGCGGTACTGCACGCAGTAGCTGCGTTTGCGCTCGGCGCCGAGGAAACCGGCCACTTCGTCGCTCCACTGCCAGCGGGCAATATCTTTGTAGCCGTCGAACACCGACGACAGGATGTCCTGCACGCTGCGCTCCTGGAACACGCGGCTGTGCCGACCGTGCTCCAGCCACCACGTCCACGGCCGCACGCCGATCCGGTAGCGCGCGACACCGCCATCACTGCCGAGCAGGGTCGCATCGCTCACCAGGCCCACACGTTCGATATCGGCGCCGCTGGCGGCCCGCGTGGTCAATGTCGCGCGCTGGCCCAGCCATGCCTCCAGATCGAGGCCGGCATCGAGCGAGAGGAAATCGATCACGTAATCGAAATGCGTGGACAGCGATTCCTCGCCGCTCCACCGCTCGACCACCAGGTCTGTCGCGCCAGGCAATGCAAGTCGATGCAGGCGCTGCGAGCCGGATACGGCCGCTATCTGGGTAAATAAGTTGTTCAACGCGTCCATTGCCTTGTCTGCCAAGCTGTTGTCCCGAGGCCCGGGACATCCTTTCCCCAACCGCGAAATGTACCAGATGCGTCAGAAACTCAACACCGCGACCACGCACTGATGGCATATCGAGACTTGCATCACATATTCACGCGGCCGTGACGCCGGGAATCCGTCGGTGGGCTCACGCGCGGTCTTACGCATGCCACGCGATCAAAACGCTAGAATCACCGCAGTTCCCATCTCGAGATTTGCCATGCTGGATCAGGATGCCCTGCTGGCCCCGATTGCCGACCACGCCCCCACCGGCGACGACCTGTCCTTCTCGCCGGAATTCGACCGGATCCAGGAGAGCCGGCGTGCCGATGACCCGACCCTGGACCAGGGCGAGTGGCAGACCGACATCAAATACGCCGACTGGAGCAGCGTCGCCCGTGAATGCGCCGACCTGCTGCAGACCCGTACCAAGGACCTGCGCCTGGCCGGCTGGCTGACCGAAGCGGCCACCCAGGTGGAGGGCTTCCGCGGCCTTACCACCGGCTACCGCGTGGTGGCCGGGCTGTGCGACCAGTATTGGGACGACGTGCATCCTGTGGCCGTCGACGACGACCAGGAAGAACGCATCGGCAACCTCAGCTGGCTGCTCAGCAATTCGCTGCAGTGGCTGCGCAACGTGCCGATCGTGTCCGCGCCGCAGGGTCGCTTCAGCCTGTCCGATTTCGAAGTTGCGCATTCGCGGGCCAGCAATGGCGGCGACTACCATGACGATCGCCCCGGCCTGGAACAGCTGGAAGCGGCCCGCCGCGATACACAGCATGAGTTCTATCGCCAGCTGGTTGAGGTTCTGCCGGAATGCGCCGACGCGCTGGCCGCGTTGCAGGCCGCGGTCGACAACCGCCTGGGCCTGGATGGCCCCAGCTTCAGCGCGGTGCGCGAGCAGATCGAACACCTGCAGCGCACGGTGATGCGCTTCGCGCGCGACGCGGGCGTGCTGCTGGACGGCGACATGGCCGACGAAATCGCCGCCGATGACAGCTTCGCGGTAGAGGTGAGCAGCACCGATAACGCGGCCGCCGCTGCGCCCCGTGGCCCGGCGGGTGCGCCCACCAGCCGCAAGGAAGCGCTGCAGCAACTGCGCCAGGTGGCCGAGTTCTTCCGCCGCACCGAACCGCACAGCCCGGTGGCCTACCTCGCCGAAAAGGCCGCGCGTTGGGGCGAGATGCCGCTGCACGTGTGGCTCAAGCGGGTCATCAAGGATTCCAGCGTGCTCGACCAGATGGAAGAGATGCTGGACATCAACCAGAACCTCGACGGGCAGTAAGCCCGTCGAGCGTTACCGGGTTACTGGATCTTGAACTCGATACGGCGGTTGCGTGCGCGACCGTCGTTGGTGGTGTTGTCGGCCACCGGCTCGTCCGGGCCCTTGCCAACCACGTCCAGGTGGTTGCCGGCGATACCCTTCTGCACCATGTAGGCCTTCACCGCCTGGGCCCGCGCATGGCTGAGCGTCAGGTTGCTTTCGCGCTGGCCGACGTTGTCGGTATGGCCGATGATGACGAAGCTGGTGTCGCCCATCAGGGCCATCTTGGCCACCATTTCGTCAAGGATGCTCATGCCCAGCGGGGTCAGCTTGGCGCTGCCGCTCTGGAACTCGATGATGCGGTTGGCCAGGGTCTGGTCGAGCAGTTTCTGCTGCGAACCCACCTTCAGCGCGTTGGTGACCGTGTACGAGGTATTGCTGGCCAGGCTGAGGTCACTGGCCACCTGCTGGCGCAGCGCTTCGTTGCCCACTTCGCCGGTCACGCGCACGGCCTGGCCGTTCACTTCCAGCTTGCCGGGGGATACCCGCTTCAGCCCCGGGGTGATCATGCCGGCCACGTACTCGCCCCAGTTCGGGGGCGTGGCAATCGATTCCACCTGGATGCGGTCGACCACGCGATCAGCGCCGTAGACCTCCCGCAGGTTCTTCAGCAACCGCGCCTTGGTCGCCTGGTCGGGCACCACGCCTTCGATCACGACCGGGCGCTCGGTGGCGGCCGCTGCCGGGGCCTGCGCGAAGGCAGTGCCGGTGACTGACAACGCGGCCAGGGCAACAATGAGAGTAGAGCGGAGGCGCATGGTCAGGTTCCCAGGAAAGTCTCGCCGAACAGGCTGCGCGCCGTGCTCAATGCCAGATCGTCACGATCGAGGTAGCTGGCAAGGCGGTTGAGGTTGTAGTCGCTGTGCAGGTATTCCTCGACCCACTGGGCCTCCTGCAGGCGGATCAGGAAGTCGCCGGCTTCGGCCGGGTCGAGCACCGCGCGCAGCGCATGGCGGTCGGCACCGTTGAACCCCACCAGCATCGACGGCGCGGCATCGTTACGGATCAGCACCGCCAGTTCGAAGTCGCCGCGGGCCACGAAGCAGGCCACGATATCCAGCCAGAACGCCGCCACCAGCGGCCGGTACAGCGGATCGCGGACCAGCGGGAACACCAGGGCGCGGTCGACGTTCACGTCGCCGCCGCCCAGCACCGGCTGCAGCAGCAGCCCCAGCGCCAGCAGCGCGTTCTTGAGGGAGATGTCCGGATGACCGGCGTCGCGGAGCAGGCGCTCCATCGAGCCGATGGTCTGCCCTTCCAGGAAATCACGGAAGGTGGCGTTGTAGGCGCTGGGGTCGGTGCTGATGCTGAAGCGCGCATCGGCCAGTTCGTTCAGTGCATTGCCTGCGTCTTCATCGTTGAACGCCTGCCGCGCCATCCGCGACAGCCCCGACCAGGCGTTGGACATCGCCAGCGGGCTGCGGCCGATGAAGGGCAGCGGCTCGGTGGCTTCCAGGCGCACCGCCGACAACAGCGGGAACCGCCGCTGCGAGGCATCGCGACTGGGCAGGAAATGCCCGCACAACACCAGCTTGCTGCGTGAACCCAGGAACGCGTAGTGGATTTCCGGGGAGTCGTCGTAGACGCGCTTCCAGTCCGGGTTCTGGCTCAGCAGTTCCACGCTCTCGCCGGCCCAGCGGTCCAGCCAGCCGAGCAGCTGGTGGTTGTCGGCGGCGCGGACGAAATCGCCGCGCGAGGGCACCTTGCCGAAGTACGACACGCCCGCACTGACCACACGACTCATCGCGAACCTCCGCTCTGTTGGGCCGGGGCCGGCGCTGCCGCCGGCGCAGGTGCCGCGGCAGGTGCCGTGCCCGGGGCCGCCGGTGCGGCGGTGGCCGGGGCTGCACCACCGGCCACGCGGGCCGGCAACTGCGCGCCGCGCTGCCAATCGCCGCCGCCGGAGGACTCACCCGCGCGGCGTACCACGCGCATCTCCACGGTGACTTCCACGTTGTCGGCCTTCCAGGTCACGCGGCTGCTGCCGCCTTCCAGGCGCTCGAACGAGCCTTCCCGCATCAGGCGGGTGAAGCCGTTGCTACCCGGTGCATTGAACACTTCCACCGTACGACCATCCGACGCCACGGCCGTGATCTTCACGCCCGGCACCTGGCCCACGTTGGGGTACTGCATGGTGGTCCACTGCGGCGGGGTGTTGCGGTAGCGCAGCGTCTGCCCATCGATCTCGATCGTGTACTCCAGCGCGCCGGTTGCCGGCGCCGGCAGGATCTCGAAGATGGTGGTGTCCTGCGCGGCCGCACCGGCTGCACTGCCACTGACCCAGTTGCCGTAGTTGGCGACCAGGTCGGCCGACAGATTGATGCCCATGCCCGCCCAGCGACGCGCTTCCAGCAGGTTGCCCCGCTGCAGCACCAGCGTACCCAGCTGGTCCTTGTTGAACGCGGCGATGCTGCCACTGGCGCCGAAGATCGCGGCGATGTCGCTCGGCGCGGCGTCCACGTCGGAGTTGAGGTTGAACGGGAACTGCTTGCCGATGCGCTCGGAGAACGGCGTGTACACCTGCGCCGTCCAGCTCTTGTTGACCTCTTCTTCGGTCGGCTCCACCAGCGCCATGAAGGTCTGGGTCAACGGGCGCAGCAGCAGCGGACGCAACGCTTCGCGCTGGCCGGCATCCAGGCCGGTCAGGACCTGCTCGTCCACCAGCGCCACCGCCGTGCTCAGCTCGGAGCCTTCATTGCTGAAGGTGTCCTGCATCAGCTTGCGGGTGCCCACGCCCAGGTCGCCCTGGCCCTTGATCGCGTTCAGACGCGCACGCAGCTTGGCCAGGGTCTCGAAGTAGGCATCGATCACCGCGGGCTGGTCGCCCCGCTTGGTGGTCAGCTTGGCGATACCCTCAAAGGCCTTGCCGATCGGCCCCACCGGCTGCTGCTGGGCCACCGCTTCGGGGTCCTTGCGCAGGATGGTCTTCTGGAACCAGGCCACGAACCCGCCCTTGGCCTTCTTCGAACGCGCCTCGGCGGCCGGGTTGTCCCAGATGGTCTGCTCGTTGATCTTCTCCAGCAGGGTGCGCAGCGGCGAGTTGTTGGCATCGCCCAGGGCGTTCATGCGCGCGGCGGCTTCATCGAAGCTGTCGAACTGGGCCACGCTCAGGCCCTGCAGGAACTTGGTCCACTCGGCGGCGTACTCCTGCTTGTACAGGGTCACCAGCTCACGCGCGATGTGCTCGGGGCTGCCGGCCAGCGACAGGTCGCTCTGCTCGGTGGTACCCAGCACCCAGTCGGTGGTGCTCAGCTGGGTGCTGGCGGCTTCCTTCACCGCATCCTTGACGTAGTCTTCCCACGCCTTGCGCGAGAACGCGCCGGAAATGGCGTAGCTGCCGGTGATCAGGCTGCCGTTGCGCTCGTTGCCGATCAACGCATCCACCGTGACCGTCGGGAAGCGTGCCGCGGCACGTGCCTTGATCTGCGCGAACACGCGCTGCATGGCCGGCTGGCCCTTCATCACTCGGGTCAGTGCCTGGCGGCTGTCGCTGACCAGGGTCACCTTGTTCTGCACCTGCGGCCACGCCGGGTCGGCGGACTGGGCCACGTAGAAGTTCATCAGCTTCTCGGCCGCGCGCACCATCTCCTCACGCGTCATCTGCCCGCGGTTGGCGTCCAGCCAGTTGCGCCAGAACAGGGTGAGCTGCTGCGACAGGTGCGCGCCCTCCACCTGCTTGCGGTTGCCCAGCATCAGGTAGGTCTTGAGCGCGTTGTAGGCGTCATTGGTGTTGGTGGGCGAGGCGTTCTGGTACAGCACGTCGCTTTCGGCGGCCACCGGGCCACCCTGCCCCAGCTTCTCGCGCTCGTTCACCACCTGGCCCAGGTAGCCTTCCAGGCTGGCCACGGTCGGATCCAGCATCACCTGCTGCATGCCGTGGTAGTACTCCTTCATCAGCTTGGCGCGGATGTTGTCGCCCTGGTACAGGCCCAGACTGGTGGTGATGCCACCCTCCTTCTTGTACCGGTCCAGCTGCTCCATGCGGTCCTGCAGCAGCAGCAACGCATCGATGCGCGACTTCAGGTCCACCCGATCCTTCTGCACGCGGACGGCCTGCTCCAGGTCCTTGGTCGCGTTGTTCACCAGCTGCACGTTGGTGGTGTAGGACCAGGTCCACAGGCCCAGCGCCAGTGCCAGCACGCCCACCGCGCCCAGGAACACGCCGTAGCGCAGGCGGTTCTGGTGCGGGCTGGAGTACTGCCGGACCAGCTCGCGGTCGGAGAAGATGACCTTGCGGAACAGATCCTTCAGGAAGAACGCGGTCTGCCCGGTCGGCGCTTCATCGCTGTTGTGGCTCCGCGAGGACAGCGAGAACTGGCGGCCGACGCGATCGGACGCGTGGTGCACCGAATGGCCTTCCTGCAGCGCACTGCTGAAGTAAAAGCCGCGGAACACCGGCTTGAACTGGAACGGGTTGTCTTCGAACAGCGTGGCGATGAAGGTACGCAGCGCCGGCTTGATGCCCACGAACTCCAGCGGCAGGGTCAGCAGACCCGGCGACACCTCGCGCCCGCGCTGCATGGCCATGTGCGACAGGCTCATTTCCTTGATGCCTTCGGCCAGCTGGTCGAAGTGCGCGTCAAACGCGGTCAGCGCATCGCCCTGCGCGTGGACGTCGAAGGGCAGCGTCGCGCCCCAGACATTCTCGCGCTCGGCCGGATCGAGGTTGCGGAAGAACTCGCTGAACCCGGCGATCAGATCGGCCTTGGTGAACAGCACGTACACCGGCGCGAACACTTCCAGCCGCTCGGTGATTTCCTGCACCCGCTGGCGCAGGTTCTTGGCCAGCTCGATGGCGAACTCGGGCTTGCTGCCGGACAGCTCGGCGATGCTCACCGCGATGATCACGCCATTGATGGGCGCGCGCGGTCGGTTCTTCTTGAGCAGGCCCAGGAAGGTGAGCCACTCCATGCGGTCTTCCACGCTGACCGAATAACGGCCGGCGGTATCCAGCACGATACCGGTGGTGGTGAAGTACCAGTCGCAGTTGCGGGTACCGCCAATGCCCTGGATGACATTGCTGCGATTGTCCTCGAACGGGAACTGCAGCCCGGAGTTCAGGATCGCGGTGCTCTTGCCGGCCGCCGGGTTGCCGATGATCACGTACCACGGCAGCTCATACAGGGCCGCCTTGCCCTTGAGCACGCCCAGTCGCGAGGACTTGATCTGCTTGACCGCGTCCATCATCCGCGTGCGCAGCGCCTCGGTGTCGGCACGCTGGGCCGAGGGCGCAGCCGCGACGGCCTGGTCCGCCTGCGTCTGCACCATCGACTCCACGCGCTTGGCCGCACGCCGGGCCAGGATGCGCTTGATCACCCACACCACCAGCGCCAGCAACAGCAGCGCCGCCAGTGCGATGGCCACCCAGATGCCGATCTGGCGGGCTTCGGCCGCGCCGAAATACGCCAACGAACCGGCACCGATCAAGCCAATCACCATCCACAGGCGGTAATCGCCGAGGAAGTACCTGAAATTACTCAACATCATCTAGGCGTCCAGGGTTATGCCGCCGACACAGTGTCGGTCGACGGGTCGTTCAAAACGGGAATATCGAGGATCGCGGCCACGCGTTGGGCGGGTGCGCCGACCGACAGCACCAGTGCGGCGCTCTGGCCACGCGCGGCATGCGCATGGGCCAGGGTCAGCAGCGCCAGCGGCAGCACCGGGCCCAGCTCGCCGGCACACACCGGCACGGCCAGCGTCTGCTGGTCGATTTCAAGATCGGGATTGGCGGCCACGGCCGCGGCGCAGGCTTCCACGGCCACTTGGCTGCGCTGGTCTGCATCGTGCAGGGCAAAGCCCACCCGCTCTGGCGCCAGTGCGGCATCGGCCAGCATCGTACGGCCCAATGCCTCAGCCTGGCGCCGCGACTCGGCATTGCTGAGGCCTTCGGCCAGCTCCATGCGGTGCGGGCGCCACAGGTGCGGGGTGGGCGCGGTGGCCAAGGACGACGAGGCCAGCAGCAGGCCGGCGGCGCCTTCGCCTGGAATCTGCCCGTCCTTGTTGCGACGGTGCAGGATGCGGTTGCTGTCCAGCCACGCGGCAATCGTGCCGGGGTCCACCGCCGAGCTGCACGACAGCAGCAGGTACCAGCGCGGCTCGCCCTGGGCCAGCGCGTCGGTGACGCGCTGCAGCCGCGACCAGACATCCGCCGCCTGGCTGGCGACCGCCACGTTGATCGAGAAGCGGCGCGCGTCCAGGCCGTTGTAGACCGCCCGTGCATGCAGCCAGTCGGCGCAGTAGGTGCGCAGTGAGGCCGACCAGTCGGCCGGCACCAGCAATTCGATGGTCAACACCTGCCCCACCACCTGCTCGTCGCGGCGGCGCAGGCCGGCAATCACCCGTTCCTCGGCCACTTCCAGCTCGGGCAGCGCCAGCAGCGCCTGGCCCATCAAGGTATCGGCCACCGGCTCCAGCAGCGTCATCGCGCGGCGTTCGCCATCGCGGGTGGTGAAGCCGGGCATCTGCACCTGCAGTACGGCAGTATCGTCCAGATCCTTGTCTGCGCTGACCATCAACGGCAGCCCGTCGCGGTCATGGAAGCGCGCATCCAGCGACGGGCGCGGCGGCGCGGCGGCCATGTCCAGCAACGCATCGGCCTCGAGCATCACGCCCAGGCGCATGTCTGCGCCCAGCACGGCCACCGACGGCACGGTCCGCGTTACGTTGGCCTCGGCCTTCGGGCTGGCTGCACTTGCGTCCCCGTCGCTGCTCGCAGCATCGACGGCTTTGTCCAGCATGCTGCGCCCGGCGTTGCGCAGCATGAAGCCGGCACCGCTCAGGCCCACGGGCACCAGGCCCAGGTAGGCGAGCATTTCCATGCCCGACGGAACCGTGCCAGTGCTGCGCCAATAGAAGATTGCGCCACCCCATGCCACCGCGAAAACCGCGATTACCGAGAACGCTTTCCCAAGTATCCCGGACATCTAGCGTCCTGCTCCCTGAGTCATCAAGCCATCCTGCTGATTCAAACCTGCGCTGTCCGTCAACCGATGCCGGTCGTGCCCTGTGACGCGATCAATGTGGCGCCACACGCGGTGCGGTCCCCATCACGCGCCACCGGGTTGCCGTCGACCACCACGGTGGCATCGCCACTGACGATCGTGGTCGGCCCATGGGCCACGCACACGGCTTTGTCGCCGATGCGGGCCACGGGCTTGCCACCGATATCGGTCTGTCCCGATCCGGTGACCACGCTACCGCCGTGACTCAATTTATCCCCGACAACTACGAATGGTCGTGACATCAATCGTGCTCCTTGATTGCTTCCGCATCCGGCGACTCCATCGCCCCCGCTACCCGGGGCTGATCCGGATCGTCTGCCAACGATATCAGCTGACTGACGAAAGTATCACCCTTTCGCCAATTCAGCTTTCTTCGCCGCACGCGCCGCACGGCACTGCTGCGACATCTCCACGTGCACGTAGTCCTTGATGCTGCGCCAGTTGCCGCCCCACTCCAGCCCCGCCTGCTCGGCCAGTTCGCCGTACAGGAAGTAGCCGCGCCGGGTCCACGGGTCGCCCATGTCCCATTGCAGCTTGCCGTCACGGATTGGCGCACTGTCCACGCCCAGCCCGTACTGATGGCAGCTCTGCCAGGCACCGGCGCGCGTGGCCTTGCCGCCACTCATCRGCTCGGCCTGGCGTTCCGGGCTGCGGTAGCCCTCCACCAGCACCATCTCATAGCCATATTGTCGGCGCATCACTTCATAGATGGCCAGTACGCGTTGCTGAAGATCGGGGTCGATCTGGCCCCATTTTCTGTCGGCCGTCACAATTTCGGGTCGCGTCTTGCGGATCTCTTCGGTCGTGAAGACTTCCGGCGGCGGCGGAGCGGGCGGGGTCAGGCGTTCACCGCGAAGCAGCTGGGCGACCATCGAGCCGGACTCGGACAGGTCATCCCCCCGGAACTCATCGAGCACCACGTTCTGCCGCGTCAGCAGAATCACCGCCGGCGGCACCAGCAACAGGAAGCCGGCCGCGGCCAGCACCATCCAATGCCGACGCAGCGCGCCCTGCGCCGCACCCAGCTCTTCACGCACCCCGCCCTGCAGGCGATCGGTGCGCTGCGAGACCCGCCGCCCCGCACGACCGGCAGCGTTCCCCATCCGCCCGAACACACGCCCCAGTGCGGCCTGGATGCGTTCGAAAGACTCTGGAAACATCAGCACCCAACCGACTGCGGCCATGACCAGCACCAGCAGCACCGCTCCCCCGATAATGACGACCACCGATCCTCCATGTATTGTTCGTTGTTGACGGTCCTGCCCCAGTCACTAGAATGGGGCGGTTCGCTTTCGGCAGATGCCGACCCAACAAGGGCTGGATGCACTTGAATAATGGCGGAATAAATCGACCAAGTCTGCTCTCAGGGGGAGCGCAGACGAAGAACGCGGCACCGGCAACGGGCCGCATCCTGGCAGACATGGAAGGACGCCCGGTTGCCGGCGCTGCACGCGCCGCCGCATCCCCAGGCACCCGATCACGTCGATGGCTGTGGCTGGCACTGCTGGCAACGGCGGTCGTGGTGCTGGGCGCGTTCGCGGCATGGCGCTTGTCTGCCGTCGGCAGCGAAGAACCCATGGGGTACTCGTTGCCACCCGAAGCGAGCGCACCTGCGGCCCCCGCCCCAGAGGCAGCGTCCACACCCGGCGGCGCCACCATTGTCGACGCGCCGGCGGATGGCAACGGCACGGTGCCCGCGGCAGACCCGCTGGAAGGTATCGGCGCTGCGGCAGACCCCGTGCCGGGCGCGCACGCTGCGACTGCCACTGCTGCAGTTGCGGCTGTGCCTGCCGCTGCAACTGCCGCGCGCAAACCGGCCGCCGGCACCGCGGCTGCACGCACCACCCGCGACAAGCCCAAGGGTGACGAGAACCTGCTTGGGACGCTGATGGGCATCATCAAGGAAGACGAAAAGGCCAAGCCCAAGCCGAAGGCCAAGGCTGCCCCGGATTCCATGGACGCGCTGATCGCGCAGATCCAGGCCGACGAACGCAAGCAGGCTGCCGATGCCGACAATGTGTTCGACAACATCAGCGGCCGGAACGCCACCGCGTCGACCAAGTCGAACATCCAGGCCAAGCTGCGCAGCTGCGGCAGCGCCACCACGACGGCCGGCCTGAACTGCCGCAAGAAGATCTGTGCGGCGGCCGCAGGCAAGGATCCGGCCTGCCCGGCGATGTGAGGTCGCGCTGCGGCGGTCGCCGCAGCGCTTGATCCAGCTGCGGACGCGGCGCGCCCAGGACGGTGCGTGCAATGAGGCCCAACCCGTGAGTACACCGCCGCCACCGGAGATCCACGAAGGGGAGCTGCCGTTTCGCAGCAACGCCGAGCCCGGCAGCATGCGGGACATCATCCGCCTGGACGAGGAAATGATGGTGTGGTCCGACGATGGCGCAGCAGCGGTCATCGAATCGATCATGCCCTTCTTCGCCATTGCGGGCGTGATCATCTCGCTTGGGGGCATCGGCGCAGGTGTTTCGGTGCTGAGCGACTCGATGGACAGTTTCGGCATGCGCGCACTGAGTGTATCGCTGGCTGCACTTTTGGCCGTCGGTGGTGCTACGGGCGCCTACTTCGCCTGGCGCATCAGCTTTGGAAGCAAGCACAGCGACGTCTACTTCCTCAGGAAGCAGCGCAAGATCTTCCACTACACCAACAAGACGGCGTTCGTTCTTGATTGGGACAACGTCCGTCCGAACGTGCGACTTGGCTTCGGTCCGCCACAACTGGGCTCACGCCCCTTTGTGGCGCTGGAACTGGTGGAGTACCTCAAGAACGACCCACAGACCTGGCGCGCCCGATTCGTTGTGGAGGCACCCATGCCGGGGCGTGAGGCATGCCAGCAGAGCTGGGAGCTGATCCGCCGCTACATGGATGAGGCGCCTGCAGCGCTCCCCATGCAGACGGTGGTGAATCCGCGATCATGGACGTCAGCGCTGCTGGAATTTGGCCCCTTGTCCGGGGGTGGCGACGCACATGGGTTCATCCAAGGGTTGCGGGATCACAACTGGCAGCCCTTCTGGAGTGGCGAGCATCTCCTGGCGACACTGGTCTGGGTCGCGTTCTGGCCAGACCAGGTATTTCGGATGGTGTACGCACGCTTCAGGCCCCGGGTGCCGCTGCCTGCATCGCTTGCGGGGGTGTCGGCTGGCCAACAAGCCAGCGGGGCGTCGCCCTACGCCATTACGCCAGCGTCGGCGGCCGAGCTGCGCGGCAGGCGAAAAGCCGCCCTCACCGTCGCCATTGTCTGTGGGGCGTGCACGCTGATCAGCGTTGCCGCCTGGTCAGTGGTGGCACGGCAAATGCTGCGGGCGGTGTTTGGCTGAGGCGACCGGACGACTGGAACACCCGCCTTGCGCCTGCAGGACCACTCGACCGGCGCGCCGGCCCGGCTTACTCTAGCGGCCCTCTCAGGCTGGATGCATCGAGTGAACTGGACCTGGACTTCCATCGTGTATTTCGTGCTGGTCATGGCGATGTGCTGTGGCTTTGTGCGAACGGTGTACCGCTATCTGGGCCGATTCGCCGGCTGGCAATCACCGCTGAAGCGACTGCTGGCCATCAGCCCCGTCCTGCTCGCCATGCTCTTCGCGCTGTCTGGTTTCCTGTTGGTCGGGCTCCGCTGATTCCCTGGAGACGGCGACGCTTGAGCCGCCAGCCCGAGGCCTGGCGGCTGACGACGTGTTGCCGTACGAAGGCATTACCCGCGCAGTGCGAGCGCCTGCTCGATGACATACAGAATCCCGATGGCAGTCAGCAAGCCGACTGCGGTGCAGATCAACGGCCAGGTCTCTTCCATGAAGCCCAATGGAAGGTTGTCCCGCCAATCGCGGCGACAACGATCCTGGTCGCCAACCATGCTGGCTGCCTCGATCTCCGCCGGCCAGCGGGGTACTCGGCTGGTTGCCATGGCCAGCCATCGGCCTATAGCAATAAAGCCGAAGGGAAGCGAAGCGACAAGGTGCAGCCAAGGCCAATGAATGAAGTTGGCGAACGTTCGCGCCACACCGAACACAAAACCTTCTTTCCTATCGTGAACAGGCATGCACAACGGCACCAGTTCGCAAAGTCTCGCGACATCGCCTTCGGTTCCCTGCATGTATTGACGAATGTACTCCCACAGACCAAGCAAGTCCTGCCGCTCACCCATGTACTCGTAGCAAAGCGAGAACGTCTCGATCACCGTCTCTCCGTCATCAGACAGAAAGTGAACCCGCAGGTCATTGGTTCTTCCAATCGGAGGCGTTGTGGATTCTCCAATGAAGAAGAACAGACGATCCCAAGCTCCAGTCGCAACCGTCCCATCTTGCCGGAAGAAGTGGATCTGGCGACTACGCCTGTCCACCCGCATGGGGTAATGCGTCCATCGGAAGCACTCGCTTCGGAAGAGCCACACGATGCCAGCAATGATGAAGATCGACAGCGGCACGATGACAATCCAGAAGCCCCACAGTATCCAGCGCTCATCCTCCCGGAAGGGCTCACCCAGGATGATCAGGTTGATGAGCAGATAGAGCGACGTTGGAGCGAACGCCAGCGCACCCATGACAGACAGCCAGACATTGAATCCCTTGACCGGGTACCAGCGGTCCACGAGCTCAATATAAGTCGAGTTGAATTTGATAAGGGACAACCCGATCCGAGGTGCGACACCCGTGGATCGGATCGGATCCAACTGCTCCTTCCTCTCTGCTTCGGTCAATGGGCGGTTGACCGGAAACCTGAGGTTTCTTGCATTGATACCTGCGTAATCCATTTCAATCCTTCAACGCTCGTTGGCGCTCTTCCCTCTGGGGGCCGATGCACACCGGTTCTGTCACCACAGGCCCGGGCACGAGCCACGCTGATCGCCGCCCTCCCAGTCGGCGCGCAGATCAATCAGGCGCCGCGCCCCTCATAGAACTGTCCCACATACTCTGGCTCTGGCAGCTGATGCGGATCGGCCGCGTCGATGCGAGATTCGGTCACCACATGCACCGGCCACTGTGGCAGTTTGCTGCTCTTCAACACCAACCAGCGGCAGGCAGCCAACGGCAACAACAGCGGCATAAGCACCGCGCGATAGGGAAGCAACCCCTCACCCAGGCTGATGATCACCGTGAGGTAGCAGTTCTTCCAGGTGTCGGCCACGGAAAGGTGCAGCTGCGGCGACGCAGGCGCGTCGACCACGTGCTCCGGGCCTTCATCCATGTAGCGGCGTATGAACTCCCATATCTCGCGGATCGTGGCGGGATCGTGGCGGGATCGTGGCGGGATCGTCGAAATAGTGGCCGACGGCGAACGTTTTCCGGACCATCTCCCCGTCCATGACGTGGCAGCGAATATCCCGCAGGAACGTCTCGCCCTCACCGCGTCCCAGATGGAAGTACGCCTGGTCCCACGGAACGCTGATGACACCGGATGGGCCGGCGTCGGTGTAGGCGTGCACCATTCGGGTGCGCCGATTGAAACGAATCGGGTAGTACTTGTAGGTGAAGAAATCACGCCCAAACGTGTAACGCCACATGACGGGAAACTGTCCAATGAACAGCGTCAGTATGATCGCGACCAGCCACCCGTCGATCTGGCCGTCCGGTCGCGCGTTCGGAATCTACATCGCCAACAGCCATATGCCGAACAACGCCATCATGGTGCACACCAGTGTCCCCACCGTTGTTGCCACCATGCCGCGCAGGCGGTATCGACGATCAACGACGTCCATGTAGGTGGAATTCAGGCGGATCACACAGTGGTGTTCGTTGCTGCGCCCACTGCGATTCCGCGGCAGTGCCTCATAGCGCTCTTGCGGCGCGAGCAGCCTGTCTGCCTTGAACTTCCTCAACCAGCCGGTGTACATCGCTCACGCTCCAGCGCTCAATGGCTTTTTTGGCGGCGCCGCCGATGCTTGGACGCCTTGCCCGGCTTCACCTTCGCATCTGCAAGGGCCAAAGCGCTCAACTGTTCATGGGTCAGCGCAGGGCCACCGAGACTGGCAAGAATGTCCCTGCTCCACGCGGGTTCCCGTTTCAGGCGGTAGCTGAGATAGCGTACCAGCCCCATGTAGGCGGTGAACGGCAGGAAGAACAACATGCCTACGCCAGCCATCCAGGCCAGGATCCCTTTTCGCCGCCACGCGACTGCGCGATCGTCGAACAGGGGTTGAAGCAACCAGAACGAGGGCCAGAACGCGACGCCCCAGTCCTCATAAAGGCTGTCCATCAGCGTCCAGGCAGGCCCCTCGTGACGCATGAAGCGTCGAATATGCTCCCAGCGCTGAACCGGGGATTCAAGATCGCCGTAGCCGAAGCTGGGACCCACCCCAAAGCGCTGCACCACGTCACGCCCACCCGGTACGTCGGTAATCGCAAACACGAGACCAGATTCCCGTCTTGAAATCTGACCGGTAAAAATGGTGAACTCTACGACCTCCGCGCGGACGCATGACCAGTCGTACGTGTCTATCTCGTATCGGGTACGGCCCCACAGCTTCCATCCCCACTGCCACCACGGCAGACCCATGGCCTTGAACACATGCACTTTCCCCAAGGCACGATTGAGGAGCACTGGCTCGTAGCGGAATCCCACCCAGTCGACTTGGATGAACAGCACCGCCAGCCATAGCAGGATCACGACCATGATCAAGGGCAGCCACCAGCCGTTGCTGATCCCCATGATGAGCATCGCGATCGCCAGCGGTAGCGCCATAAGGCCGCCGGCGCTCAAATAGCCGCGCATAGCGCCCAGCTGATCCACGAACGCCAAGCCGTCCGGGTAGACACGCACTACCCCGCCCCCGGTCCTTGTCTCATGACTACTCTGCACGTCAGCCGCAGGCAGCAGGGCCACGGCCTGTCCGTTGGGGGGATTCAAATCATCCGCGAGTGCTGCGGCTTGCTCGTCCGATTCCAATATCACGCATTCCATTTTCGCGATATCACTTCAATGCGCCTGCTTTTGGGGAAACTTTTAGCCCAGCACGGCATCGCCCAACAACCACAATACGCCGACCCAGAACGCCGTCCCGATGGCCAGCGCAACCGGGATGCATCTGCGCGCAGGCGCGACGACAGCCGCATGCGTACGTGCCAGACGCCGTAGCGTGGTGCCGGCTGGCAGCGCGTTGAAGCGCTTCAACCACGGCGCCAAAGCACCCTCGCCGTACGGCCCCAGTGAGATCCGGGCCGCCAGCAGTTCCGGCACCTGCAGCGGCATTGCCAAGGCAGTGTTGAGCACACTGCCGAGGCCAACCAGCGGCGACCACGGGCGTTCGCCAAGCCATCGCTGTGCGAGACCTGGCAAGGTCCAGATGCTCAATGCAAGTCGCTGCATCCAATCGGGGCTGGCCGACACTAGACGGAAGCTCGGCAAGCGCTCAAGGGGCTGGTCCATATACGTCTTGAAGAATCCATAGCGGAGCACACCGGCGCCGATCAGGTCCCCTTTACCCGCGACGAACTCGGTGCCAACCCGGCCGGTGGACGGATCCACGTCGGCCAGCACGAGCTGGTAGGTCTGGCCGCCGCCCACCGTATTCACGACGCGGACGATCCGAACGAAGGGCCGAAGCCGCTCCCAAGGATAGGTGCGAACACCTTGGCTACCGAAATGTGTAACCGTACGGGCTACCCGGTTGAACAGGACGGGCTCCACTCGATTCCCGCGCCTGACTGAACGGACCATGCCCAGGCAGAAAGCTACGCTCAGCACCAGAAACAGCAGGGTGACAATCGTGGATGCAACCATATCCTTCCAGTCGGAGAGCATTTCAGGAAGGCCGGCCAGGATCACGATATCCACCAGCGCGATCATCCCGACCAGCCACAGCAGCCCGCCCTTGGCACCGGACAACAGGGTCACGTCAGGCGCCACCACAAGCTCGGTTTCGTCGACATCAAGCACGAAGTCGATATCCACGTCTTCTGCGCGGTGATGGGTAAGGGGATACATCACCCCACCCGGCCCCTGCACTGGCGAGGCCATGTCCATGATGTCCGAGCCGGCTTGGACCGTTATGTCGTTATCGCGCATTGCGCCTTCATCTCTCTGCGGTGATCAATTGAACGATACCTTCACCACTCGGAAGGACCAAACTTGGGTTGCTGGTTTTGTCCGGCCACAGCCGCGCCGTGACCTTGACGCTCTTCAGGGAATCGCTCACATAGATGATCCGCCACATTACTCCACCGGTCTCGCTCCGGCGCAGGTTTGCGCCCCCGGACGTCGGGGCTGACAAGCCCCTGTTCTGGTGCTCCAGCCCCTCGGAGAATCTCTGCGGATCGACCAGCCCGGTGCGAAGATCCGTACTGAGCAGCCGAGAGGAGCTTGCCGTGAGAACACGGCCATCGGTCATCTGGAGCTCGATTCTGTGTTCGAGCCAGCCTTTGCCTTCCATCACATCGGGGGCGTCAATAAGCACATCGACAGTGCCGCCAAAGGTGTATCCCAACACGGATGCGCCAGTCCGCCAGATCCCGGTCACTGCAAAGGGAATGACAAACAGCTTCTCCAGCACATCAGCCTCTTCCTTCTCCGTCGCATACGTCGGCTTGATGCCGAAGCAACACGAACGAAGCCAGACCTGAAGCGGGTTGTCGCGCTTTTCTTCGGCAATGACCAAGAAGTAGAGGCCGGCAATGGCAGCGCCGACAGCGACGATGGCCCACACGATCGGACCGCCATACAGCGACATACCCAACAGCATCATGCCTCCGCCCGCAGTAGCCGCGCCGCTGATGGTGAGCAGAATCCCGGCGATCTGCATCGCATCCGCTGCGTCGCGGTCTCCGGCGTCCTTCAGGTCCCGCGCGTCCCTGATCGTCATGACGCCGACAATGATGCCAGCGGCCCCTCCAAGTATCCCGCCTGCACCGGCCGTTGCGGTGGCCGCCCGCACAAGCGTACCGGTTGTCCGGGCGGTGAGGTAGGCGCGGAGTGCCATCATCGCGCCGCTCGCCTCCAGCCCTGCACCGACGAACCCCAACAATGAAGCGCTGATCTTGGCGTAGGCTGCTGAGGAAGGCTTGTCCTCGCATTCCTTCAGCGAAGCGGCAAGGGCGATGGCCTGGAACCCCATCGCCCACACCGCGAGAGTTCCGGCTGCTGCGCCGTTCTTCAGAACCGCGATGGTCTTGGTGCTCCAACCACCGCTGGTTGCATGCGGAGCGCCAGCCAAGGCGGCAGGGCTCGCCACTGCCGGCACACTGGCCCCTTGAACGCGCGCGCGATTGATCCGGGCAGTTTCGGCCGCCAGCTCCCGTTTTGCCTTGTCAGCCGCCTGCTCAATAAGCGCCTGGCGTCGCAGCTGTTCGTAGGCTTTGTCCATGGCCGCGCCTAGCGGCGCCTTGGCAAAGTTGCCGCCTCGTCTTCCGCCTGCCTTGCCGGCGCCGGTCTTGCCTGCGGCACGCCGGATGCGGCGATTCGCCTCCTGGCTGACCACGCGCGCACGCTCGCCGGTCAATGACTCAAGCTCGATCACCTCACCCCAGTGGATACGGAGCAACGGAATCTTTTTTCGACCGGCTTCACCCAGCTCATCGGTTACATCCGCAAGATTGATCGCAGAGCGCTTACCACCCTCTGCATCGACCGACCGCTGCAGTCTCGACTCCAATGAGTGCCCCCAGGCGCTCTCTTTGTTGTCGCGAATGAAATCGGCGACCGTGACCTCCTGTACAACCGGCTGGACGGCGGTCCGGAACCACAAGGCCCCGGCAACGGCAAAAACGCGAAGGTTCTTGTATGCCGCCAGCTTTACATCTGTGAGCAGGCCCTGCGCGCCGGTGATCAGATTCCTCAGCGCCTCCTCGATGAACAGTGCACTTCGGAAGGTCGCTATACGGACCCGGTCAGCAGATCCACCCGCCGAGGCTGCAGCCGCACCCGTCATTTGTGCATGAAGCTGCGACATGAAACCCTGGTTCTCAAAGACCCAGGCATCAAACACGCTATAGCTCGACTTGATGATGCCTTGGACATCGGCCTGCTTGTCCTCGGCAAGGACCGTCAGGAGACTTCTCTGCCCACCCGTGATGGCCCAGTACCACAAGTTGTCCTCGACCGGCTTCTCGAACTCCTTGATCGCATGACCGCGATCGATATCGCACAGGCCACCGCCGCCCAGCACGGTAGCCGCCTGGCAAACCATCGCCATCGTCGAGGCGGCGTCGGCAACGTCGAAATCATGCTTGAGACAGTTCCTCAGCGCCCACGCCTGCTGGAAGTTACCGCTATCGTCGCAGAGGCCATTCAAGATCGAAGGGAGTTGTCCAATCTCTGCAGCGTACTCACGATCAAAGGACGCAATCTTGCTTGCATCAATCTTGTCGAAGTAGTCCTCTGCCCATTCCTGCGCCTTGTCACCGCCACCGGCCTTCCACGATGCGCCGATTTGCTCGATCAGCCGCTTGACGGCGATCTTTCGTCGAAACTTCTGGTTGATTGCCTCGATCTTCAGCCGTTTGAGTGTAGCGAGGTGGCGTATCTCCAATGCGATGCCGATAGGATCGTGCAGGTAGACGGCTACGCCGCCACCTTCATGCATGCCTGCCATGCGCTGGGCCACCGCCGTGGCCAACCCTGACCGGTCTACACCGGGGGTTACACTGTCCACATACAGGCTATGGCGACCCCCAAACTCGGGGGCATGATCCCGGACCACGCCGAGGTCAACGCCAAGTGCATCGGCTTGCCGATGGCTGACAGCGCCGGCCTTGACCCCTGCCATGAGGTCCGGGACTGAAAACTCCTGGAACCGTCCTTTCAGATCCTTGAGCTCGACCTGAGGATCTTCCTCGAACCGAGCGGGCATGGCCTTGCCGAGAAGCGCCGCGTCATAAAGCTGCAGCTGGTGTTCGGTCTGCCATACGCTGAAGTAAGCGAGCCAGACCCGCTTGGCGTTCTTCGGATCGGAGATCGAAAATGCCGCCGAACGCACGGCGTGGTCTGAGCGTCCGCATTGTGGTTCGACCGGTTCAGGCTTGTTAGCCACCGTGAACTCGGACAGCGAACCCTCGTTCGAAACCTGGAAGGCGCGCCAGGTTCCCCCGCCGCGTTCATCAAGTACGTACAGGAAGCCCTGGCTGAGCATGCGCATCGCCAGCACGCCTGCGCGGAAGGTGTAGTCTTGGCCGGACAAGCTTGCCGACCCCGCTTCCGCGGAGGCAGAGCGGGCGGTATATGCAAATCGCATCGGAAGGATGGGGAAGCCCGCCTTGTCGCAGCGCTTGCAGTCTCCAAACGGCGCCGGGTTCTGCACCGATCGCTTTACACCCGTCGCGATACTTGCGCCGTCAGCCATGCCTTGCCTCCACGTTGAATCCATTCGTATTTCTTGACCAGGCGCCATGTTCAATGGCCTGCCACCATTCTGCGTCAGCTTCCGCACAGCGATCTGCATAGGCTCCAGCACCGGCCACTGCCTCTCGCAGCCACTCGGCTATCACCGGGTGACGTTCAATCTGAGGATGCACCAGCACTTTGTGCAGCAGGAACGTTGCGGCATCGGCGGCCTCGTCGGCACATAGACCAAGATGCATCGCGCAATCTACCGCCGCCTGTAGTTGCTGCTCCCGCTCCAATGTGAGGTCGTCCATGCGCTGCAGTTGAGAAATCGCCGCATTGACTGCAACACACCAGGCCGCACGCGGATCGGGCTGCACTGGGGATGCCGGCGCCACATATGTCCCGGTCATGCAGGGTATTGCCTGTAACTCGCCGTCCCAGCCGAGTTGAGCCCATACATCTGCGCCCTCGAAAGGGTGCCGGGCATTTTCGGAAAAACCAGCATGACGCGCAACTCGCGGGTCATAGAATCGCTCAAGCCTGCGTTTTCCATCGCCCGTGGCCACAACCGCTTGCCGTAGGACGGCTCCCGCCACTGCAGCGGCGGGCAGTGCGCTGGAGATCCATCCACATGTTGGTTGGGGCTGCTGCCAGTCACCGCGCCTCTCCCAAGCGAGAGTCACCGTTTCTTCCAGCAACACGTCACTGGGACCATCCAACTCCAGAATGAAGGGGCAGAGCTCCCTGTCGATGCCAAAGCGACCCAGATCCACGATGTGCTTTTTCCTGTGCGCCGTTTCAAGCGAGCCCATTGCACAACGCGACATAGGATCAACCAGCACGAACCAGGGATTCACTGACGAGCGCATACGCTCTCTCAGCTCCACATAAACATCATATCGGGCGTCATAGCGCGACATGTGCTGCTCCTGCGCTGGCCGCATCTACACTTGCCTCGTTGCATCGATCGTTCTTTCCCGCTTGCGCTGTGACGTCGGAGGTCATCGACTTCGCCCCCGTCCACTCCCGCTGCGTGCCCTTGAACTCCACCTTTCCCGGCGCGCCCAGCTCGATGTTGTCGCCCTCGATCCGGATGTAAGCGCCGGCCGCCGTCGCCAGTAGATGTTTGCTCGGCGCCGAGAGCTGCACATCCGCCTGGGTGCTGGTGATCTTCACGTTGGTCTTGGCTGCCAGGATTGCCTGGTTCTTGTGTGCGCGTGCACTGACCTTGCCCTGCGCGGCATGCAACGCAATCCCACGTTCCTGGTTCGGACTCTCCGGCTTGGGCTCAGCGCCGGCGGTGTACAGGACCAGCCCGCCGGCCACCGCCATCGTGATCGAGCCCTGGCTCAGCCAGTTCAACGCTACGCCTGAGGCCAGCGTGGTGTGCGTGCCACTCACCCAGACCTGATCGGCGGGGGTCAGGCTCATCACACCGGCCACGCCGCTGCCCATCAGCACCGGCTTGTCCCAGCCCGGGGCATCGCCGTCGCCGCCGCTGATGCTGCCCGCCGCGCTGCCGCTCTGGGTGGCGCGCAGGCTTTCCTGCAGCTGTTCCAGCGCGTCGTGGGCCTGCAACTTCGTCGGTTCCTCGGGGAGTTGCGCCTGCTGGTTCACCGCCGATTCGTTCAGGCTTTGCAGCAGCTCGGCGCTTTCCTGCAGCTGGGTCAAGGCCTGATTGGCGGCCAGCTGCGGTTCGCCAGACTCGGTGCTCAGCAGCAACCCCTGCCCGGCACGCAGTGACCCGAAGGCCTGCGTAGAAAGCTCGGCGCCGAAGCCGCGCTCGCTTTCGCGCACGTTGTCTTCGCCGCCCTTCAGGTGACCCAGTGTCAGCGTGGTGGCATGTTGGGTCGTGGACAGCTGCGCGCGGCCCTGGCCCGGTGTGTCATCCAGGCGCATCTGCTGATAGCCGCCCTGCCCGCCCTGGCTGTCGGCCAGTGCCTGGCTCTTGAAACCCGTGTAAACCGCAGGGTGTTCATTGCCGTCGAACCACGCCGGCGCATTGCCGGTCGCGTTGGCGCCGCCGCTGGCGACCTGGTTATGGGCGGCATCGGTCTGGCCGCGGCCGTTGTAGACCGCGCCGACCACGACCGGCCGGTCGATGTCGCCCTCGAGGAACGCCACCAGCACTTCCTGACCACGACGGGGCAGCACCACGCCGCCCCAGTTGTCGCCGGCCCACGGGGTCATCACTCGCACCCAGGTCCACGCTCCACCGTTGGCCGGCGCGTTGTCGTCACCGCCGGGATGGACCAAACCGGTGCTGGAACTGCCACCGCGCTGCCACGGGAACTGCACCTTGATGCGGTGGTCACGATCGGACTGCAAGGGCTCGCCGTCGCTGACCACGATGGCGCTGAGCGTGCCGGTGATCGACGGGCGCGGATGCAAACGCGTGCCGTGGCCGTCTTCGGTCTGCGGGCGATACACCACCTCGGCCGGAATGGCGACGAAGCGGTTGTCGTAGAA
>NZ_JBFTIS010000025.1:0-39863 GCF_056395005.1 Stenotrophomonas sp. 10N36 | reverse complement strand
ACCCCATGGACCCCAGCCGACAGCGCGAGGAGCCGGCCAGCGGCCGGCACTACCGGGGTGGCAGGCGGAACGAGGAGCCGGCCAGCGCCCGGCACTACCGGGGTGGCAAGCGGAATGAGGAGCCGGCCAGCGGCCGGCACTACCCGGGATGGCGGGCGGAATGATCGGGGATGCAGACGAAGGCCGCGGACTCACAAACGAGGAGCCCCCGCTAGTAGCGGGGGCGCGCCGACGGCGGGGGGTGTTGGGTGCTGGTAAGCCGGGGCCCAGGGTTTGCGCAGCAAACCCTGGGGAAATCTTCGCGAATGCGGAGATTTAAGCGGCTTGTGGCATCCGCAACGACCGCACCAGGCCACCGATATCCACGATCAGCGACACGCGGCCATCGCCCAGGATGGTGGCACCGGACACGCCACTGATGCGGCGGTAGTTGTTCTCGATGTTCTTGACCACCACCTGCTGCTGGCCGACCAGTTCGTCCACTTCCAGCGCGATCTTCTGGCCATCGCCTTCGACCACCACCACCAGCGAGTCGTCCTTGGTGCGCCCGCCGAACCCGTAGTACTCGCTGAGCGAGAGGATCGGCAGGTACTCGCCACGGACGCGCAGCACGCGGCCTTCGCCGGCCATGGTGCGTACGTCTTCGGGCTGCGGCTGCAGGGCTTCAAGCACGTAGGCCAGCGGCAGGATCACCGTCTCACCGGCCACCGCCACGGTCATGCCGTCGAGGATGGCCAGGGTCAGCGGCAGCCGGATCAGCACGCGGGTGCCATTGCCGGCCTTGCTTTCCAGCTGTACTTCGCCGCCCAGCGCCTGGATGTTGCGGCGGACCACGTCCATGCCCACGCCACGGCCCGAGAGATCCGTGACGGCATCGGCGGTGGAGAAGCCCGGCTGGAAGATCAGGTCCCAGACCTGCGCGTCGGTGGGGTTGTCGGGCACGCTCAAGCCGCGCTCGAGGGCCTTGGACAGGATCTTGTCGCGGTTCAGGCCGCGGCCGTCGTCGCTGACTTCGATCACGATGTGGCCGCCCTGGTGCGAGGCTGCCAGGGTAATCGTGCCGGTCTCGTCCTTGCCGGCGTCGCGGCGGACGTCGGGCATTTCCAGGCCGTGGTCGATCGAGTTGCGGACCAGATGCACGAGCGGATCGGCGATCTTCTCGATCAGGCCCTTGTCCAGCTCGGTGCCTTCGCCGATGGTGCGCAGGCGCACGTGCTTGCCCAGGCGCGAGGACAGGTCGCGGACCAGGCGCGGGAAGCGGCGGAACACCGCATCCACCGGCAGCATGCGCACGCCGATGACCGCTTCCTGCAGGTCGCGGGTGTTGCGCTCGAGCAGGTCCAGACCAGCGAACAGCTGTTCGGCATGCACCGGATCCAGTGCGTGCGAGACCTGCTTGAGCATGGCCTGGGTGATGACCAGTTCGCCGACCAGGTTGATCAGCGCATCGACCTTTTCCACGGCGACGCGGATCGAGGTTTCTGCTTCATGTGCGGCAGCGGCAGGCGCGGCGGCGGTCGGCGTGGCTGCAGCCGGTGCCGGGGCAGCCGCAGGAGCCGCGGGTGCGCTGGTGGCCAGGCTGGGCGGTGCGGCCGGACGGATGTCCAGTTCGCAGTCGTCCACCACCCAGGCGAAGGTGTCTTCGATCTTGCTGCGGGGCACCTTGCCGACCAGGCCGAGGTCCCACGCCAGGTGGGCTTCCAGCGGATCGAGCTGGTCGAAGCCGGGCAGGCGGTCCAGCCGCGCGGCCACCTGCAGCGACCCCAGGTGTTCCAGTTCGCGGATGATGCGCAGGGGGTCGTTGCCACTCATGAACAGCGACGGCGAGGGCACGAAGCCGATCTGCCACGCTTCGGGGGTGTCATCCACCTTGGCCGCGGCCACCGGTGCGGCGGCCGCCGCCTGACCGGACAGCACCGCTTCCAGGCGCGCCTTGATCGCGGCCACGGCCTGCGGGTCGGCAGGCTGGCCGTGCTCGGCTTCGCGCAGCAGGGCGCGCAGCACGTCCACCGAGGACAACATGGCGTCCACCGCGGTGGCCTCCAGGGCGCGCTTGCCGGCACGCAGTTCGTCCAGCAGGGTTTCCAGCACGTGGGTCAACGCGGCGATCGCGTCGAAGCCGAAGGTGCCGGCGCCGCCCTTGATGGAATGTGCGGCGCGGAACACCGAATTGATGATTTCCGGGTCCTGCTGGCCCGATTCAAGCGCCAGCAGGCCAGCCTCCATTGCATCCAGCCCCTCGCGGCTTTCTTCAAAGAACGTGGCGTGGAAACGTTGCAGATCCATGCTCATGGTGCGTGGGGTCCGGTTGCGAAGGGAGGGAGGGTGGTGCGGTGGGGCGTGCTGGGATCAGCCCAGCACTTTCTGCACGGTGGCAACCAGCTGTTCGGGATTGAACGGCTTGACCAGCCAGCCGGTGGCACCGGCGGCCTTGCCTTCGGACTTCTTGTCGGCGGCCGATTCGGTGGTCAGCATCAACATCGGGGTGAACTTGTAGTCGGGCAGCTGGCGCAGCTCGCGGATCAGCGAGATGCCGTCCATGTTGGGCATGTTGACGTCGGTCACCACCGCGTTGAAGCGCTGGCCCTTGGCCCGGCCCAGTGCGACGGCACCATCTTCGGCCTCTTCGACCGAGAAGCCGGCCGAGGTGAGGGCGAAAGAGACCATCTGGCGCATCGACGCCGAGTCGTCCACCACCAAGATTCGTGCGCTCATGCAGCGTTCTCCACAGATTTCAGGTTGTCATGGGTTGCGTCCAGGCCGAGGGCCTGGGTGAGGCCGAGCAGTCGCGCGGCATCACGGAAGGTGGCAGTGCAACCGTCGAATCCGGTCGGGTGGCCTGCCTGGCGGCGGGCGTCGACGAATGCGCACAGGACCTGCATTGCTGCGGTGTGGATACGGCTTACCTGGCTGGCATCCAGCGTCAGGTCGCCGGCCTGGTCCACCAACGGGGCCAAGCGGGTTTTCAGCTCGGTGCTGGTCTCGATTCCGAGATCACCACCCAGGGCAACAGTGCTCATGTTTGCTCCGGACAAACGGTTCCGAGAGAGATAACGGCCCAAACCCACAAAGCTTTAGGGGCGCGCCGGGGGATCTTCATCGTTCTGTCGGGTGGCGTGGCGGGTAGAGCCACCCATGGGGTGGCTCTACCGCTCAGTTCAGCAGCTGCGTGGCGTCCAGCAGGATCATCGGCTGGGCGCTGATCCGGGCCACGCCGCGGAACAGATCGTTGGAAATCTGGCAGATGCGGGCGGTATCGGGCGGCTCGATCTGCGAGTCGGTGAGATTGGCCACGTCTTCCACGGCCGACACGCGCAGGCCCATGGTTTCGCCATCTTCCTCGAGCACCACGATGCGGGTGTTGGCGTCTTCCTGGGCCGGACCGGCGCCCAGGTGGATACCCAGGTCCATCACCGGGACCACCTGGCCGCGCAGGTTCATGATGCCCAGCATGGCGTCGGCGGTGCCGCGCAATGGCAGCAGCGGCACCGGCAGCACCACTTCCTGCACCTTGAGCAGTTCCAGTGCGTAGGCCTGGGCGCCGCAACGCAGGCGCAGCCAGCGCGAGGTGCGCTCGCTGGCCCGACGGTTCTCGCGCGGGCTGGAGGCCGGATTGCGCGCCTGGGCCTGCAGTTCCTGCCAGCTGCCCGGCCGGGTGTGCGCCGGTGTCGGGGCGGCACTGCGGGCGCTCGGGGCACTCATCGGCATCGGGGGGGGCATGGCGCGGGCGGTGGGTGTCGGGGCGGGAGCGGGGCGAGCAGGGGCGACCGGTGCTGCCACGGCTGCGATGGCCGGCGCATTGTCGTGCAGCACATCGTCGGGAAGGTCGTCCCAACTAGGCCTGGCCGCGTCCGCGCCTGCAGTGGCAGCGGGGAGCGCCGCGACCGGCGGGCCGAGCGCGGGATCGTTCATCAGCTCGTCGAGCAGGGCCAGGTTGGCCGGCGCGCCGGGCGAGGTCGGGGTGTCGTGGACGGTCGCGAGGGTTTCGACCGGTGGGCCGAGCGCGGGGTCGTTCATCAGYTCGTCGAGCAGGGCCAGGTTGGCCGGCGCGCCGGGCGAGGTCGGGGTGTCGTGGACGGTCGCGAGGGTYTCGACCGGTGGGCCGAGCGCGGGATCGTTCATCAGCTCGTCGAGCAGGGCCAGGTTGGCCGGCGCGCCGGGCGAGGTCGGGGTGTCGTGCACGGTCGCGCGGGTCTCGACCGGAGGGCCGAGCGCGGGATCGTTCATCAGCTCGTCGAGCAGCGCCAGGTTGGCGGGCGCGCCCGGAGCGGTGGGGGTGTCGAACTGCGCTGCGGGTGCGGGCGCGTCGCTGTCCGGATCAGTGGCGGTATCGGCCAGCGCGTGGCGGGCGAACTCGGCGCTGATCGCACGCGCCACGCCATCGGCTTCGGCGTCGTCCTGCGCGGCCACCGCGGCGGTCGGCGGGGTCGATACGTCGGCCTGCACCGGTGCGGCCGGCACGGCATCGCCCAGCAGTTGTTCCAGGTAGTCGTCTAGCACGCCGGCGGTGTTCATGCCGCGCGCTCCATCTGCAGCGCATCGTCGGCCATGATCCATTCCAGGGCACGGCGGTACGCCGCCAGGCCACGGCCGGGGTAGTCGTCCGACTGCGCCGGAATGGTCAGGCTGGCGGCATTGCAGATGCGCGTGTCGACCGGAATCGCATCTTCCCAGACGCGGTGGCCGTGCGTGTCCTGCATCAGCTTGACGGTTTCGTTGCCGGCGCGGGTGCGGCGGTCGAACAGGGTCGGCAGGATCGACATCGGCAGCGGACGGCGGCGCGAGCGTTCGACCATCTCGCCGGTCCGCACCATGCCGTCCAGGCCGTGCAGCGCCAGCGGTTCGGCCTGGGTCGGAATGATCAGGCGGTCGGCGGCGGCCAGCGCATTGATCATCAGTAGGCCCAGCGTGGGCGCGCAGTCCAGCAGGATGTAGTCGTGCTGGCCCTGGTGGCGGGCAAAGGCGTTCTGCAGGGCCAGGCCGAGCCCGGGCTGGTTGGCGCTGCGCCGTTCCAGAGTGGCCAGCGCGGCCTGCGCGCACACGTAATCCAGGCCGGGAATATCGCTGTGGCGGCTGAGCGAGGACAGCTCGGCCGGCGGCGCGCCGAACAGTTCCAGCACGCCCTGCGGCGGCGGGTCCAGCGGCACGCCGAAGGCGCGGGTCAGCGACGAATGCGGATCAAGATCGATCAGCAGCACACGGTGGCCCAGGGTGGCCAGGCCACGGCCCAAAGCCAGGCTCGTGGTGGTCTTGCCCACGCCGCCCTTCTGATTGGCGATTGCCCAGATGCGCATTCGGTTCACTCCTTCATTGCAGGGGAGACGGCGGCGCCCACACGGCTGCCGGCCGGCACCGGTGGCAACTGCACCGGTGCGATGGGGGTTACGGAGGGGGTCTTGCCGGGCGTGGCCGGGTCCGATTCGGCGGTCAACTGCGGCCCGATCGGATCCACGCCCTGGGCGGTGTCGGCCAGGATGATCACCATCACGCGCCGGTTGCGGTTGCGCCCTTCGGCGCTGGCATTGTCTTCGCGCGGGCGGAACTGGCCGTAGCCGACCATCGCCAGCCGCGACGGCTGCAGGCCCTGGTCGGCGAACAGGTGGACCACGCTGGCCGCGCGCCCGGCCGAGAGTTCCCAGTTGGAGGGGAACAACGGCGTGGCGATCGGAATGTTGTCGGTGTGGCCTTCCACGCGGACGCCGTTGGGCGCCTCGCGCAGCACCTGGGCCAGCTTGGACAGGGTGTCGCGTGCGTGCACGTCCAGCGTGGCCGAGCCGGTGGGGAACAGGATGTCGCTGTTGATCTCCACCTCGATCCACAGCTCGGTGCGGCGCACGGTGATCATGCCGCGCTCGATCAGCGGTGCCAGCGTGGCGGTGAGCTTGTCGGCGATGGTGTTGAGCTGGCGCTCGGCGCGCTGCAGCTGTTCCTGGTTGCGCACAGAGACCGGCATGCGCATCTGCGAGGCCATCGCCGGCAGCAGGGTGGGGTCGTTGGACGGGGCCGGCGCGGCCGGGCCGACGCGGTTGCCGGCCTTGATCACCGACGGGCTGTCCCAGCCGCCGCCCTGCACCTGCTGGTTGCCCACCTGCACCGGGTTGATGGTGCGCGGCGCGCCCCCGAAGGCGGTGGTCAGCGCATCGGCCATGACCCGGTACTTGCCTTCGTTGAGYGAGGAGATGGCGTACATCACCACGAAGAAGGCGAGCAGCAGCGTCATGAGGTCGGCATAGGGAATGGCCCAGGCCTCATGGTTGGCATGCTCTTCGTGATGCTTGCGACGGGCCATGTCAGTGCAGGAACCCGGACAGGTTGGTTTCGATGTTGCGCGGGTTTTCGCCCTGCGCGATCGAGATCAGGCCTTCGATGATCATTTCGCGGTCGCGGCTATTGTGGTGGATCACGCTCTTCAGCTTGGCCGACACCGGCAGGAACAGCAGGTTGGCCGAGGCGATGCCGTAGATGGTGGCAGTGAACGCCGCGGCGATGCCGTGGCCGAGCTTGCTCGGGTCGGCCAGGTTCTTCATCACGGCGATCAGGCCCAGCACCGCGCCGATGATGCCCAGCGTGGGGGCGTAGATGCCCATGCCCTCGAATACCTTGGACGCGGCCAGGTCCTGGTGCTCCTGGCTGCTCAGTTCGATTTCCATCATGTGGCGGATGGTTTCCGGCTCCACGCCGTCCACCAGCAGCTGCAGGCCCTTGCGCAGGAACGGGTCGTTCTGTGCGTCCACCTGCGCTTCCAGGCCAAGCAGGCCCTGGCGGCGGGCGATGTTGCTCCATTCCACGATCTGCTTGATCAGCTCGTGGCGGTCGCTGCTGGGCGGCAGGATGACCCAGCGCACAATCTTGAAGGCGTGCTTGAACACCGCCGGCGAGGTGTGCAGCAGGATGGAGGCGATGGTGCCGACGATCACGATCACGAAGGCGGCCGGCGACCACAGTGATGCCAGGCCGGCTCCCTTGAGGATGCTGCCGCCGACCAGTGAGGCCAGGGCGAGGAAAAGTCCGATGAGGCTGAGTCTGTCCATGGGTCCGTTATCGGCGTATGTGAATGGGACTTGAGATGCCGAAGGAATCCGGTGGGGCGGCGGTCACAGTTTTTGGGGGTAAAGCAGCCGACCAACGGTCGGCTCTACCGGCGTCAGCGGAGGCCGTCCACGTCGAGGATCAGTGACATGCGGCCGTCGCCGATCAGGGTGGCACCGGCGTAGCCGCGCAGGCCGCGCAGTGCCTTGGGCAGCGGTTTGATCACCACTTCCTCGCGGCCCCGCACCTGGTCCACCACCAGCCCGAAGCGGGCTTCGCCGGCCTGCAGCACCACGATGGTGAGCAGCGACGAGGCAGCCGGTGCGACGGCCAGCCAATGGCGCAGGTCCACCAGCGGCAGCGTGTGCGACTTGCGGTCGAGCACGGCGCGGCCATCGAACCAGCCCAGCGAGGTATTCGGTGCGTGCAGCACTTCCATCACGCGGGCCAGGGGCAGGGCATAGACGTCTTCGCCGGCCTGCACCAGCAGGGTGGGCAGGATCGCCAGGGTGAGCGGGACGCGGATCATGAAGCGGCTGCCACGGCCCAGCTCGGACTGGATCTGTATCTGGCCACTCAGCTCGCGGATGCGCGATTGCACCACGTCCATGCCGACGCCACGGCCGGAAATGTCGGTGACTTCCTGCTTGGTCGAGAAGCCCGGCAGGAACACCAGGTGCAGGCATTCCTCGCTGGTCAGGCGGGCGGCCGCTTCCGGATCGATCAGGCCCTTCTCGCGCGCCTTCTGGCGCAGCCGTTCGGGATCGATGCCGGCGCCGTCGTCCTGCACTTCAATGCTGACGTAGTCGCCTTCCTGCTGCGCCGACAGCCGCACGTGGCCGCTGCGCGGCTTGCCCTGGGCTTCACGCAGGTCGGGGGTTTCCACGCCGTGGTCGATGGCGTTGCGCACCAGGTGCACCAGCGGGTCGGCCAGGGCCTCGACCAGGTTGCGGTCGAGCTCGGTTTCAGCGCCGACCAGCTCCAGTTCCACTTCCTTCTTCAGGTTGCGCGCCACGTCGCGTGCCACCTTGGGGAAGCGCGAGAACACCTTGCCCACCGGCTGCATGCGGGTGCGCATCACCGCCGACTGCAGGCGCGCGGTGGCGATGTCCAGGGTGGAGACGGCGCGGTCGAGTTCTTCGTCGTGCAGGCGCGCACGCAGGGTCTTGAGGCGGTTGCGTGACAGCACCAGTTCGCCGATCAGGTTGACGATGGCGTCCAGGCGCTTGGTGTCCACGCGCACGGTGTGCTCGGCCTCGGCCACCGGCTTGTTGGCGGCCGGCTTGGCCGGCGGTGCGGCCGGTGCGCGCGGCGGCGGGGCGGCCGCGACCGCGGGCTTGGCGCCGGGCACGGCGCCGCCGTGCAGCTGGTCGAGCAAGGCTTCAAATTCGTCTTCGCCGATCAGGCCGTCGTCGGCCTTCCTGGCCACCGCTGCCGGGGCAGCGCCGCCATGCAGGGTGTCGAGCAGTGCCTCGAACTCGTCTTCGCTGATGAGTTCGCCGGTGGTCGGCGCCGCGGCAGCGGCCGGGGTGGCCGGGCCGTTGACGTCGAACTGTGCGATCAGCTCCGGCGGCGCGTAGCCCGGCTCGGTACCGGCCGAGACCGAATCCAGCATCGACTGCAGGTAATCCAGCGATTGCTGGGCGGCGTCGAAGTGGTGGGCCTGCAGGGTGGCCTTGCCGGACCGGGCCATGCCCAGGGTTTCTTCGGCGGCATGGCACAACTCGACCATGGCCTGGATGCCGAGGAAGCCGGCACCGCCCTTGAGCGTGTGGAAGCCGCGGAACACCGCGTTGAGCTGGTCACTGTCCTGGGGCGACTGCTCCAGCGACACCAGCTGTTCGCCAAGGCGGTCCAGGATTTCCTGGGCCTCGAGGATGAAATCGGCGGCAATATCGTCTGGAACAGCGCTCATGGTGTTACAGCCCCAAATCCGAAAGCAGGTCGTCAGCATCCACCTGTGAAACCTGGTGACGGTCCAGGCCACTCACGGCCGGGCCGGCCAGGCCGTTGTCACGCTTGTGCGCGGTGTCGTCCTGCGGCGGCAGGCCGAGGGCGCCAAACCCTTCATGCACGCGACGCACGATCCCCACCACGCGGCGGATGATCTGCCCGGTGAGATCCTGGTAGCTCTGGGTGAGGGCGATCTCGGTGAGGTTGTGGCGGATCCGGTCCAGCTGCTGGTCCTGGTCGGCGGTGAGGCCGTTGGCACGCAGCTGTTCGGTCAGCGCCCGGCATTCCTCGGCCAGGTCCAGGGTGCGGTGGGTGGCCTGTTCGGTCATGGTCACCACGTGGTCCAGGCGCGCGCAGGCATCGTCCAGCTCGCCGGCTTCGCTGGGCAGGCTGGGCAGTTCGCCCAGGGCCTGGCCAAGTTCGCGGGCGAGCCGGTTCAGGCCGGCCATCATCGGCTGGGTGCGCAAGGCGGCCAGCGCGTCGATTTCCCGGCGCCAGCCGGCTTCATCGCCGCTTTCCAGCGCAGCCAGGGCGTCCTGCAGGCGCTGCACCAGCGCGGATTTGTCGCGAAGGGTTTCCATCAGGCGCTCGCTGCCAGGCGTTCGAAGATCTTGCCGAGCTTTTCTTCCAGGGTCTGCGCGGTGAACGGCTTGATGATGTAGCCGTTGACGCCGCACTGGGCCGCTTCGATGATCTGTTCGCGCTTGGCTTCGGCGGTCACCATCAGCACCGGCAGGGTCTTCAGCTTGGCGTCGGCGCGGATCGCCTTGAGCAGGTCGATGCCGGTCATCACCGGCATGTTCCAGTCGGTGACCACGAAATCGAACGGCTGGCTCTGCAGCAGCGACAGCGCGGCATGCCCGTCCTCGGCTTCGGCCGTATTGGTGAAGCCCAGATCGCCCAGCAGGTTCTTGACGATACGACGCATGGTCGAGAAATCGTCGACGATCAGGATACGCATGTTCTTGTTCAAAGCACTTTCCTCGGTATCAAGTGTTCGCGAGGCCGGCGTCGGCCGCCTCGAAGATCTTCAATCGGCCCCGCAGGCGCAGCACGGCCTGGCCGTGGATCTGGCACACGCGTGACTCGCTGACGCCCAGCACGGCGCCGATCTCTTTCAGGTTCAGTTCCTGCTCGTAGTACAGCGACAGCACCAGCTGTTCGCGTTCGGGCAGCAGGCCGATCGCATTGCCCAGTTCGCGGCCGAACTCGCCACGCTCCAGCACCTGCTGCGGGGTCGGGCCGCCCTGGGCCACGGTGTCCAGTTCGCCCTGGTCCTCGATCCGCGATTCCAGGCTCAGCACCTGGCCACGTGCGGCGTCTTCCATCAGGCGCAGGTAGTCCGGCAGCGGCATGTCCATGGCGGCGGCCACTTCAGTGGCGCTGGCGGCACGGCCGGTGCTCTGCTCCAGGCGGCGGATGGTGGACGCCGCGTCGCGGGCGCGGCGGTGCACCGAACGTGGCACCCAGTCGCCCCGGCGGATCTCGTCGATCATCGAACCGCGGATGCGGATCGAGGCGTAGGTTTCGAACGAGGCGCCCTGGTCGGCGTCGTAGCTGCGCGAGGCTTCGATCAGGCCCATCATGCCGGCCTGGATCAGGTCATCCACTTCCACGCTGGCTGGCAGGCGCGCGGCCAGGTGGTGGGCGATGCGGCGCACCAGGTCCGAATGCTGGGCAATGCATTCGTTGGCGGCGGTGCGTTGCACCTCTTTGTATTGTGCGGCGCCTTTCATGCGGTCACCCCGCGTTGCTTGAGGATGCGTTCCAGGAAGAATTCGACCCCACCACGCGGCTCGGTCGGGGCCTGCCAGCGGGCGGTGCGGCGGGCGATTTCGGTGATCGCCTGGGCGGCCGGGCTGGACGGGTAGGCCTTGACCACCGGCTGCTGGCGCTGCACCGACAGGCGCAGCCAGTCATCCTGCGGCACGCAGCCGAGGTAGTTCAGCGACACATCGGCCAGGAACTTCTCACAGACCCGGGTCAGCTTTTCGTACAGCACGCGGCCCTCGTTGGGGTCGCGCACCATGTTGGCCACCACCTGGATGCGGTCCACGCCGCGCTCGCGCGAGAGCACCTTGATCAGCGCGTAGGCGTCGGTGATCGAGGCCGGCTCGTCGCAGACCACCACCACGGTGTCCTGGGCGGCCTGGCAGAAGGTCAGCACGCCGTCGGTGATGCCGGCGGCGGTGTCCACCACCATGAAGTCCAGCTCGCGCTCCAGTTCGGAGAACACGTTGACCAGGCCCACGTGTTCGGCCGGCTGCAGTTCGGCCATGTGCCGGCGACCCGATGCGGCCGGGACCACCAGCACGCCACCGGGGCCTTCCATGATCACTTCATCCAGGGTGCAGCGCCCGGCGACCAGGTCGGCCAGGGTCAGCTTGGGCTGCAGGCCCAGGATCACATCGATGTTGGCCAGGCCCAGGTCGGCGTCCAGCAGCAGCGTGCGCTTGCCCATGTCGGCGAGCGCCACGGCCAGGTTGGCCGACACGTTGGTTTTGCCCACGCCGCCCTTGCCGCCGGTGACGGCGATGGTGCGCACAGGGCCCAGCGGCTGGCTGCGGGTGGCAGACAACGGGAAGGTCTTGGTCAGCTTGGCGTACTCACGCGACGGCATGGTTCAACTCCGGGTTGCAGGGCATATCGGCCGCGCGGCGCAAATCTTCAAGGCGAAGTACAAGATTGGCGGCACTGGCCCGGTGCAGGTCTTCGGGAACGTCCTGGCCATCGGTGACCCAGGTGATCGGCAGGCGGTGGTCCACGGCCACCGACAGGGCGGTGCCGAAGCGGCCGGTTTCATCCAGCTTGCTCAGCACCACGCCCTGCGGGTTGGCGGCACTGAAGCGGCGGACCACCTCGTCCATGTCGCCAAAACTGGTGTTGGCCGGCAGCACCAGCAGGGTGCGGATCTGCTCGGCGGCGCGCAGCCACTGCAGCTGGGCGGCCAGGGCACGGTCGCGCGGGCCCAGCCCGGCGGTGTCGATCAGCACCAGCTTGTAGTCCTGCAGGCGCTCAAGGAGCTGGTTCAGGTCGCTGCCGCTGTTGGCTTCGTGCACCGCGATGCCGAGCTGGCGGCCGAAGCCGTACAGCTGCTCGCGGGCGCCGATGCGGCCGGTATCGGTGGTGACCAGGGCCACGTCGCGGGCGGCATGCTTCTCGGCGAAGCGCGAGGCCAGCTTGGCGATGGTGGTGGTCTTGCCGGCGCCGGTCGGGCCGACCAGGGCGATCACGCCGCCGGACTCCAGCGGGTCAACCGGGGCGATCGGCAGCTTGCGCGACAGCAGGCCCAGCATCAGCCCGCGGCCACGGTGGGCTTCGGTGTCCAGCGGGATCTGCATGGCCACGTCGCGGCTGATGCCGGCGTCGAAGCCGTATTCGTCCATCAGGTCCAGCGCGGCGGCGCGCACCGGCGACCCGCGCAGGCGCTCGTCGGTGAAGCGATGCATTTCGCGCTCGATGACGTGGCGCATGCCGGCCACTTCATGGCGCAGCTGGCGGATCTCTTCGTCATCGCGCTGCACGACCACCAGTTCGGCGGCGGGCTGCGGCTGGGCCTGCGCCGGTTCCGTGACGGCCACCGGCGCCGGGTTTTCGACGCGCGTTTCGGCGACGGCGACCAGCGCCTGCGGCACGGCGGCGGCGACGGCCTCGGCGACCGGCAGGGCCGGCGGCACGGTGACGCTGACCGGCAGCGGCGGCATCGCCACGGCGGCAACGGGCACGTGCATCTGGAAGTGCGGCTCGTCGTCCAGCGGCGGGTCGATGATGAAGCGGGCGCGGTTGATCGGCGGGGCGACGGTGGCGACGGCAGGTTCGGCGGCAGCCGGCTCGGCCTGTACCGGTGCCGGCGACGCGGCGGCCGCCTGCTCGACGTTGAACGGGGCGAAGATCTGTTCCGGCAGCGCGCTCACGCCGGCCGCCGGGGCGGTGGCGGCGCGGGCCAGGGTGGCTGCGAAGCCGCTGCTGCCCGGCGGCGGCACGATCTCGTTGGCGGTGTCCAGGGTACGGCCGGTGGCACCCACTGCGGCACGTGCCAGCGCGGCCACCGCAGAGGTGGTGGCGGCCACCGGTTCGGCGGCGACCACCGTCGGCTTGCGACGGGTCACCGCGGCGATCACCGCATCGGCGGCATTGCGCGGTCGCGGCGCCGGGGCCGGGGCCACGTCCTTGCGCGCTGCTTCAAGCGCACGCTGCACGGCACCTTCGTCGTAATTCGCCGCGGCCACGATCTCGACGCCTTCCTCGATCCGCCGGTTCGACAGGATCACCGCATCAGGACCATGTTCCTTGCGCACCAGGTTCATGGCCGAGCGCATATCGGGAGCGACGAAGCGTTTGATTTTCATGCTGTGGTACCGGGACTGGGGCGGCGGGGTGGTGGAAGGGAAGCGCTGGTTGTCGGTGGTCTGCACGGTCCGGGTTTCCCTTTATGTCCTGCTGCGTTGATATCGAAATGGGGGTGTGTCTGTTTTCTGGCACATGTCCGTCGGGGTTCCGACGTCAGCTGATCGTGCCGACCAGCTTCAGTCGTTTGTCCTCGGGTACCTCGCTGTAGGCCAGCACCGACAGCGAGGGGACGCTGTGGCGCACCAGCCGTGCCAGCGCGGCACGCACCGGGCCGGGTACCAGCACGACCGCCGGCTCATTCTTCGCTTCCTGCTTGCTGACACATTCGGCCAGGCTTTGGTGCAGTCGCTCAGCGAGTCCGGGTTCCAGTGCGGCGCCGTTGCCCTGTGTGGACTCCTGCAAGACACGTTCCAATTGCGGGTTGAGGGTGAACACCGGCAGCTCGGCCGACATGCCGGCGATCTCCTGCACGATGAAACGGCCCAGTGCGTTGCGCACTGCAGCGGTCAGCGTGGCCGGGTCCTGGCTGATGGGGGCGTTCTCCACCAGCGATTCGACGATCTTGCGCAGCTGGCGGATCGGAATGCGTTCGATCAGCAGGTTCTGCAGTACCCGCACCACCGCCGACAACGGCAGCGACTTCGGGGTGAGGTCTTCGACCAGCTTGGGCGCGCTCTTGGCCAGGTTGGCCAGCAGCTGCTGCACTTCCTCGTGGCCGAGCAGCTCGGGCGCGTGTTCGCGGATCAGGTGCGACAGGTGGGTGGCCACCACGGTGGCCGGATCGACCACGGTGTAGCCCATGGTTTCGGCGTGGGCACGCTGGTGCGGCTGGATCCAGGTGGCATCCAGGCCGAATGCGGGGTCCTTGCCGGCGATGCCCTCCAGCGCACCGAGCGCGCTGCCCGGGTCCAGGGCCAGTTCGCGGTCCGGGTGGATTTCGGCGGTGGCCACGGGCACGCCGTGGATCAGCAGGCGGTAGGCGGTGGCCGGCAGTTCCAGGTTGTCGCGGATGTGCACCGACGGAATCAGGAAGCCGATGTCGTGGGTGAGCTTGCGCCGCACCCCCTTGATCCGCGCCATCAGTTCGCCGCCCTGGTTCTTGTCCACCAGCGGAATCAGCCGGTAGCCCACTTCCAGGCCCAGCGGGTCGACCGGGCGCAGTTCGTCCCAGGTCAGTTCGGCGGTGGGCGAGGGCGTGGCACCGGGCAGGCCGAGGGTCTCGCCGCGGCTGGCGGCCGGCGTCTCTGCGGCACGCGCGGCGGCCGTGCTCTTCTTCCAGGCCTTCCAGGCCACGAAGCCAAGGATGGCGGCCAGCGTCAAGAAGGCGACGTTGGGCATGCCCGGCACCAGCCCGACCACGCCCATGATGGCCGCGGCGATGGTGAGCGCGCGGTACTGGCCGAACACCTGGCCCATCATGGCCTGGGCCATGTCCTGCGAGCGCGAGGCGCGGGTGACCAGCATGGCCACCGCCGAGGACACCAGCAGCGCCGGCAGCTGCGCCACCAGGCCGTCACCGATGGACAGCAGGGTGTAGGTGGCGGCGGCGTCGCCGAATGGCATGCCGTGCTGGAGCACGCCGACGGCCAGGCCGCCGAGCAGGTTGATGAACAGGATCAGGATGCCGGCGATCGCGTCGCCGCGGATGAACTTGCTGGCACCGTCCATCGCGCCGTAGAAGTCGGCTTCCTCACGCACTTCCTCGCGGCGGGCCTTGGCCTCCTCGCGCGTCAGCAAACCGGCGTTGAGGTCGGCATCGATGGCCATCTGCTTGCCGGGCATGGCGTCCAGGATGAAGCGGGCGGTCACTTCGGACACGCGCCCGGCACCCTTGGTGATCACCACGAAGTTGATGATGGTCAGGATGGCGAAGACCACGATGCCGACCGCGTAATTGCCGCCGATCACGAACTCACCGAACGCGGCGATCACCTTGCCCGCCGCCTCGTGGCCGTTCTGGCCGTTGAGCAGGATCACGCGGGTGGAGGCCACGTTCAGCGCCAGCCGCAGCATGGTGGTGATCAGCAGCACGATCGGGAAGATGGTGAAGTCCAGCGGGCGCTTCACGTACACCACCGCCAGCAGCACCATCAGCGAGATGGCGATGTTGAAGGTGAACAGTGCATCCAGCACCGGCGCGGCCAGGGGCATCACCACCATGGCCAGCAGCGCCAGCACGATCAACGGCGCGCCCAGGCCGTTGCGGATCATGTCCAGGACCTTGCGGGCGTTCATGCCGGCACCGACGGGCTGGGCGCTCATGCGCGGCCTCCCGTGCCGAATTCATCCACGTTGATGCTCGGGGCGGCCGGCATGGGACCGCCGCGCCAGGTGCGCAGCTGGTAAACGTAGGACAGGACCTGGGCTACGGCCGAATACAGTCTCACGGGAATTTCCTTTCCAAGTTGACCTTCCCGATACAAGGCGCGTGCCAAAGGCGGGGCAGAGACGATGGCGACCTTGTTGCCGTCGGCCACTTCACGGATGCGCAGGGCGGTTTCATCCACGCCCAGGGCCACCACGGTGGGGGCGCCCATCTTGCCGCCCTCGTATTTCAGGGCCACCGCGTAGTGGGTGGGGTTGACCACCACCACGTCGGCGGTGGGCACCGCTTCCATCATCCGGCGGTTGGACAGCTGCTGCTGCAGCTGGCGGATGCGGCCCTTCACTTCCGGGCTGCCTTCGCTTTCCTTCATTTCCCGGCGCAGCTCTTCGCGGGTCATCTTCAGCTTGCGCATCCAGTTCCAGCGCTGGTAGGGCGCATCGAAGGCGGCCAGTAGCATCATCGCCCCGCCGGTGGCCAGCATCAGCTTCAAGGTGAAGCCCAGGCCGTGCACCATGGCCGCTTCCAGCGGCTGGTTGAGCAGGTCACGCAGCGGTCGTACGCCGTGCCAGACCACCAGCCCGGCGGCAGTGCCGACGAAGGCGATGCGCAGCAGCGACTTGGTGAACTCGGCGATTGCCTCCGGGCCGTACAGACGCTTCATGCCGGCCATCGGACTGAGCCGCTTGAAATCGGGCATCAGCGACTTGTTCGACCAGCGCAGCCCGCCCATCACCACCGGGCCGAGGAAGCTGGCCAGCAGGCAGATCAGCACCAGCGGCCACATCGCCCACAGCAGCTGCAGCAGCAGCTCGCCGAAGTGGCCGAACAGGGCCTGCGGGTGCATGCGCAGGCCCGGTTCCGGGCTCAGCGCCGTCTTCATCCAGGCCTTGGCACTGCTGCTGATGCTGCCCGAATAGGCCATCAGCGCCAGCACGCCGGCACCAAACACCGCGGCGGTGGCCAACTCCCGCGAGCGCGGGATGTTGCCCTGCTCGCGAGCATCGCGCAGGCGTTTTTCGGTAGGTTGCTCGGTCTTTTCGCCGGCTTGTTCGTTCTCGGACATGGGCTGCACGACACGGGGGGATTACCCGGGGTCGTGCAAGAACCGTTCCGTGACGGGCAAGCGCGGTGCCGGACCGAGGTAGGGTCGCGCCCCCGCCGACTGCCGGTAGCGCTGGTTACCGCCTGCAAGGGCCCAATGCCGGCCGAAGCGGGTTCTTCGCGGACAGCCCGCTGTGTTCGATCTTCATGCCGCTACCGAACGCTGGCCGAGGATCGGCAGTCGGCTGGGGCGCGACCCTACCGGCGGCGGCATTCGCGGCATTCGCGGCATTCGCGGCGGCCGCGGCGGCCGCGGCGGCCGCGGCATCCGGAGCATCCGGAGCATCTCGGGTGTCTGCAGTGCTTGCGGGGTTGCCTGCAGCACTGACGGTGAGCTCGGCAGCATGGTGCAGCGCTCGCGGGAATCGCGCTGGCGGCAAGAGCCCATCCAGGGCAGGGAATAACGCAGGGGCCGAGGTAGGGTCGCGCCCCAGCCGACTGCCGGTAGCGCTGGTTACCGCCTGCAAGGGCCCAATGCCGGTCGAAGCGGGTTCTTTGCGGACAGCCCGCTGYGTTCGATGTTCACGCCGCTACCGAACGCTGGCCGAGGATCGGCAGTCGGCTGGGGCGCGACCCTACCGGTGGCGGCGTTCGCGGCGGCCGCGGCATCCGAAGCATCCGAAGCATCCGAAGCATCCGAAGCATCCGAAGCATCTCGGGTGTCTGCAGTGCCTGCGGGGTTGCCTGCAGGCCTGACGGCGACCCCGGCAGCATGGTGCAGCGCTCGCGGGAATCGCGCTGGCGACAAGAGCGCTTCCAGGACAGGGATAGCGCAGGGGCCGAGGTAGGGTCGCGCCCCGGCCGACTGCCGGTAGCGCTGGTTACCGCCTGCAAGGGCCCAATGCCGGCCGACGCGGGTTCTTCGCGGGCAGCCCGCTGCGTTCGATGTTCACGCCGCTACCGAACGCTGGCCAAGGATCGGCAGTCGGCTGGGGCGCGACCCTACCGGTTGCTGGCGCCTGCGGCGTTTGCGGTGTAGCCGGCGGCCATCTCCACCCTCGGGCGCGGGTGGTCGTGCAGCTGCATGAAGCGTTCCGGGTCCACCGGGCGCCCCAGCAGGTAGCCCTGCAGGTAGTCGCAGCCCAGCCGCTCCAGGTACGCGCGCTGGCCGGTGGTTTCGACGCCTTCGGCCACGATGTCCATGTCCAGCGCGTGGCCCAGCGCGACGATCGCCGAGACGATCACCACGTCTTCCGAGCTGGTCTCCAGGTCGCGCACGAAGGCGTGGTCGATCTTGATCTCGGTGGCGGGCAGGCGCTTGAGGTACAGCAGGCTCGAATAGCCGGTGCCGAAGTCGTCGATGGAAATGCCCACGCCCAGGCTGGCCATGCCCTGCAACAGGGTGAGGCTGGCCTCGGTGTCGCGCATGACGGTGCTTTCGGTGATCTCCAGCACCAGCCGCCGCGGCTCCAGTCGATGGGTCCGGAGCGCGTCGCGCACCTCCTGCAGCAGGTGCGGCGAGCTGAACTGGATCGGCGACAGGTTCACCGACACCGTCCAGCTTTCGTGACCGGCGTCCTGCCACTGGCGCAGCTGGCGGCAGGCCTCGCCCAGCGCCCAGCGCCCGATCTCGTTGATGACGCCGCTGCGCTCGGCCAGCCGGATGAACCGGTCCGGCGGAATCAGGCCCTGCTGCGGGTGGCGCCAGCGGATCAAGGCCTCGGCACCACTGACCCCCTGGCCGGCCACCCGGATCTTGGGCTGATAGTGCAGGAACAGCTGGTCGGTGCCGATCGCCCGGCGCAGGTCGGCCAGCAGCTGGAACTGCTGCTCGGCGCTGTCGTTCATCCAGTCGGAGAACACCGCGTAGGCGTTGCGGCCGGCTTCCTTGGCCTGGTACATCGCCGCGTCGGCAAAGCCCATCAACTGGCGCTCGCTGGCGGCGTGGTCCGGGCAGATCGCGATGCCGATGCTGGCGGTGACCTGCAGCTCGTGGTCGGGCAGCAGCGGGCCGCCGCCGACCGCCTGCAGGATGCGGCTGGCCAGCGTGGCGATGTCTTCGTCGTTGTCGATCCGCACCACCAGCACGAATTCGTCGCCGCCCAGCCGTGCCAGCACGTCCGAAGGGCGCAGCAGCTGGCGGGTGCGCTCGGCCACGGCCACCAGCAGCGCGTCGCCGGTCTGGTGGCCGTAGGCGTCGTTGACCTGCTTGAACCCGTCCAGGTCCATGAACATCACCGCGAAGCGGCTGCCGCGCTGCTCGGCCTCGGCCAGGGCCTGCTCGATGCGCTGCTGCAGCAGCAGCCGGTTCGGCAGGCGGGTCAGGGGATCATGCAGGGCGGCCTGGGTGAGTTCGGCCTGGGCGACGTCCAGCGAACTGCGCAGCGTGTCGTTGCGCAGCCGCAGCAGCTGCGCCTGCATGCGCTGGTCCAGCCAGGACACGATCAGCACCACGGCCAGGATCGCCGTGGTGAGCACCAGCACCAGCGCGGCCAGCCACTGCGCCTGCAGGCCATCGCCGGCGGCGGCGCCGCAGATGCTGTCGGCCGGGAAGCGGGCGGCGGCCATGCCGGTGTAGTGCATGCCGACAATGGCGCTGCCCAGCAGCACGGCCGGCATCAGCCGGTGGCGCATGCGGCGCTGGCTGTGGCGCAGCCGGAAGGCAACGAACAGCGCGGTCCACGAGGCCGCCAGTGCGATCAGCAGCGACGCGGTGACCCAGCCGGGGTGGTAATCGATGCCGGGCTGCATGCGCATCGCCGCCATGCCCAGGTAGTGCATCGAGGCGATGCCGCTGCCCATCAGCAGGGCGCCCAGCGCCAGCCGCGAGTGCGGCAGGGTGGGGCGTGACACCAGCCACAGCGCGAAGATCGAGGAGGCCATCGCGGCCAGCAGCGAGACCGCGGTCCAGCCCAGGTCGTAGCCCAGTGGGATGGGCAAGCGGAAGGCGAGCATGCCGATGAAGTGCATCGACCAGATGCCCAGCCCCATTGCGCAGCCACCGCCGAACAGCCACAAGGTGCTCAACCGCGCGCTGGGCGCGGTGGTGATCCGATTGGCCATGTCCAGCGCGGTGAACGACGCGAGCATGGCGACCAGCAGCGAAACCACGACCAACCACGGTGTGTAGCTGCCGTCGAGCATCGATGACTCTCCTTGGTCCGCACATCTGCAATGGCGTTGGGCATGCAGGCCGCACGTGCCTTTCCCCGGCGTGTGCGGCTCCCGGCCCCGGACTGCGGGCGGTGACTACAGCCTACCGCCAACGATGGGGGGGAGAGCAAGTGTCCGCGCACACTTTTTCGTGAGGGCGGAGTGAATCAGCGGGTCACGCCGTCGGCGGCCTGGAAGGCGGCATCGAACAAACGTTGCACGGGCGGACCCATTTCGCCGGCCAGGACGGTCAGCAGGAACAGGCCCAGCAGCAGCGCCACCGGCAGGCCCAGCTGGATCGGATTCAACGCGGGCGCAGCGCGGGCCAGCACGCCGAAGGCCAGGTTGATCGCCAGCATCGCCACGGTGAGGGGCAACGCCAGGCCGAGCGCACCGCGGAACACCTGCAGGGCAAAGGTCGGTGCGGCGCTGAGGAAGGTGTCGATGTTGGGCAGCGCGGCGCCGATCGGGACCGCCTTGTAGCTGTCCATCAGCAGCGAAATCAGGGCCAGGTGGCCGTTGGTGCTGAAGAACAGCAGGCCGAACAGCAGGTAGAACCACTGCCCGATCACCCCGGAACTGCCGCCGCGCAGCGGGTCGCTCATCTGTGCGAAGGCCAGGCCCGTTCCCTGGGCGACCAGCTCGCCGGCCATGGCGCCGGCTTCGAACACCAGCCGCAGCAGGAAGCCGATCGAGACGCCGATGGCCAGTTCGCGGGCGATGCTCAACACGGTGGCGGCGTCGAACCCGGTCCACTGCGGTACCGGCGGCAGCAGCGGCGACAGCGCCACGGCCAGTGCACCGGCCAGCACCACGCGCACCCGCGACGGCACCGCGCGGGTGCCGATCAACGGCATCGCCATCAGCATGGCGCCGATGCGCAGCATGGTCCACAGGATGGTGCCGATCATGCCGAAGGCCTGCAGGCCGTCGGCAGCCATCTGGGTGGCGGAATCCATGGCCTGCTACCCGATCAGGTGCGGGATGCGCTGGAACAGCAGCGTGGTGTACTCCACCAGCTGGCCGATCAGCAGGCTGCCCAGCGCGAACAGCACCGCGGTGAGCGCCGCGGCCTTGGCCACGAAGGCGATGGTGGGCTCATTGAGCTGGGTGGCGGCCTGCACCACGCCCACCACCACGCCAACGATCAGCACGGTGAGCAGCAGCGGTCCGGCGACCCACAGCACCACGATCAGGCCGCCACGCAGTTCGGTCAACGCAAGTTCGGGCGTCATGTCACTGCACCGCGTTGAAGCTGGCGGCCAGGGTGCCGACCACCAGGACCCAGCCGTCGACCAGCACGAACAGCAGGATCTTGAACGGCGCCGACACCAGCATCGGCGACAGCATCATCATGCCCATCGACATCAGCACGCTGGCCACGACCAGGTCGATGATCACGAACGGGATGAAGATCAGGAAGCCGATTTCGAAGGCGGTCTTCAGCTCGCTGGTGACGAACGAGGCCACCAGCACCGGGAACGGAATCGCATCCGGACCGGAATAGGTGCCGTGCCCGGCCATGCCGGCGAAGGTCATCAGGTCGGTTTCGCGGATCTGCGCCAGCATGAAGGCGCGCAGCGGCTGGGTGGTGAGCGTCCAGGCGGTCTGGAAGTCGATCTCGCCGTTGAGGTAGGGGGCCATGCCGCTGCCCCAGGCCTTCTGCCACACCGGCAGCATCACCATCGCGGTGAGGAACAGTGCCAGGCCCAGCAGCACCTGGTTGGACGGGGTCTGGCCGGTGCCCAGCGCCTGGCGCAGCAGGCCCAGCACGATGATGATGCGGGTGAAGGCGGTCAGCACCAGCAGCATCGACGGGATCAGGGTGATTGCGGTCATCAGCAGCAGGGTCTGCAGCGGCAGGCTGACCGGTTGGCCGCCGATCTTGCCGACATTCACGTCCGGCAGCGCCGGGGTGCCCGGCAGGCCGGGGGCGGCCATCGCCAGCGCCGGCAGCGCACACAACAGCAGGAGCAGCAGCAACGGCAGGTAACGGGTCCAGGAGGCGTTCGGGCCACGCATGATCAGGGTTCCTTGCGCAGCCGCTGTTGCAGCAGCTGGGCGAAATTCGGGAGGTTCTTGAGAGTCGGGAGGTTCTTCAGGTCCGGCAGGCGCGCCGGGGCCGGCGTCGGCAGCGGTTCGGGCAGGTGGTGCAGGGTGTTGATGCCGCCGGCGGTGACGCCCAGCAGCAGTTGCTCACCGTTGACCTCCACCACCACCACGCGCTCCTTGGCGCCCACGTTGAGGCTGGCCACCACGCGCATGCCTTCGGCCGGGCGGAAGCCGCTGCCGGGCATGCGCTTGAGCAGCCAGCCCAGGCCGATGATCAGCGCCAGCACCGCCAGCAGCGCCAGCACCGCACCGAACATGCTCGGTGCGGCGGCCGCGTGCTGGCCGACCTTGGCCGCCGGGGTGCCGGCGGCGATGAGCAGCGATGCGATCAACGCAGTCTCCGGATCCGTTCGCTGGGGCTGACCACGTCGGTCAGGCGCACGCCGAAACGATCGTTGATGACCACCACTTCGCCATGGGCGATCAGGGTGCCGTTGACGAACACGTCCAGCGATTCGCCGGCGCCGCGTTCCAGTTCCACCACCGAGCCCTGGTTGAGCTGCAGCAGGTTGCGGATCGGCAGGCGCGCGCGGCCCACTTCCAGCGACAGCGTCACCGGCACGTCGAGGATGACATCCAGGTTCAGTTCGGGCCCCAGGCTGTCATCGGACTGCAGCGTGGTGAACTGTGCCGGTGCCGGTTCGTTGGTTTCGATATCGTTCATTGCGGGTCTTCCTGGATAACGGGAACGCGTGGGCGGGTGCCCGGGGGATGGGTGGCGATGATCTTCACTGCGTTGCTGCCATTGGCGACGCCGAACTCGCCGGTGAACACCGGAATGTTCTCCACGCACACCGGCACCTGCGGTTGCAGGTCGATCGGCAGGATGTCGCCGACCTTCAGCCCGGTCAGTTCGCGCAGCGTCATGCGCTTGCTGGCCAGCACGCTGGACAGGGTGACTTCGGCGATGTTGAGCTGTTCGCGCAGCATCACGCCCCAGCTGGCATCGCGGTCGTTGCGGTCGCTCTGGATGCCGGCATCGAGCAGTTCGCGGATCGGTTCGAGCATCGAGTAGGGCAGGGTGACGTGGATGTCACCGCCACCGCCATCGAGTTCGACGTGCAGGCGGCAGACCACCACGTACTCGCGCGGGGTCACGATGTTGGCGAAGTGCGGGTTGATCTCGGAGTTGATGTACTCCAGCTCCACGTCCATCACCGGGGCCCACGCTTCCTGCAGGTCGGCGAAGGTCTGCTTGAGCAGCAGGTGGATCACGCGCATTTCGGTGGCGGTGAACTCGCGGCCCTCGATGCGGGTGGGGTAGCGCCCGTCACCGCCGAAGAAGTTGTCGACGATCGCGAACACCAGCGTCGGCTCGAACACGATCAGCCCGGTGCCGCGCAGCGGCTTGAAGCGGATCAGGTTGAGGTTGGTGGGCACGTACAGCGAGTGCATGTAGTCGTTGAACTTGATCAGCTCGATGCCGCGCACCGACAGCTCGGCCGAGCGACGGATCAGGTTGAACAGGCCGATCCGCCACAGGCGCGCGAAGCGTTCGTTGACCATCTCCAGGGTCGGCATGCGCCCACGGATGATGCGGTCCTGGCTGGCAAAGTCGTAGCTGCGGGCTTCGCCGGGCGTTGCCGCGTCCACGTCGGTTTCGACCGCACCCGAATCCACGCCGTGCAACAGCGCATCGATCTCGTCCTGGGAAAGCAGGTCATTCATGGTGTGCCCTTACTGGGTGACGAAGCTGGTGAACAGCAGTTCGTCGGCGCCCTTGGAGCCGGTTTCGGCCTTGAGCAGCTTCTGCACTTCGGCCAGCGAGTCGGCCTGCAGGCGTTCCTTGCCGGCGCGATCGGCGATCTGGGTCGGCTCGACCTGCGAGAACAGCATCAGCAACTTGGCGCGGATGGCCGGGGCGTGCAGCTTGATCGCCTCCAGCGCGGCCGGGTCGCGGGTCATCAGCTGGACTTCCACCTGCAGGTAGCGCGGGCCGTCGAAGCTGCTGTTGAGGTTGACCACGAACGGCGGCTCCAGCCCGAAGTACTGCGCCGGTGCGGGCATGGCCTTGCTGGCAGCCGTCTTGGCGGCCTTGGGGTCGTGCGACTGGGACGAGGCGAAGTACCACGCACCGCCACCGGCGGCGCCGGCGGCGAGCACGGCCACCAGGGCGGTGATCAACAACGGACTACGCGGCTTGGCGGCCTTGTCCTTGTCGGCGGATTTCTTGGTTTTGTCGGCGGCTGCGGCCACGAGGGGAAGCTCCATTGGATTGCTTCCTGGCTACATGCAAAGGCCGTGCCTGAATGCCGGGGCAGGCCAGCGTCGGGTTTCTGGCGGGGGCGGCGCGGCCGCCCGCGGTGACGGTAGTGCCGGCCGCTGGCCGGCGCCACGCACACCCGTGATCCCCCGGTAGAGCCGACCGTTGGTCGGCGCCGCGCACACCCGTGATGCCCCGGTAGAGCCGACCGTTGGTCGGCTCCACGTATATCCGTGATTTCCTGAGGAGCCGGCCAGCGGCCGGCACTACCGGGTGCATGCGGTGCTTGACGAGGAGGAAAGCCCCCTGAGTCTGGGGGCGGCCGCGAAGCGGCGGGGGTATGGAAGGACGGTAAGACGGGGCCCACGCGTTGCGCAGCAATGCGTGGGAGCGTAAGCGCGCATGCGCCTACGCGTACGCGTCAACCAACCCACGCTGGCGCATCAACTGCGCGGGCGAGACGGTGATATCGGCCAGCGTCGGTTCGCCGTCGCCGCCGGTCGCGCCGGCCTGCCCGTTGCCGTCCTGGCCGCCCTGCGCGGTGTGCTGCTGGCCCACATCGGCGTTGCCGAGCTGGAAGCCCTGCTCACCGAGCATCTCGCGTAGACGGGGCAGGCTGGTTTCCAGCGCGTGGCGGACCTCGGCGTGGGCGCTGCTGAAGCTGGCGTGCACCTTGTCGCCGTCAATCTGCAGGCGCACTTCGATCTGGCCCAGGTCATGCGGGGTTACCCGGATCACCGCATGGCCGATCTTCTGGTCGGCCAACCAGCCGATGCGGGCGCTCATGGCATCGCCGAAGTCATCGGCGCCCACGTCCGGGGTGGCGGTCGGGCTGCCGGTGAATGCCGCCGTGACGGCACTGGTCTTCAGCTCGGCCGCGGCGTGCAGCGCGTGCAGCAGCGGGGTGCCCGGGGCATCACCATTGTCGGCGCCGGCCAGCGCGTCGGTCACGGCCTTGAGCAGCGCCGGGTCGTCGGCCACCGTGGCATCGGCGGGCAGCACCAACGCGGCGGCCGGTTCGCTGGCGGTAGCGGCCCCCGCCGCAGCGGCCGCCAACGGCAGCGCCGGGGTGGGCAGCGGGGCGGCAGTGGCCAGCAGCGGGTCGGCATCGGTCGCCGCAGCGGTGGCCGGTTGCAGCGCGGGCGGCAGCTGCGGCGGGGTGCCGGCCAGGGCCAGCCCGGCCAGGCCGAGCGGTGGCCACGGCGCGGGCTCGGTGTCGTCTGCACTGTCCTGGGCCGCCGGCTTGGCGGCGGCGGTGCCTTCGGTGGTGGCTGGGTCGGCCGTCGCTTCGGTGGCAGCGTCGCTGCCCGGGCGCTTGGGCGCATCGGCAGTGGCGGGGGTGTTCGGTTCGGTGCCGGATTTGGCTGACCCGTCGGCAGTGCCCGCGTTGCCGGCCTTGCCGGCGGGGCGCGTGGGCGCCTTGGCGGTGCTGGCGGCGTCGCCGTTGAGCAGGGCGTCAAAGTCCCGGCGGGTATCGCCGGCCTGCGCGTCGCTGCGCGGGGAGGTACCGGTGGCCTTGGCAGCGCCCGTGGACGCGGTGCCCTGGAGTGCGGGGGGCATCACGGCGTGCCTCCGGTGTCGGTGTCTTCGCGCTGCGCCTGGCGGCTGCGGCGCGCGCCGAGGTCGTCCATCTCGCGCTGGTCGCGACGGTCGGTGACCACCTTCTCCTGTGCGCGGTAGCTGGCGGCCAGCTGTTCCAGCACCGCCTTGTCGCGGCTGGCCAGGATCAAGCGGGCGCGTTCGGCCTCGACCTTTTCCCGGTTGTGGTCCACGGTCTGCCGCTGCTGCGCCACCGCACTGTCCAGGCGGTCCAGGAACGCGCGCCGGTTGAGCAGTTGGGCCGGGCTGGTGGCCGCCATCTGCGCGTTGGCGTACTCGTCGGCGTAACGGCGCAGCTCATCCAGGCGCGACAGGTGGGTGTCGAGCGTGCGCTGGCGGTCGGCCAGGTCACGGGCGACCTCGTCTTCGTGGTCCTGGGCCCGCTTGAGCAGGGGATCGAAACGCTTGGACTGGATCATGGCTTAGCTCTCAGGTTCCACCAGGCGCTTGAGTGCGGCCTGGCTGTGCGGCAGGTCGGCGGCCTTGCCGACGTCCTGGCCGAGGAATTCGGCGATGTCCGACCAGCGCTCCAGCGCTTCGTCGGTGGCGGGATCGTTACCGCGCTGGTAGGCGCCGATCGCGATCAGATCGCGGTTGGACGAGTACGCCGAGACCAGACGCTTGAGCTTGCGGATGCGCAGGCGCCACGGTTCGTCGGCAATTTCGGTGACCACGCGGCTGACCGACGATTCGACGTCGATGGCCGGGTACAGGCCGCTGTCGGCCACCCGGCGCGACAGCAGGATATGGCCGTCGAGAATGGCGCGGGCGGCGTCGGCGATCGGATCCTGCGGATCGTCGCCTTCTGTCAGCACGGTGTAGAAGGCGGTGATCGACCCCCGACCCTTGGCGCCGTTGCCGGCGCGTTCCACCAGGGCCGGCAGCTTGGCAAACACCGACGGCGGGTAGCCGCGGGTGGTGGGCGGCTCGCCCACCGACAGGCCGATCTCACGCTGGGCCTGCGCGAAGCGGGTCAGCGAGTCCATCAGCAGCAGCACGTTCAGGCCCTGGTCGCGGAACCACTCGGCAATGGCGGTGGCGCGGTAGGCGCCGTGCAGGCGGGCCAGCGGCGGGCGGTCGGCCGGGCTGGCCACCACCACGGCGCGGCGCAGGCCTTCTTCGCCGAGGGTGCTTTCAACGAAATCGCGCACTTCGCGGCCACGTTCACCGATCAGGCCCACCACGATCACGTCGGCGGCGGTGTAGCGGGTCATCATGCCGAGCAGGGTGGATTTACCCACGCCCGAGCCGGCGAACAGGCCGACACGCTGGCCGCGGCCGATCGGCAGCAGCGCGTTGATCGCGCGCACGCCCACGTCCAGCGGCTGGGTGATCGGCTCGCGGGCAAGCGGGTTGATCGACACCCCAGCCATGCTCACGGTGCCTTCGGCGCGGATCGGACCCTTGCCGTCCAGCGGCACGCCATCGCTGTCGATGACCCGGCCGAGCAGGCCTTCGCCCACTTCCACGCCGCCGCGGCCCAGGACCGGCACCACCCGCGCGTTGGGCAGCAGGCCATGCAGTTCGGCGCTGGGCATCAGGTAGGTGCGCTCGCCGGCAAAGCCGACCACTTCGGCATCCACCCAGCCGCCGTCGGCCACTTCCACCTTGCAGCTGGCGCCCATCGGCGATTCGCAGCCAACCGCTTCCAGCGTCAGCCCGACCGCGCGGCGCAGCACGCCTTCGCGGATCAGGCCGCGGCCGTGGTTGCCGTCGGGCTGGATGCTGTCCAGGCGCGCGGCCAGGCGCAGGTTGCGCGCGGGCGCCCACTCGGCGGCCGGGACGGGCAGGGGTTCGGTGTTCATGCACTGGCTCCGGATTTGCGCAGCACCGCATCCAGCGCGCCACGCAGGCGGGCTTCCAGGGTGCCGTCGATGCGCACCGCTTCGGCGTGCACGCGCAGGTCGCCGCGGCTCAGGCTGACGTCGGGGGTGAGGCGCTGGGTGGGCGACAGCTGCAGCAGCGGGGTGAGTGCGGCGATGTCGTCAGGGTGCAGGCGCACTTCAACCTCGCGGTTGGCGCCGCCGACCGCGTCGACGGCCTCGCCCACCAGCTGCGCGAGCAGTGCCGGGTCGGCCTGGTAGGCACGGCCGACCAGGGTGCCGGCGATACGGACGGCCAGCTCGCCCAGCGCGGCCACCACTTCATTCTCCAGACGCACCAGCGGACGGCTGAAGTTGTCGAGGATGCCTTCGATCTGCGCGACCAGACGGCGCACCTCGGCCTGGCCCTGGGCCTGGCCGTCGGCATGGCCGCGGTCGAAGCCGTCTTTTTCGGCGGCGTCCTGGATCTGCTGGATTTCCTCCAGCGTGGGCAGCTGCAGCAGCGGTTCCGGTTCGTGCTCCGGATCCGGTTCGGTGAGTTCGAAACTCTCCTCCACCGGTGCCGGTTCGGGCACCGCCAGCAGGTCCGGGGCAAGCCAGCGCACGGCGTTGTTCACAGCATCGCCTCCGCGTTGCCGCCAATGGTGACGGTGCCTTCATCGGCCATGCGCTTGACGATGGCCAGGATCTCGCGCTGCGCCACTTCCACGTCGGACAGGCGCACCGGACCGCGTGCCTCCATGTCTTCGAGCAGGATTTCGGCGGCGCGCTGGGACATGTTGCGGGTGATCTTGTCGCGCACCTTGATGTCCGCGCCGCGCAGGGCCAGGCCCAGTCGCTCGCCGCTGACTTCGCGCAGCACCAGCTGCAGTTCGCGGTCGTCCAGGTCCACCAGATCGTCGAACACGAACATCAGGTCCTGGATGCGCCCGCTGAGCGGGGCGTCGATGCGGGCGATCTCGCCCAGGATCGCCTGGTCCTGGCCGCTGTCCATGAAGTTCAGGATGTTGGCCGCGCACTGCACGCCGCCGATGTTGGACGACTTCAGGTTCTGGTTGCCGGCGAACTGGCGCTCCATGATTTCGTTGAGCTCGTTCAGCGCGTTCGGCGGAATGCCGTCCAGGGTGGCGATGCGCAGCAGCACGTCCACCCGGGTGCGTTCGGGCAGCAGCTTGAGCGCGTCGGCGGCCTGGTCGGTTTCCAGGTGGGCCATCACGATGGCGATGATCTGCGGGTGCTCGTTGCGGACCAGGTCGGCCACCGCACGCGGGTCCATCCACTTCAGCGCGTCCAGGCCGGTGGTGTTGCGGCCGAGCAGGATGCGGTCGATCAGGTTGCCGGCCTTCTCGCTGCCCAGCGCCTGCACCAGCATGTTGCGGATGTAGTCGTCCGAGCCCACGCCCAGCGAGGTCTTGGAGCCCAGTTCGGAACTGAACTGGTCCATCACCCCTTCCACCTGGGCACGGGTGATGTCGGTCATGGTGGCCATGGCGATGCCGATCTTCTGCACCTCCTTGGGCTCCATGTGGCGCAGCACTTCGGCCGCGTCCAGTTCACCCAGCGACAGCAGCAGCACGGCGGCGCGTTGTACGCCGCTCAGCGGCGCAGTGGTGGCGTCAGTCATTGGCCACCCAGCCCTTGACCACCTGGGCCACGCGCTTGGAATCGGTCTTTACAGCTTCACGCGCCATGCGCAGTCGTTCCTCGTAGGAGTCCACCGGCAGTGCCAGGGTTTCATGTCCGGCCGCGTTCAGGCGTTCGCTGCCCAGCGCGGGCAGGCCTTCGCCATCGTCGACCAGCTGTACATCGGCACTGTGCGGTTCCAGTGCCTCATCGCTGTCTTTCTTGGTCTGGCCGGTGATCGAGCGCAGCGCCGGGCGCAGCACACCGAACACCAGGGCCAGCACCACGATCGCGCCGAGCAGCAGACGCAGTGCGTCCTGCACCTGCGGCAGCTCCCACCACTTGGGCCCTTCGACCGGGGTGACTTCACGCACGAACGGGGCATTCATCACCGACACGGTGTCGCCACGTTCGGCATCGAAGCCGACCGCCTGCTTGACCAGGGCTTCGACGCGGGTCAGTTCGGCCGCCGACAGTGCCTGCTCGGTGGTCTTGCCGTTGGCGCCGGCACGCGGCACGTTGTCCACCAGCACCGCCACCGACACGCGCTTGATGCGGCCCGCCGGCTGGCGGGTGTGCTGCAGGGTGCGGTCCAGCTCGTAGTTGCGGGTGGCGTTCTTCGAGGTTTCGGTCGGGGCGGCGGCGGTGGCCGGCGCGGCGGCCGGGCCGGGCGGGGTGTTGCTGGCCGCACCGGGCACGCCCTGCGGGCCGGGCACGTTGCTGCTGTTCTCGCTCATCTGCTCGCTGCGCAGTTTCTGCGGCTCGCCGTTGTAGAGCTCACGGGCCTCCTCGATGACCGAGAAGTCCATGTCCACGCTGGTTTCCGGATTGACCCGGCCCGGGCCGGTCATCGGTTCGAGCAGTTCGCGGATGCGCTGGTTGAACGAGGTTTCCTGGCGGCGCACCTGTTCAAACTGCGCGGCATTCATCGCCGCATCGCTGTTGGGATCGGACACGCTGAGCATGCGCCCGCTCTGGTCGACCACGGTCACGCGCTCGGGGGCCAGGTCGGGAATGCTGGCGGCCACCATGTGCACGATGGCATCGATCTGGCCGCGTTCCAGCTGCTGGCCGCCGCGCAGTTCCAGCACCACCGAGGCACTGGCCACGTCGCGCTGGCGGGTGAAGGCGCTGGGCTTGGGAATGGCCAGGTGCACGCGCGAATCGCGCACCGGGCGCAGCGTGTTGATGGTGCGCGACAGTTCGGTTTCCAGCGAATGCTGGTAGCGGGCGTTTTCCATGAACTGGCTGACGCCGAAGCCCGGATCACGCTCCATCAGCTCGAAGCCGAGCCGGCCGCTGTCGGTCAGGCCCGAGCCGGCCAGCTTCAGGCGGGCGTCGTGCAGGTTCTTTTCCGGCACGGTGATGCCACCGGTGGCCGGGTCCAGCTCGAACGGAATCTGCGCGGTGCGCAGCAGGTCGGTGGCTTCGGCGGTGGCCTTCTGGTCCAGGCCGGTATACAGCGGCACCATGCCCGGCTTCTGCGACCAGAAGAACACGAACAGACCTGCCGCCACGGCCACGGCGATCATCGCCATCAGTCCGAGCCGACGGGTGATCTGCAGGCTTTGCAGCCGGTCGAACCACTGCCCAGCCTTTTCGGTGTTCAGCGATTCTTTGGAGAGCGACAGGGCCATGCGTTTCTATCCTTACAGCGGCATGTTCATCACGTCCTGGTAAGCCTGGACGAGACGGTTACGGACTTCCACGGTGGCGCGGAAGGCGATCTGGGACTGCTGCGAGGCGACCATCACCTTGGCAAGGTCGGCACCGGGTTCACCCAGTTCGAAGGCCTTGGCCAAGGCGCCGGACTTCTGCTGGGCTTCGTTGACGCCGGCAATGGCGCCGCGCAGGGTTTCGGTGAAGCTCGGGCCCTGCACTTCCTGGGGGGACACCAGGCCCTGGATGGCGTTGCTCTTCGGCGTCTCCGTCAGCGGGCTGACGGCGGACTGCCCCATCTGGGTCTGGAAGGAGCGGATCTGGGAAAGGACGGAGGTGACGGAGTGCGACATCTGGAACGTTCCGAAGCTGGGATGGGGTTTCGGGTGAATACGTTGCAAGTGGCGTGCCGAAACCGTTTACCGGTTCAGTTTTGTTGGTGGCACAAGGGCTTGCGCGTTCACGCGGCGAGGGCGGGTGGGGCGGCCGGTCGCGTTGCGCGACGGAATGTTGCTGCGGCGCGTTGACGCGGCGCGCGTGTCGGGGCGCCGGCGTCGGAAAACCGGCGGGGTGTGGTGCAGCCACCCATGGCATGGTTCTACCGGGCGGTGTGCCGGCTGTGCGGCCACCCATGGGACGGTATCGGGGTAGAGCCACCCCATGGGTGGCTGCTCTTGTGTGGCTGCTCTTCTAGGGCGTCAGCGTCCAGCGGCCGCTGTTCTGGCGGCGGGCCGGGGCGATGGGACCGGCGTGCTGGGTGAAGACGAACATGCCCTCGCTGTCGGTCAGGCAGGTGAGCAGCAGGGTGTAGGCGGCGGTTCCGCCAGGGAAGGCTTCGCGCATCTGGATTTCACCGAGGTGCGGGACGTGGCGCTGGTAGCGGTAGGTGCCCTGCACGCGGATCGGGGTGCCCAGAATCTCCAGCACGTACTGGTCGGCCGCGAAATTCACCTGCACCATCCGCCCGGCGTTGGGGTTGTCGGGGCGATAGAGCGGATCGCTCATATTGATGAACTGGCGCGCGTCGAGCGTGGTCGGCAGGGTGCAGGCCGGGGTTGCCAGGGAGGGGGTGGGCAGCACGGCCAGGAAGAGCAACACGGGGAACAGGCGCATCGGATGACCTCCACGGGGATGTGCTTTGATGCTAGTCAGTGCATGGCGCGTGTCTGTAGGAAACGTTGCAATCTGGCTGCCGGCCGTTGCCGCGAACGCCACAACGACAAAGCCCGGGACAGGCCCGGGCTTTGTGTCATTCCAGCGTGCGGTGGGCTCAACCGGCCAGTTCGGCCTGGTCGCGCTCGATCCCGTACTTGCGCAGCTTTTCCACCAGCGTGGTGCGGCGCAGGCCAAGCAGCTGGGCGGCGTGGGCGACCACGCCCTGGGTGCGTTCCAGTGCTTCGTTGATCAGGTTCAACTCGATGTTGGCCATGTGGTTGCGCAGGTCCAGGCCGGCGTCGGGCAGGGCGGGGGCGCGGGCGGCCGGGCCGGCGTCCGCGGCGGCACCATTGCCCGGCGTCGGCACGTGGAAGGAAAAGCTGCGCAGGTCCAGGCGCTCGTCGGCCACCGGCGCCGGGGCCACCACGGGCGCCGGTACGCTGACGCTGAAATCGCCGCGATAGCGCGCCGGCAGGTCCTGCACGCGCACGGTGCCGCCGGGGTGCAGTACGGCCAGGCGCTCGACCAGGTTGGTCAGTTCGCGCACGTTGCCGGGCCACTCGTAGCTGGCCAGCGCCTGCAGGGCTTCGGCGCTGAAGCGCACTTCGCCGCGGCCAGTGCGCGCCAGCTGCGCGGCAATGGTGGTCACCAGCGCCGGCAGGTCTTCGCTGCGCTCGCGCAGCGCCGGCACGTCGATCGGGAACACGTTGAGCCGGTAGAACAGATCTTCGCGGAACTTGCCGTCGGCAATGCGCGATTCCAGGTCGCGGTGGGTAGCGGCAATCACGCGCACGTTGCAGCGGATGGTCTGGTTGCCGCCCACGCGCTCGAAGCTGCGCTCCTGCAGCACGCGCAGCAGCTTGACCTGCATCGGCAGGCTCATGTCGCCGATTTCATCCAGCAGCAGGGTGCCGCCCTCGGCCATTTCGAAGCGGCCCTTGCGGGCGCTCAGCGCACCGGTGAAGGCGCCCTTTTCGTGACCAAACAGCTCGCTCTCCAGCAGCTCGGCCGGGATCGCCCCGCAGTTGATCGCCACGAACGGGCCATCACGGCGCGGCGAGCGCTGGTGGATCGAGCGCGACACCACTTCCTTGCCGGTGCCCGATTCGCCCAGCACCAGTACGGTGGTGTCGAACGCGGCCACCTGTTCGATCATCTGGCGCAGGGCGCTTACCGCCGCCCCTTCGCCGGTGGGCCCCTGTTCCTGCACGGCACCGGCCTGGTGCTCGGCGTCCAGCCGCTTCAGGCTGGCGCGGCGCAGCAGCGCTTCCATCTGCGCGTGGCGCAGCGGCGCTTCCAGCGGCCACACGTTGGCTTCATGCAGGCCATGCTGCTGGGCGAAGCGCGGGGCGTCGCCGTCGATCAGCATCACCGGCGGCGGCAGGGCGCCCTGGCCGGCCCAGGCAAACAGCGCATCGCTGCGCGCGCCGGCTTCCAGGCCGCCGATGATCACGGCCATCCAGTCGGTGGAGCGCTGGCGGGTGATGTCGAAATCGGCCGCGTCGGCCACCCAGCGCGGGTTGAAGTCCATGAATTCGAGCAGGGCGACAGTGCGCTCGGCACGCACCGCGTCGCTGTCCAGTACCAGGATGCGCGACTCACTCATGATCCATTCCCCTTCAGACCTTCCAGGATCGGCATGACCTCCTGGATGTAGGACAGCTTGCTGACGAAGTTGTCCGCGCCGGCACGCAGGGCGTGCTCGCGGTGCTCGACGTCGTCGAAGTGGCTGGCGATGACGATGTACGGGGCATCGTCCTGCGACTTGATCAGGCGGGTGGCCTGCAGGCCGCCCATTTCGGGCATCGCCAGGTCCATCAGCACCACTTGCGGGCGCAGCGTTTCCGAGCGTTCGATGGCCTCCAGGCCGTTGGCGGCGCTGCCGATCACGTCCAGCCAGTCGACCTTGCGGAAGTGGCGCATGGCGGCGTTGATGAAGCCCTCGTGGTCGTCGACCAGCAGGACGGTGAGCTTGTTCATGTCTTCCATTTCCTTCAGCCCACCCGGGCCAGTTGCGGGGTCCTGGCATTGATCCGGCGGCGTTCACGCGCCGGGGCGATGTCCAGTTGTTCGCGGTATTTTGCAACGGTACGGCGGGCGATGTTCACCCCCTGGCGCGACAGCAGGCCGGCGATGGCTTCGTCGGCGAGCGGGCGTCCGGCCGGTTCGGCGTCGATCAGGCGGCGCACCATGGCCTTGACGGCCTGGCCGGAGACGCTGGCGCCTTCCAGCCGCACGGCGAAGAAGTGCTTCAGTTCCAGGGTGCCGCGCGGCGTCTGCAGGTACTTGCCGGTGGTGATGCGCGACACGGTCGATTCGTGCATGCCGATCGCATCGGCCACTTCCTTCAGGGTCAGCGGCGCCATGGCCTCTTCACCGCGGGTAAGGAAGCCGGCCTGGCGCTCGATGATCACCCGGGTGGTGCGCAGCAGGGTGTCGTAGCGCATCGACAGGCCGCGGGTGAGCCAGCGCGCTTCCTGCAGCATGTCGCGCAGCGGCTGGGCCGCCTCGCCGGCATCGGCCAGCGCATGCTCGTAGCTGGGGTTGATGCTCAGGCGACGGCTGGTGGCCGGGTTCAGCGCCACGCGCCACTGGTTGTCGGCGTGCCAGGCGATGACGTCGGGGATGACCACGCCGTTGTCGTCCGGGCGCAGGCTGTCGCCCGGGCGCGGCTGCAGCGACAGGATCAGCCGGACGGCTTCATGGATGTCGGCCACTTCGGCATCGAGCTGGCGGGCCAGGGCGATGTAGTCGTGCGCGGCCAGGCTTTCCAACCCCTCGTCGAGCACGCGCTGGGCCAGGTGGCGGGCCGGGACGCGGCCGGGCAGGGCGCGCAGCTGCACGCTCAGGCATTCATGCAGGTCGCAGGCGGCCAGGCCGGCCGGGTCGCCGTGCAGGATCTGCTGGCGGACCGCTTCCACGCCGGCGGCGTCCACGTCGTGATGGGCGCTGGCCAGCAGCTGCAGCTGGGCCAGCGGCGCGTCCAGGTAACCGGCGTCGTCGCAGTGCTCCAGCCAGAAACCGGCGACGGCCAGTTCACGTGCGTCCAATTCCAGGGTCAGGCGCTGCAGGGCGCGCAGGTGCGGGTCGCTGGATTCGTCGGCGGCAATCCGCTGCATGCGGTCATCGTCGCCGTCCTGCCAGCTGGCACCAGGCACGTCCCACATCGCGCTTTCGGGCAGCTCGTCGAACGCGGCCACTTCCTGCACGGTGGTGGTGTCGCTGGTGTCGGCGGCGGGCGCTTCGGGCGCCTCTTCGATCTCCAGCAGCGGGTTGGTCTCCAGGGCGCGGCGGATTTCCAGCTCCAGCTGCATGCCATCCAGCTGCAGCAGACGGATCGACTGCAGCAGCTGCGGCGTGAGGTGGAGCTGCTGACCCAGCTGGGTCGACATCGTCGGCTTCATGTGTATTCCCCATCGCACCGACTCCCCGGCGCGTTATGGAACACATCTTGCTTGTGTTATCCCGACACCGTAATCAGGGGGTTCCCTAGTGCTGTCGTCAGATTCCTGACAGTGAGTCAGGAAATCCCCTACACCGACGCGGGAAATTGACGCCGCCTGCGGCTGGAACCCCTGTATCTGGTCGCCCGGATGACCCGGCGCCGTTCAAAATTCCGTCGCCGCCCCGCCTGAAGGCTTCAGGCTGCCGGAGAACCGACGCGGTTCATTCCAGTTCGTGCTGGTGGCGCGCGGCGAGCAGCAGCAGATCATTGGCGCGGCGGCAGCCCAGCGACTCCATCATGCGCGCGCGGTGGGTTTCCACCGTCTTGACGCTGATGCCGAGGTCGGCGGCGATTTCCTTGTTGCTTTCGCCGCGGCCGATCTGGCGCAGGATCTCGCGCTGGCGGGGCGACAACGCGGCCACGCCCACCGGCTTTTCCTTGCCCAGCATGGGCGCCAGCATCTTGGCCGAGATCTGCGGGCTCAGGAACACCTGGCCGGCATGGGCGGCCAGCAGCGCCAGTTCCAGCTCCTGCGGGGCCGCGTCCTTGACCACGAAGCCGACCGCGCCGCGGTCGAGCGCGTCGCGCACGTGCACCGCGTCGTCGTGCATGGTCATCATCACCACCCGTGTGCCGGGGGCGCGCAGCAGGATGTCGCTCAGGGCTTCCAGGCCGGTACGGCCCGGCAGCGACAGGTCCATCAGGATGACATCGGGGCTGTGCTGGATGGCCATCTGCAGCGCCTGTTCGGCATTGCTGGCATCGGCGACCACCTCGACATTGGCAAAGCCCTGGAGCAGGCGGCTGAGGCCGGCGCGGACCAGGGTGTGATCGTCGACGATGAGAACGCGCACAGGCAGGCTTGGGGGGATGTGAAGAAGACGGCCACCTTAACGGAGTGGCGGCCTACCGCCAAGCCGAACGCGTCACGGTGTGCCGTGCCGGCCGCCGGCCGGCACCCTTGAGCCCCGGTTACGGGCGGCGATCGGCCAGACGCGCCTGGGCGATCTGGCGCCGGTGCAGGCGGAACAGGTGGCGTTCCAGCGCCATTTCCAGCGCATCGCTCATCGGCTCGAAGCGCAGCCAGAGGAAGTGCGCGCCGGCGCCGGTGGCCGCTTCGGCCAGCACGGCGACCGGCAGGTCGATATGGTCGGGCAGCCAGTCGCAGGGCTGCAGCCGGATCACGCCCAGGCTGCCGGCGGCCGCGCCGCTGCGCGCACCCTGTTCCAGGCGGATGCCCCGGCGCGACCAGCGCAGCGGGCGCAGGTCCAGGTCCTGGGCGCTTTGCCGCACCAGCCGGCCCAGCAGCACCATGGTCAGGTCCAGCTTGGCCTCCAGCCGCTGCATCTGCGCCGTGGATTCGCCGCGATCGTCGTGGCCGTCGTCGCTGCGTGCATCTTCCACCAGGGCCACGCTGCGCAGCAGGGTTTCGGCCGTGCCGGGGCGTATCACCGCACTGCCCAGGCGGAACTCGGCCGGCAGCGCCACCTCGCAGCTCAACGTTTCATCGAACAGCTCGCTTTCGGCCGGATGATGGATGGCCGCGGGGCGCGCGTCGTTCATGCCAGCGACTCCGCGGTGAGGTAGGCGTGCGCCGCCCGGTTGGCGTTGGCGCCGTGGCGCAGGTGGCGGCCGGCTTCGTCGCGCTGGCTCATCATCATCACCATGATCCGCTGCTGGCGGCCTTCCAGGGCACTCAGGCCGGGCACATCGTCGAGGGCGCCGGGCTGGGCCAGGAACCGCGCCTGGTTGACGTGCAGCGTATCCAGGCAGTCGCTGGCACGCTCGTGGTCATCGGCCAACAGCGCGGTTTCCAGCGTGTCCAGCTCGGTATTGAGGTCGGCCAGGGTGAGCAGGGTGGTGGCCATTACAGCGCGGCCTGGGCAGGCACGCGCTGGTCGCGCGGAATCGCGTTCCAGGCGGCGTCGATTTCGCCCAGCAGCTCCAGCGATTCGCGCAGGGCTTCGGGGTCGTTGTGCAGGTTGGCTTCGGTCAGCCGCTGCATCACATAGTCATACAGCGCCGACAGGTTACCGGCGATCTCGCCGCCGGCCTCGTGGTCGAGCGAGCCGTTGAGGTGGCCCACGATCGCGCAGACTTCGCCGATCGCCTTGCCCTTGCGGGCCTGGTCGCCGCCTTCCAGGCAGGCCTGGGCCAGTCGTACGCGTTCCAGCGCGCCGGCCAGGAGCAGGGCAACCAGCTTGTGCGGATCGGCATCGGTGATCGCGCTCTGTACGCCGACCTGCCGGTACTGCTCGGTGAATTGACGGTTCGAACCGTACATCAATCATGTCTCCTTCGTGCGGGGCCGCGTGCCTCGCGAGGTCTGCGGCACCGGGGGTGGAGCCTGCGTTGGTACTGCGTCGGTACCTGTATCGGCAGCGTGCGCGATTAACTTGAGCACGCTGCCGTAGGGATCAACCGGCCAGCTGGCTGAGCTGCGCRCTCAGCGAGGAGGTGGTCTGGCTGAGCTTGCCCATCAACGTATCCAGGGCCAGGAACTGCTTCTTGTAGCGCTCTTCGACACCGGCCATGCGCACGTCCAGGGCCTTGCGGCGCTTGTCGATGTCGGTGAGGGTGGCATTGATGCTCTTGGTGCGCGAAACGAACGCGCCTTCCTTGCCCACGGTGGTGCTGGTGTAGCCATCCACCATGTTGAACAGCTTGGCGGCCGCGCCGTCATCGCCGGTCAGGGCCTGGCGCACCGCGCCGGCCTGGTTGACCAGGGCCGCTTCGAACTTGGTGGCATCCAGCACCAGGCTGCCATCGGCATTGGGGTAGGCGCGGGTCTGCAGCCCCAGCGTCTTGGGGTCCAGGCCGGCTGCGGCCAGGTCCTTGAGCACGCCGCCCATCATCGCGCGCAGCTGGCTGGACGCGCCGCGCATCTGCGCATCGCCGGTCAGCGACGACGGCTCCTTGTTCTCGATGTCGTACTTGGTGGCGGTGTTGATGGCGCTGATGGCGCCGTTGTAGGCGGTCACGAAGTCCTGCATGACCTTGCGTGCGGCGGCCACGTCGGTGCTGACCGTCACCGTACTCTTGCCGGTCTTCTTCAGGTTCAAGGTCAGGCCCGGGACCACGTCGGTGACGGTGTTCTCGCTGGCCACCACTTCAACGCCATCGATGGTCAGCTTGGCATCGGCCGCCGGGGTGCGCTCGGACATGCTGGCTGCCAGGGCGGTCAAATCGGCATTGCCGGCGCCCGCGCTGAGCTTGATGGCGTTGGCGGTGCCGGCCTTTTCCTGCGAAATCGACAGGAACTGGTTGTCGCCCGAGGCGATCAGGGTGGACTGCACGCCCAGGCTGCGGCCGGCCTTTTCGATCTTGGTGCGGATCGAAGAGAGGGTGTCATCGGCTTCGACCTGGATTTCCAGCGTCTTCTTCTTGTCGCCCACGCCGACGTCCAGCGTCAGGGTTCCGGCGCCGAAGGTCTTGGTCTTGGACACCGACGTGTCGGCGATCCATTTGTTGGCCGTGGCCAGCTGGGTGACGTCGATCTCGTGGCTGCCGGTCGCCGCGGCGTTGGTGCTGGTGACCGTCAGGATGTCGTCGGTGCCGCTCTTGGTCGCACTGACCAGGCGGGCATCGAACGCGGTGGAGGCCTTGAGCGCCTTGAGCGAGGTGGTCAGCAGGTCGAACGCGGACTTGACCGTGCCCACCGCCGACAGCTGCATCTTGGCCTTGGACTGCTGCAGGTTGAGTGCGTTGTCCGCCGGCTTGCGGTCGGCCGCGACCAGGCTGGCCACCATGCCGGAAATATCCAGTCCGGAACCGATGCCACCATAACCAAAGTCAGCCACGTTGTTTCTCCTGTCTGTGAGCCGCCGCGGGGGTGCCGCGTGGCCGTGCTGTCAACGAATGTAGCGGCCGTAGCCGCCGGGTCTTTAGAACCACGTTGATGCAGGAGTTGTGCCACTGGCTCGGCGCGGAAGAATGGCACGCGCTTTGCAGGGGTATCCGGGCGGGACGCAGTACGGTCCGGCCGGGGGTCTGTAAAAAACCCTCCTCCAATGTAGAGGAGGGCTCAGGCTACTGAAAAAGCGGGGGGAGACGAAGCCACCCGGGATGTTCAGTCAAACTAACAGCGCTGATAACGGTTCTGCCGCAGGGGCGGGCCATGGCCACGGGGATGTGGCTGCCGGGAGAGAGAGTCCGGCCCATGGCCATGGCCCGTTCCTGCGTGACGTTTGAACGGATGTTTCGGGGTTTACCCGCGCCGCCGGCGGTTGCCGGCGGCGTGGACGCGTGGATCAGCGCAGCAGGCTGAGCACGTTCTGCGGCACCTGGTTGGCCTGGGCCAGCATGGCCGTACCGGCCTGCTGCAGGATCTGGGTGCGGGTCAGCTCTGCGGTTTCCTTGGCGAAGTCGGTATCGCGGATGCGGCTACGCGAG
>NZ_JBFTIS010000024.1:0-40945 GCF_056395005.1 Stenotrophomonas sp. 10N36 | reverse complement strand
GTGCAGCCGACCAACGGTCGGCTCTACCGGATTGTTCGTATCGGCACCCGGGGCAATGTGGCCCCTCACGGGTAGAGCCGACCGTTGGTCGGCTGCTCTTCCTCCCGACACCGCGATACCTGAGACATGCACCACGCTCCGCGGTGCAGCCGACCAACGGTCGGCTCTACCGGGGTGTTCGTATCAGCACCCGAGGCAATGTGGTCCCTCCCAGGTAGAGCCGACCGTTGGTCGGCTGCTCTTCCTCCCGGCGCCGCAATACCTGATACATGCACCGCGCCATGCGCGATGCAGCCGACCAACGGTCGGCTCTACCGGATTGTTCGTATCGACACCCGGGGCAATGTGGTCCCTCACGGGTAGAGCCGACCGTTGGTCGGCTGCCCTTCCTCCCGGCGCCTCGATCCCTGATACATGCACCACGCCACGCGCGGTGCAGCCGACCAACGGTCGGCTCTACCGCTTGCCTTTGCCGACCAACGGTCGGCTCTACCGCCGGCGGGTCTCGAACCGCTCGTCGAAGAATTCGTCGAGCGCCTTCCAGGCGCGTTTGGCGGCGCGTTCGTTGTACAGGCAGCCCGGCGGGCTGTTGGCATCGGCTTCGGCGAAGCAATGCACCGCGCCGCTGTAGTTGGTGAACTCCCAGTCGACCTTGGCCGCGTTCATTTCCTGCTCGAAGCTGGCGATGTCGTCCTTGCTCACGCCCTTGTCGTCGGCGCCATTGAGCACCAGCACCGAGGGATGGGGGCCACCGGCCTTGGCCGGCAACGGTGAGCCCAGTCCGCCGTGCAGGCTGACCACGCCGGCCAGCGGTGCGCCGGCCCGGGCCATTTCCAACACGGTGGTGCCGCCAAAGCAGAAGCCGACCGCGCCGATCCGCGATGCATCCAGCGGCGCCTTGCCGGCCTGGGCCTTGAGCACGTCGATGGCCTTCAGCGCGCGCGCCCGCAGCACAGGACGCTCGTTGCGCAGCTTGGTCGCCACCGGCCCCGCCTCGGCGTCGGTCTTCGGGCGCACGCCCTTGCCGTACACATCGGCCACCAGCACCACGTAGTCGTCGCCGGCCAGCTGCTTGGCCTTGGCGATCGCCGAGTCGTTGACCCCCTTCCAGTTCGGCACCATCACCAGCCCGGGGCGCTTGTCGCTGTCACCATCGTCGTAGACCAGCACGCCACTGAAGGTGGTGCCGTCCAGCTGCCATTCCACCGGCTGGGTCTTCATTGCCGCCATCGCCGGCAGCGCCACCATCCCCAACAGCACCGCCGCCCCCCACCGCCATTGCCTGACCATGCGCCTGCTCCTCCGGATAAGAACCCCGAGTGTAGGACGGCCAGGCGAACACCCCGTGTAGAGCGGGGCTCTGCCCCGCTGCCGTTCCCCACCGTCCGCAATCCAAAGCAGCGGGGCAGAGCCCCGCTCTACGAAAATCTGTCACCCTTGTCGGCCGCTTCTGCACGGACGCTGTTCCATGACGCTTGTCGATCGCTTCCTCACCGGTCTGGTGCCCCGCCTGCCCGACGACGACGTCGCCATGTGGGGCTGGACCGAAGGTGCCAGCGCCGCCGACCTGCAGCGCCTGCGTGCCCGTTGGCCGCAGGTGCCCGACAGCCTGGTGGAACTGCTGGGCCGGATCGATGGCACGCATTACCGCACCTACCCTGCCGGCGAAGTCTGCGTGCTGATGCTTGGCTCGGACGTCGGCCACTACCCGTACTACCTGCGGTCGGTCGAACAGATCTTCGAAGACACCGCCCAGTGGGACAGCTGGGGCGAGAGCATTCGCTCGATCTACGAGGAATGGCTGGAGGAAGACCCCGATATCCTCGGCGCCGGCATCGATGCCGACCTGCCCATGGGGCAGCGCCTGTGCTTCTCGCACTGCTGCAACAACGGGGGCACCTCGGTGCTGTACCTGGATTTCGATCCCGCGCCCGGCGGCACCGTGGGCCAGGTGGTGCGCTACCTGCATGATCCGGACAGCTATGCGGTGATCGCGCCGGGTTTTGATGCGTACCTGGAGCAGTTGATCGAGGGCGAGTACCTGTTCATGGCCGAGCAGGACGGGTGATGGGGTGAGGCCCGGGGGGGATCGGGTGCGCGCGTGGGCGCAGGGTCGTTTTCCCCGGGGAACCGCAGCCGACCAACGGTCGGCTCTACCAACGGTGACGAAGGCCGACCCACCGTCCGGCGCTGCAGCCGACCAACGGTCGGCTCTACCAACGGTGACGGAGGCCGACCCACCGTCCGGTGCTGCAGCCGACCAACGGTCGGCTCTACGCGATGCCGATGCCGGCGATGGCGGTGATGGCGTCCGGGTCGAACCCGGCCAGTTCGGCGAAATGGCGGCCGCGGGCGACGTAGTCGCGGTACACGCCGTAGCTGGGCGCGCCGGGCGACATCAATACCACCCCGCCCTGCTCGCCCAGTGCGGTGCGGGCCAGTTGCAGTGCTTCAGGCAGGTCGGCGGCCGCATGCAGCCCGAAGCGGCCAGCATCGGCCAGCGGTTGCAGCAACGCATGGATGCGCGGGCCGTTGGCGCCCAGGGTGATGATCTCCACCGGCGGCACGTCGTGGGCCATGTGCTGCACGAAGTCGTGCCAGTCCAGCCCGCGGTCATGGCCGCCCACCAGCAGCGCGATGCGCTGCCCGGCGAAACAGTCCAGCGCCGCCAGGCTGGCGTGCGGGGTGGTGCTGATCGAATCGTTGACGAAGGTCAGGCCATCGCGCGTGCCCAGGGTCTGCAGGCGGTTGGGCAGCGGGCGGAAGTGCTGCACGGCCGGTGCCAGCGCCGCTGCATCCAGCCCCAGGGCCTCCAGCGCCGCCAGCACCGCGCACAGGTTGCCGCGGTTGTGCCGGCCAGGCAGTGGCGTGTTGGCGGTATCGAATACCGCATGTTCGCCGCGATACACCACCTCGCCCCGCATGTGCCAGCCCTGCGGCTGGTTGAACCACACCACCTGGCTGTGCGGCAGCGACAACGCGGCCAGGTGCGGGTCGGCGGCATTGAGAACGGCAACGCGCGGCTGCGCCTCGGTGACCAGGCGCAGCTTGTCGGCGATGTAGCGCGCTTCGCTGCCGTGCCAGTCCAGGTGTTCGGGGAACAGGTTGAGCACGATCGCCACCTGCGGGTGCGCGCCACTGCGCGCGACCTCGCCGGTCTGGTAACTGGACAGCTCCACCGCCCAATACTGCGGCGTCGGCTGCGGGTCCAGCACTTCCAGCAGCGGCAGGCCGATATTGCCCACCAGCGCGGTGCGTGCGCCGGACGCGCGCAGCAGGTGCGCCAGCAGCGAGGTGGTGGTGCTTTTGCCCTTGGTACCGGTCACGCACACCGTGTCATGCACGGTGCCATCGGCTGCGGCGTGTTCGGCAAACCACAGCGAGGTGCCGCCGATGAACTGCGTGCCCGCGGCCGTGGCGTGCAGTGCCGCCTCGCCATACGGGCTGATGCCCGGCGACTTGATCACCACCTCGAACGCGGCCAAGGCCTCGCCGGTCACGTCCGAACGCACGGTCAACGCACCCGCGGTTTCTGCGCGTGCGGCAGCCGCCTCGGCGTCGGGGCAGAACAGGGTCAGCGGCAGCGACGGCAGCCGCTGACGCAGCACGCCGAAGGCAGCGCGCCCTTCCCGTCCCCAGCCCCACAACGCAACGCGCTTGCCCTCAAGCTGCGAAATTCGCACGCAGGCGCTCCCAGATCCGCGCCGGGATGCGGTGCTCGCCTTCTAGCACCAGCAACGGCGCGATGCCGAGCTCGGCACTGTCCAGCTGCGGCTGGATCTCACTGACGAAACGTTTCACCAGCGCATCTTCGGCCCACTCCGGGCGCGCCGCCAGGGTGGCCATGGCCGCGCGCGATTCGCGGCCTTCGCCCACGCATTCGAACGGCTTGTGGTCCTGGAATTCCAGCAGCGCATCGAAGCCGCCGGCCTGCTCCGCATCGTCCAGCAGGTTGCGGCCGAAGATCGCCACCAGGCGGGTCTTGGGCATGAACGGGGCCAGCGCCAGGAACACGAAGTGGCACTTCGGGCAGACCCCGCACCAGCGGTTCACCGGGCGCTCGCCCAGGATGTGGAAGTTGCGGTTGCAGCTGGAGAAGTGCGCGTCGTAGAAGTCGCTCTTGGCGAACTGCCGCGCCACCGCCAGTTCCGAGAGCGGGCGCAGCAGCGAGTAATAGTGCAGGTCGGCAGCCACGTGCTGCTCAAGGTATTCCCCGAACGCCTGCTCGAACGCCCAACCCTTGGACCACTGGTGGTTCACCTCGCCGGTGCCGGGAATCTGGCTGCCATAGCTGGCCGAGCGCTCGTTGGAGAACACCACCTGGTCCACGCCCTGCAACAGCGCGGCCAGCACCATGATCGCCGAGTTCACCGCGGTCACCGGGATGTGCCCGTTCCACGCGCCCTGGCGGTTCAGTTCAAACAGTTCCGGGGCCAGCGCGCGGCCGATGTTCAAAGTAGGCAGGCCGGTACGCTCGGCGCACGCACGGATCAGCTGCGACCCGCCGATCCAGGTGACTGTTTCGGCAATGCCCAGCCCGCGCAGGGCCTCGATGCTCACCAGCGAATCCTTGCCGCCGCCGATGGCCACCAGCGCGTGTTCGCGCAGCCCCATCGCCGGGGCGCTGAACGCCTCGCCGTCCACCGGCAGGCGGAAACGACCGCGCAGGTTCAGGCCGTTGCGGTAGGCGAACTCGCCCAGGCCATTGAGGTAGATCTCCTCCACCAGCGCCGCGGTCGCCGCGTCGATGCTGTAGCTGTCGATGCGCACCTGGTCGGGCACGCCGGCCTTGTAGTAGCTCACGCCGGCAATCAGGTGCAGCAGGCGCAGGGCGCGCTGCACCGCCTCGGCACGCGCGCCGTCCAGCGCGAACGGTGCGCCGGGAATGGTGACCGTCTCGGTCAGCTCGGGGCCGTCGTCGAAGGCATAGACCAGCTGCGCCACGCCGGTATCCGCGGCGAATTCGCAGCGGACGAAGCGGAAAACGGCAACCTGGTGTTTATCGAAAGCAGTCATGGTGTATCCGGTTCAGAGGGCGGCCGTGCGTGTGCACGGCGCGTCTTCAAGGGTGGGCGGCAGGCGGCGGTCAAGGACCGTCATCGATGACGTCCTCGCGCGGCAGCTCGCGCTGGTTGTAGGTGTTGGCCATGACGTAACCGTAGGCACCGGCATCGGCGATCAGCATCACATCGTCCGGCGCGGTCGAGACCGGCAGCTTGCGGCGCTTGCCGAACACATCGCTGGACTCGCAGATCGGGCCGACCACGTCGAACGCAGCCTCGGCATAGCCGCCGAGCCGGCTCAGGTTCTCGATGTCGTGCCAGGCGTCATACAGGGCCGGGCGCATCAGCGTGTTCATGCCCGCATCCAGACCCACGCGGCGCACGCCGTCCTTTTCGATCACCTGGGTGGCCGTGGCCAGCAGCACACCCGATTCGGCCACCAGATAGCGGCCCGGTTCGATCGCCAGCCGGAACGCCGGGTGCACCGCCTTGACCTCGGCCAGACCGACGGCCCAGGCGTCCAGGTCGAACGGTTCGTCGTCGGCGCTGTAGGGAATGGGCAGGCCACCGCCAATGTCGATGGTTTCCACGCTGCCGATGCGCCGCGCGAAACCGGCCAGCTCATCGCACATCAGGCGCCAGTGCTGCGCGGTTTCCACGCCACTGCCCAGGTGCGCATGCAGGCCCACCACGCGGGTGCCCAGCTCGGTGGCCAGGCGCACGAACTCGTCCACGCGGGCGATCGGCAGGCCGAACTTGGAGTCCTTGCCGCCAGTGCGGACCTTGGCGTGGTGGCCTTCGCCACGGCCCAGGTCCACGCGCAGCCACAGCTCGCGGTTGCGGAACAGGTCCGGCCAGCGCTGCAGCGCTTCCACGTTGTCCACGGTGACGGTGACGCCCAGCGCGAACGCCGCGTCGTACTCGCTGCGCGGGGCGAAGCTGGGGGTGAACAGCACGCGCTTGGGCGACAGCGTGGGCAGCGTGTTGAACACGTGCTTGAGCTCGCCGTGCGACACGCACTCCAGGCCGAAGCCTTCCTGCTCCAGCACCTCCAGGATGGCCGGGTGCGAGTTGGCCTTGATCGCGTAGTAACGCTGGTCGATGGCCTTGATCGCGGTCAGCGCGCGCGCACGGGCGCGCACCGTGGGCAGGTTGTACACGTAGCGCGGCGTACCGGCCTGGGCGAGTGTCAGCAGGTGCGCGCGCTGGCCCCGCCACCAGGCGGTTTCGCGCGGGCGCACGGTGCCGGCGATCTCGCGCCAGCGCGGGCCGAACACTTCGCCCTCTTCCACCGGCATCGCGCCGCTGTCGATCAGCTCGGCGTGCAGGATCGGCAGCAGGCCGTCGGCGTCGGCTTCATCGATGACGAAGGTCAGGTTGAGGTCGTTGGACGACTGCGAAATCATGTGCACGCGCTCGCGCCCGAACGTGGCCCACACGTCCGACAGCTTGTGCAGCAGCGACCGCATGCCGCGCCCGACCAGGGTGATCGCCGCGCACGGCACGATGATCTTCACCTTGCAGATCTGCGACAGGTCGGCCGACAGCGCGGCCAGCACGTCGGTGTTGACCAGGTTCTCGGACGGGTCCAGCGACACGGTGACGTTGGTTTCGGCCGAACCGATCAGGTCCACCGACAGCCCGTGCTTCTTGAACAGCCCGAACACGTCGGCCAGGAAGCCCACCTGCTGCCACATGCCGATGCCTTCCATGGACACCAGCACGATGCCGTTGCGGCGGCTGATCGCCTTCACCCCCGGCACCAGCGCGGCGTTGCCGTCGATGCTGGTGCCCGGCAGTTCCGGGCGCTCAGTGTCCAGGATGGCCATCGGCACACCGGCGTCGCGGCACGGCTTGATCGAGCGCGGGTGCAGCACCTTGGCGCCGGTGGTGGCGATTTCCTGTGCTTCGTAATAGTCCAGCCGGGTCAGCAGGCGCGCATCGGGCACGTCGCGCGGATTGGCGCTGAACATGCCCGGCACGTCGGTCCAGATTTCCACGCGGCTGGCGCCCAGCAGCGCACCGAAGTACGCCGCCGAGGTGTCCGAGCCGCCGCGGCCGAGGATGGCGGTGCCGCCATCGGCGTGGCGCGAGATGAAGCCCTGGGTGATCAGCATGCGCGTGGGCTGGGCGCGGAAACGCGCGGCCCAGTCGGCATCGGCACGCCACTGGCAGTTCACCGACAACCGCTGCGACCAGTCGCTCTGGTTGGGCTGCGGCGGCAGCGCATCCAGCCACTGCCGCGCGTCCATCCAGCCGAAGTCCAGGCCGCTGGCATGCAGGTACGCCGCGCCCACCGTGGAGGACAGCAGCTCGCCCTGGCCCAGCACATCGGCCTGCCAGTCCAGCGGGCGGCTGGCCGCGCGCGGGTCATCGAGCAGCCCGGACAACCCGGCCAGGCGTTCATCCAGCGCGGTGGCGTCCAGCCCCAGCTCGACCAGGAACTCGCGGTGGCGGGCCACAAGCGCATCCACGCGGGCCCGGCTGTCGGCGGCGCCGTCGGCAATGGCGGTCAGTTCATTGGTGACCCCGGACAGCGCCGACACCACCACCAGCACGCGCGCGCCGGTTTCTTCCGCACGTTTTTTCGCCAGCTTCCCGATCGTGTCCCAGCGGTGACGACGCGACACGGAGGTGCCGCCGAACTTCAGTACGATCCAACGATCGACAAGGGGGGAAGCTGACATGGAAGTAAAGAGGGTTTCGTAGTGAGGGGGGGATTCGCCCGGCACACCGGCCGAACTCCCGATTCTATGCCAAGCCCGGCCCCGGCAGGGCCTGCGCGGGCACCTTGGGTGCCCCGAAAGCGGGCCCGGGGCCGTCCCGGATTGGTAAGCTGCCCGACCGTTTCGCAGACCCTGACGCCATGACTTCCCGCCGTTTCCTGCAGTTGGACGTGTTTTCCCCCTACCCCGGCGCCGGCAACCCCCTGGCGGTGGTGCTGGACGCCGAAGGCCTGGATGAGGCGGCGATGCAGGCCATCGCGCGCTGGACCCGGCTGCCGGAGACCACCTTCGTGTTCGCACCGGAGGCGCTCGGCAGCAGCTACCGCCTGCGCATGTTCAGCCCGCAGAAGGAAGTGCCGTTCGCCGGCCACCCCAGCGTGGGCACCGCGCACGCGGTGCTGGAGGAGGCCGTGGCTGCGCCAGTGGACGGCGTGCTGGTCCAGGACGGCATTGCCGGCACGCTGCCCTTGCAAGTGGACGGCACGGGCGCGGCGCGCACCATCGCCATCCGCACCCCGCGCGCCAGCGTGGCCGAGGTGGCGCAGCCGGGCGACCCGCGCCTGCAGGCGGCATTGGCCGGCTGGGCGCTGGGCGCATTGCCGCCGGCGCGCATGGCTGGTGGGCGCAGCTGGTGGGTGGTGGAACTGCGCGATGAGGCCACCCTGCGTGCGCTGCGGCCCGACTGGGACGCGATTGCCGCACTGGCCGAAAGCACCGACAGCATGGGTGTGTTCGCCTATGCGCGCAGCACGGGCGAGTCGTGGGACCTGGCAGTGCGGGCGTTCGTCGGCAATGGTCGCCGCTTCGAGGATGCCGCCTCCGGGGCCGCCAACGCAGTACTCGCCGCGTGGCTGGACACCCGCAATGTGCTGCCCGGCAACGGGCGCCGCTACGTGGTGAGCCAGGGTCGCGAAGTGGGCCACGATGCGCGGCTCAGCCTGCATATCGATGCGCACGGTGATGTGTGGTCGGGCGGCCAGGTGCAGACCGTGATCCGCGGCACCCTGGACTGGTAGAACCGGCTGCGGCCTGCCCCACGGGGACCGCCGCCCTGCGGGTGCCGGCCATTGGTCGGCACCCCTGAAGCAGCCGTTGGGCGTTACGCCAGCTCGGCTTCCATGCTGATCGGCACTGCGCTCAGTGCCTTGGACACCGGGCAATTCTGCTTGGCGTCATCGGCGATCGCCCGGAACTGGGTGGCGTCGATGTTGGGCACCACGGCCTTCACCTTCAAGGTGATCTGCGACAGCTGCGGGCCGCCTTCCATGGAAAGATCCACCTTGGCTTCGGTATCCAGCGAGGTCGGCACGAACCCGGCCTCGGTGAGCTTGGCCGACAGCGCCATGGTGAAGCAGCCGGCGTGCGCGGCGGCGATCAGTTCTTCCGGGTTGGTGCCCTTCTCATCGCCAAAGCGGCTGCTGAAGGCATAGCGGGTCTTGTCCAGCAGGCCGCTCTGCGGCGTGCTCAATTGTCCCTTGCCTGTCTTGAGGTCACCTTCCCAGTGCGCGGTGGCATGACGCGAAATACCCATCGGTGTGTCTCCTGCGGATGAATGGCAGGTCCAGCATGGACGAGGCGGCGTTAGCACGGCGTCGGTCCGGCGGCCGTGCCGACGGCGGGCGCTGGCCCGGGGCCCGTGACCAGACCGCGCGGCGGCAGAAAAACCGCTGTTTTCAAGGGGTTTGGGCGGTACCGGCAGGCGGCCAGTGGATCCTGACCGACGCCGCAGGACCGACCGTCCGCCCTGTTTTTCGGGCATGTGCTGATGCACTGCAGTAACCGGCAGGCAGGAAATCGCGAACTTTTATGCAATTGCCTATTGGCGGCGCCGCCTGGTTGGCCTACATTTCGCTTGCCGACCGGGTTCGGCGCGACCAAACAACCAACCGTTCACGGAACAGGAAACCATGGCAAAGACCGCTAAGAAGGCTGCCCCGAAGAAGGCAGTAAAGAAAGTCGCTACCAAGGCAGCCGCCAAGCCGGCCGCTCCCAAGCCGATCAAGGACGTACTGAGCAAGTCTGGTCTGGTTGCACACATCGTTGAAACGTCCGGCGTTGTCGCCAAGGACGTGCGCGCCGTGCTCGCCTCGCTGGAAGGCGCCGTCGCCGCTTCGGTGCACAAGAAGGGCGCGGGCAGCTTCACCCTGCCGGGCCTGCTGAAGATCACCACCGTCAGCGTTGCGGCCAAGCCGAAGCGCAAGGGGATCAATCCGTTCACCAAGGAAGAGCAGTGGTTTGCCGCCAAGCCGGCTTCCACCAAGCTGAAGGTGCGTCCGCTCAAGAAGCTCAAGGACGCTGCGCTGTAACCAGCGCGTTTCCTGCAGCACCCGAACGGGACGGCCTTGGCCGTCCCGTTCTTTTTTGAGCCGCCTGTCGACACGACCGCTCTCGCGTCCTGCCCCCTGCACGCAGCGAAACACAGCGTTGCCAATTGGGGGAAACCGTCGCGCAGGCTGCGCAAACGCTGCGCCCACGGCCATCTCCGGGTACTTGTGCAGGCGTGGAACGCACATGGTGGAACACTGCGTGCGGCCGCGCCCGTCGCCGCCGGCCACGGGCACGCCTATGGTGGTTTCGTCCCCCTAACGCGTACCGTCATGACCAGCCCCTCCCAGCGCTACCGCATTACCGTCACCCCGATCGAGAAGGACGGGTTGCAGTGCAGCGGACGCTGCACGATCGAACTGGAACATCGCGCGCAGCAGGACTGGATGCGCCTGCTGGAAATCGCGCGGCGCCAGACCGGCCTGAGCGGCGACGAGCGTGCCGCCGCGATCGTGGCTACCCAGCTGCTGCACGACTTGGCGCGCCGCCACGCCCAGGACCCGACCCACCCGCTGACGGGGCTGCAGCCGCAGCTGGGCGAGGTGCTGCAGGCGCTTGAGGCGATCCAGCAGGCGCCCTGAGCGCGCCCGCCGACCGCTACACTCTGCCCTTCACTTGGGGAGAGTGCCGCATGCGTCGTGCCGTGATCCTGTTGCCGCTGCTGCTGGGTGGGTGTTCCTGCGAGCGTCACCCCGCACCGGACGCGCCAGGCGCTACCGCGACCGCCCCGTCCGGAACCGCTGCCGCCCAGGCAACCGGCAGTCCCGATGCCACCGCCCTTGCCGCCCTCGCGCCGGCACCGCTGAGCGCTGTGGCACCCGGTGCCGAGGATGAAGTCAGGGTGGTGCGCAACTACCTCAATGCACTCGCGCGCGGCGACCTTGCCGCCGCTGACGCGTCCTGGCGTGGTGGGCGCACCGCGAGCCACGCCGATGATGCCCTGCTGCGCACGTTGATCGGCCAGCCCGGACAGTCGCAGATACTCAGCCTGCGCATGGACACCCAGACGCCCATCGCCCGTGACCAGGCCCAGCCCTCGCGATTGCGCGAAGTGCCGGTACGGATCCGCGCGATGACGGCCAATGGTCCACTGAATTACCAGGGTTGGTACCGTTTGCAGCCGCGCGCCGATGGCAGCGGCTGGGAAATCCACGGCGCGTCGGTGCACCCGGTACTGGACTGACCGCCCAGCAACGACTGCGTCGCGGCAGGGGCGGCGTCCAAGCTGGATTCAGCCGGAAGCGCTATCGTTGGCGTCTCCTCATTCGCCACGGCCCGCCCCCATGAACGCACGCCCGTTGTTGTCCCGCCTCGCCGCATGCACCGTGCTGATCGCCGCCGCGGTCGGTGCGCAGGCGGCGCCGAGTGTGTCCGGCCGCCAGTTGTCGGTGGGCGCCAGCGATGTGCAGCAGTACCTGGACGGCAGCTTCCCGCGCACCCAGGACGCGCTTGGCGGCCTGATCGCCATGACCATGAGCCACCCGCAGCTGGCCCTGCCCCAAGGCAACCGCCTGGACCTGGGGTTTGATATCGCGATGGCTACGGCCGGCAGTGCTCCGGCTGCCCTGGGCAAGGTGAAATTGAGCAGCGGGCTGCGCTACGACGCCCAAACCCAAGGCTTCCACCTCGACCAGCCGACCGTGGACGACTTCACCCCGGCCAACAACGGCGGCCGCCTGGATTCGCGGACGCGCAGCCTGCTCAATGCCTGGCTGACCGACTACGCGCGGCGCGAGCCGATCTACAAGATCGATCCCACCGTGGCCAGCGTGCTGGGTGCGCTGCAGGTGCAATCGGCCCAAGTGGAGAACGGCAAGCTGGTGGTGACGTTCAATCAGGATCTCGGCAAGCTGGTCCCGGCGGGCATGCTGGGCAAATGATGCGGGCGCGCACCGACCAACGGTCGGTGCCTACCCAGGGATGCATGCCGCGGCGGTGATGGGCACGTGCACCGACCAACGGTCGGTGCCTACCCGCGGATGCATGTCGCGGCGTTGACCGACCAACGGTCGGTGCCTACCGGATGATCGGTGCGCCGGTAGGTACCGACCGTTGGTCGGTACGCATCACGTCGGTACCCATCACGTGGGTGCGCATCACGTCGGTACGCACCCCGTCGGTCCCCGCCTCGATCAACCGGCCAATGCCTTGGCCACCGCATCGGCGAATGCGGGAATGTCATCCGGCTTGCGGCTGGTGATGAGGTTGCCGTCCACCACCACCTCGGCATCGCGCCACTGCGCGCCCGCGTTGGTCAGGTCGGTTTTCAGCGACGGCCACGAGGTGACCGCGTGGCCCTTGGCCAACCCCGATTCCAGCAGCAGCCACGGGCCATGGCAGATCGCCGCGACGGGCTTGCCCGCTGCGCCAAATGCCTTGATGAAGTCCACGGCCTGCGTGTCGATGCGCAGCGTGTCGGGGTTGATCACCCCGCCCGGCAGCACCAGCGCGTGGTACGCATCCGGTTTCGCCGCCGTCAGCGCCTGATCCACCGCCACCGATTCGCCCCAGTCCTTGCCCTTCCAGCCGCGGATCTGGCTGGCATCGCCCGGTGCGATCACCGTGACCGTGGCGCCCCACCCTTCCAGCAGGCGCTTGGGTTCCTGCAATTCGGACTGTTCAAAACCATCGGTGGCCAGGATCGCCACCTGCTTGCCGTTGAGTGCGTGTGCCATGGAAAGGCTCCGGTAGAAAGGAGCCTTCAGTCTGCCGCGCCGCGCATTGGGCAACGGTGACCAGCATGTGCAGGCCGCGTGGGCAGTGCCGGCAGCCACCGGCACCCCGTGCACGCCGCCGGATCAGCGCTTGGGCTGCAGCATCGTCCCGGTGCACTTCTTCGACCCGCAGCGGCATTCCCAGATCTTCTTCAGGCGCGCGGTGTGGCGCTCGGCCAGGGTGATGCCGTAGTTGTAGGTCAGCTCGTCGCCCGGCTTGATGTCCTTGATCGCCTCGATGAACACCTTGTCCTCGCGGCGGTTGTCGCCCTCGGCTTCCTCGATCACCGCTTCACAGTTCGGGTCGCAGCTGTGGTTCAACCAGCGCGCGTCGTTGCCCTTGTAGTTGGCATCGATGACGTAATCGTCGTTCAGGGTGAACAGGAACGTGTGCCCGCTCTCGACATCCCCGGTATCATCGGCATCCACATCGGCGTGGCTGCGCAGCAACCCCTTGTACTGGATGACCCGCTCGCCCTGCTTGATCGGCGCCAGCGCGAACACGCCATTGCCGTGGATGGAGGACTTGCGGGCTTGGATCTTCTTGGGCATGTGGCTGGCCGTTGCGGAAGGTAAGCCCCGATTCTCGCTTAATCTTTGTGATTGCCAAAGCCATGCGACGCCCAGCCCCTGCAGCGTCCCCCGGGATCGCGCCTGAACGGGGTGGGTTGGATGCCCGCGGAGAAAAGCGTACAATTTCAGTCCGCTTTACGATTCCACCCTCCCCATGCTCCGCGTCACCAAACTCACCGATTACGCCACCGTCGTGCTGACCGTGCTCGCCGCCCGCCCGGGCGAAGTACTCAGCGCGACCGAACTGGCCGAGTTCGCCAGCCTTGAGCCGCCCACCGTCAGCAAGCTGCTCAAGCCGCTGGCCCAGGCCGGGCTGGTCGAAGGGCTGCGCGGCGTCCGCGGCGGTTACCGCCTGACCCGACCGGCCGAGCAGATCACCCTGTTCGAGATCGTGGAAGCCATGGAGGGCCCGCTGGGCCTGACCGAGTGCGCCCACGAGCACAGCCAGTGCGGGCGCGAGATGCAATGCGGCGCGCGCAGCAGCTGGCGGCTGATCAACGACGTGGTGTCCGAAGCACTGCGCGCGGTCAGCCTGGCGCAGATCCTGCCCCCTCTTCCCCTTGTTGATGCTTCGCGCCGCGTGATCGCGGCCGATGTCGTCTCCTGATCCACAGGCAGCCCCCATGGCCACCGATATCCTCGACACCGTCGCCACCGGCGATACCCCCAACCGCGAGATCCACGAGCAGCTCGGCCGCAAGTATTCGGCCGGCTTCATCACCGATATCGAATCGGACTCGCTGCCGCCTGGCCTGGACGAGGACACCATCCGTGCCCTGTCGGCCAAGAAGGAAGAGCCGGAATGGATGACGCAGTGGCGCCTGGACGCCTACCGCCACTTCCTGACCATGCCGGTGCCGAACTGGGCCAAGCTGCAGATCGCCCCGATCGACCTGCAGTCGCTGAGCTATTACTCCGCGCCGAAGGGCCCGAAGTACGCCTCGCTGGACGACGTGCCCAAGGAACTGCTGGACACCTACGACAAGCTGGGCGTGCCGCTGCACGAGCGCGCCAAGCTGGCCGGCGTGGCCGTGGATGCGGTGTTCGATTCGGTCTCGGTGGGCACCACCTTCCGCAAGGAACTGGCCGAGAAGGGCGTGATCTTCTGCTCGATGTCCGAAGCCATCAAGGAGCACCCGGAACTGGTCAAACAGTACCTGGGCACCGTGGTGCCGGTCGGCGACAACTACTTCGCCGCGTTGAATTCGGCGGTGTTCTCCGACGGCAGCTTCGTGTTCATTCCCAAGGGCGTGCGTTGCCCGATGGAACTGAGCACCTACTTCCGCATCAACGCCGGCCACACCGGCCAGTTCGAGCGCACCCTGATCATCTGCGAGGACAAGGCGTACGTGTCCTACCTGGAAGGCTGCACCGCGCCGATGCGCGATGAAAACCAGCTGCACGCCGCGGTGGTCGAGCTGGTGGCGCTGGAAGATGCCGAGATCAAGTATTCCACGGTGCAGAACTGGTACCCGGGCGACGAGAACGGCGTGGGCGGCATCTACAACTTCGTCACCAAGCGTGCCGAATGCCGTGGCGCGCGCAGCAAGGTCACCTGGACCCAGGTGGAAACCGGTTCGGCCATCACCTGGAAGTACCCGTCCTGCGTGCTGCTGGGCGATGACTCGGTGGGCGAGTTCCACTCGGTCGCGCTGACCCACCATCGCCAGCAGGCCGACACCGGCACCAAGATGATCCACATCGGCAAGCGCACCAAGAGCAAGATCGTCAGCAAGGGCATCAGTGCCGGGCGTGGCCAGAACACCTACCGTGGCCTGGTCAAGGTGGACCGCAACGCCGACGGCGCGCGCAACTACACCCAGTGCGACTCGCTGCTGATCGGCAAGACCTCCGGCGCGCACACCTTCCCGTACATCGAGGTCAAGAACCCGGGCGCGACGGTGGAGCACGAGGCAACCACCTCCAAGATTTCCGACGACCAGCTGTTCTATTGCCGCGCGCGCGGCATCGACCAGGAAAACGCGGTGTCGATGATCGTCGATGGCTTCTGCAAGCAGGTCTTCCGCGAGCTGCCGATGGAGTTCGCGGTGGAAGCCAAGAAGCTGCTGGAAGTGTCGCTGGAAGGGTCTGTGGGTTAACCCCACCGCCGCCTTCGTTTGAATTTTTCAGCCACGCATGGCGTGGCGCTACCCCGGATTCGTATCATGCTGAAGATCGACAACCTCCACGCCCGCATCGGCGACAAGGAAATCCTCAAGGGCCTCTCGCTGGACGTGAAGCCCGGCCAGGTGCACGCCATCATGGGCCCCAACGGCGCCGGCAAGTCCACCCTGGGCAACGTGCTGGCCGGCCGCGACGGCTATGACGTGAGCGAGGGCAGCGTGCAGTTCGAAGGCCGTGACCTGCTCGAGCTGGCGCCGGAAGAGCGCGCCGCCGCCGGTCTGTTCCTGGCCTTCCAGTACCCGGTGGAAATCCCCGGCGTCAACAACACCTACTTCCTGCGCGCCGCGCTCAACGCCCAGCGCAAGGCGCGTGGCGAGGAAGAACTGGATTCGATGCAGTTCCTCAAGCTGGTCCGCCAGAAGCTGGCCGTGCTGCACCTGAAGGACGAACTGCTGCACCGGGGTGTCAACGAAGGCTTCTCCGGTGGCGAGAAGAAGCGCAACGAGATCTTCCAACTGGCCGTGCTTGAACCCAAGCTGGCGATCCTGGATGAAACCGATTCGGGCCTGGATATCGACGCGCTCAAGAGCGTGGCCGACGGCGTCAACGCGCTGCGCTCGCCGGACCGTTCGTTCATTGTCATCACCCACTACCAGCGCCTGCTCGACTACATCAAGCCGGACGTGGTGCATGTGCTGGCCGACGGCAAGATCGTGCAGACCGGTGGCCCGGAACTGGCCCTGGAACTGGAAGCCCACGGCTACCACTTCCTGAAGGACCGCGTGGTGCCGGAGGCAGCGGTCTGATGAGCGCCCTGCTCGATTCCCTTGCCAGCGGCTTCTGCGGCAGCGACGCGCGCCGCGCCGAACTGGACGCCGCCCTGCAGGCCGGCCTGCCGGGCCCGCGTACCGAAGCCTGGAAGTACACCTCGCTGCGCCAGCTGGAACGCCGCAGCTTCAGCCCGGCGCCCTTGGCTGCCACCGACGTCGACGCCGCGCTGCTGGCCGACATTCCGTCGCCGCGCCTGGTGTTCGTCAACGGCCGTCCGTCGCAGGCACTGAGCGATGTGGCCCCGCTGCCGGCCGGCATCCAGCTGCAGACCCTGTCCTCGGCGCTGGCCGCCGGCGACGACGCCCTGCGCTTTCTCGGCCGCCGTTTCGAGCGCAGCGACGAAGTGTTCGCACGCCTCAACGCCGCCCTCGCCGATGAAGGCGTGGTGGTGCGCGTGGAAGACGGTGCACAGGTCGAACTGCCGCTGCAGCTGGTCTTCATCAGCGTGGCCGGCGAGACCGACCTGTCCTGGCACCATCGCCACCTGATCGAACTGCGCGCCGGCGCTGCGCTCGGCGTGGTCGAACACCACCTGCATGTGGGCGATGCCGCGCACCTGGGCAACACCCTGGTGCATGTGCACCTTGCCCAGGACGCCGTGCTCTCGCACGCCCGCGTGCAGGCCGACAGCGGTCGCGCCACCACCCTGCTGCGCACCGATGCCGTGCTCGCGCGTAACGCGCAGTACCGCCGCATCGACCTGGAACTGGGCGCCGCATTGAGCCGCCACGAGCTCAACGTGCGTCTGGAAGGCGACAACGCCCAGCTCACCGCCAACGGCGTGTTGCTGGGCAATGGCCGCCGCCATATCGATACCCGCCTGGGCATCGAGCACATCGCGCGCGACACGTCCTCGGAAATGGTCTGGCGCGGCGTGGCGGCCAACCGCAGCCGCGTGGTGTTCCATGGTGGCATCCACATCCGCGCCGGCGCCGATGGCACCGATGCCAACCTGTCCAACAAGAACCTGCTGCTGTCGGCCGATGCCGAGATCGATACCCAGCCCACGCTGGTGATCGACGCCGACGAAGTGAAGGCCGCCCACGGTGCCACCGTCGGCCAGCTCGATGCCAACGCCCTGTTCTACCTGCGCTCGCGCGGGTTGGCCGCCGACCAGGCCCAGCAGCTGCTCAGTGCGGCGTTCTGCCATGAACCGCTGAACGCGCTGGACGCCCGCCTGACCGAACAGCTGCGCCGCCAGCTCGACATCGCCCTGGCCCAGGCAGGCGTGGCATGAACCTCTCCACCGCGCGCCCGGCCCCCGATACCGCGGTGGCCCCGGACTGGGACCGCGTCCGCCTGGATTTCCCGCTGTTGATGCGCGAAGTGCACGGCAAGCCGCTGGTGTACTTCGACAATGCCAACACCGGCCAGAAGCCGGTGCAGGTCATTGGCGCGGTGGATGAGTTCTACCGCCGCTACAACGCCAACGTGAGCCGCGCGGTGCATGCGCTGGGCACCGAGGCCACCGATGCCTACGAAGGCGCGCGCGCCAAGCTGGCGCGCTTCCTCAACGTGCGCGCCAGCGAACTGGTGCTGTGCAGCGGCACCACCTTCGCGCTCAACCTGGTGGCCTATTCGTGGGCCCTGCCGCGGTTGAAGGCCGGCGATGTGATCCTGGTGTCGCGCATGGAGCACCATGCCAACATCGTGCCGTGGCAGCTGGTGGCCGAGCGCACCGGTGCCACGATCCGCGTGGCCGAGATCACCCCTGACGGCGCGCTCGACCTGGACGCGCTGCGCCGTGCGATGACCGCCGAGGTCAAGCTGCTTGCCGTGGCGCACGTGTCCAACGTGCTGGGCACGGTCAACCCGGTGCGCGAGATCTGCCGGGAAGCGCGCAAGCGCGGCATCATCACCGTGGTGGACGGCTCGCAGGCCGTGCCGCACCGCAAGGTGGACGTGGCCGCGATCGGCTGCGACTTCTATGCCATCACCGGGCACAAGATGTGTGGTCCCACCGGCACCGGCGCACTGTGGGCACGCCGCGAGCACCTCGACGCGATGCCGCCGTTCATCGGTGGCGGCGAGATGATCAAGGAAGTGAGCTTCGAGGGCACCGTGTTCAACGATGCCCCGCACAAGTTCGAAGCCGGCACCCCGAACATCGCCGGTTTCATCGGCCTGGGCGTGGCGGTGGACTACCTTGAATCGCTCGGCCTGGACCATGTGGAAACACGCGAAACCGAGCTGCTGGCGCACTTCAACGAAGAGCTGGGCAAGATCGACGGCCTGCGCATCTTCGGTACCACGCCGGACAAGGCGGCGGTGGTGTCGTTCCTGATTGAAGGCGCCCACTCGCACGACCTGGCCACCCTGCTGGACCTGGAAGGCGTGGCCGTGCGCTCGGGCCAGCATTGCGCGCACCCGCTGCTGCAGTACTACGGCGTGGCGGCGACTTGCCGTGCATCGCTGGCGTTCTACAACACGCACGAGGAGGTCGAGCGCTTCATCGTGGCGTTGAACAAGGTGCGCAAGCTGCTGGGCTGACAGCAGCCGAACGTTGGGTACCCCGGAACGCCGCGAGAGATCGCGGCGTTCTGCGTTCAGGCGGTCCAGGTGGGCCCAACGTTCGCTCCGCGCACCGTAGCCCAAGGCACGCCGCCAGCGGCCCAACAATGCGATAATGCGAACACTTCTCATTTGCGCACTTGGCGATGTCGTCTCCCCTCCTTCGCACGGGCCAGCCGCACCTCGGGCCGCCGTTGTCGCCCCGCCTGCCGGCGTTCGGCGAACGCCATGCGCGTGCCCTGGCGGCCGGCATCACAGCACTGGCCCATGTCGGCGTCTTCGTTGCCCTGCTCTGGACGCAGGCCTATTCGCCCGCCAACCTGCCCCCACCGCCGGCCGAGCGCACCCAACTGATCCTGCTGCCGCCGCGTGCGCCGGAAGTGCCGCTGGAAGAGATCGTCGCGCCCACGCCCAGCACCGCCGCGTCGGTGGCCAAACAGACGCCGGAACCGCCGCGCCCGCTGCCGCAGACACCGCCGCGCGCCACCGCCAACTGGGTCATTCCGCCGCCCACGCCACCGCAGCCCACCCCCGACTCACCCGCGCCCCAGCAGCAGGAGGCCTCGGTTGCCGCCGCACCGCCCAGCCCGCCGCTGCCCGCCGGCCCCAGCGAAGCCACGCCCGGCCGCGACAGCTGGGAGGGCCGGGTAATGGCGCGCCTGGAGCGCTTCCGGCGTTACCCCAACGCCGCCCGCGCGCGCCGCCAGGAAGGCGTCGCCCAACTGCGGGTCAGCGTGGGCCGCGACGGCAGCCTGCTTGCGCTGTCGCTGGAAGCGACCTCCGGCTTCCCGCTGCTGGACCAGGCCGCGCTGGAAACCTTCCGCCGCGCCGCGCCGTTGCCCAAGGTGCCGGAGGATCGCCCGGCACCGGTGGAGCTGTCGTTCCCGGTGGAGTTTTTCATGCGCTGAATCGCGTGCCAGCCAACGGCCGGTACCTACCCGGCGCCGCGCCCCCCGCCTAGAATGGGCGGCATGAGCACCCTGACCTTCCGCGCGGCCACTGCCGCCGACATCCCCGCCCTGATCACCCTGGTCACTTCGGCCTACCGCGGCGACGCCAGCCGCGCCGGCTGGACCACCGAAGCCGACCTGCTGGACGGCGCCCGTATCGACGCGCAGGGCCTGCAGACCGACCTGGCCAAGCCGCGTTCGACCATCCTGCTGGCCGAACGCGAGGGCCAGCTGGCCGCCTGCGCGCACGTGGCCGACGACAACGGCACGGGCTATTTCGGCATGTTCTCGGTCGACCCCGCCCAGCAGGGTGGCGGCATCGGCAAGCAGATGATGGACGCCGCCGAGGCCCACGCCGCCCGCGAATGGGGCGTGTCGGTGATGCAGATGACCGTGATCGACGTGCGCGAGGAGCTGATCGCCTTCTACGAGCGCCGTGGCTACGCGCGCACCGGAATCAAAAAGCCGTTCCCGTATGGCGATGAGCGCTTCGGCATCCCCAAGCGCGACGACCTGCGCTTTGAAATTCTGGAAAAGCCGCTGGTGGTCCCGGCGTGAGCGACACCTGGACCTTCGTCTGCGCCAGCGCCGACCTGCTGCCGGGCGAGATGAAAAGCACCTTCGACGAGGTCACCGGCACCCCGATCGTGGTGTTCAACCTGGACGGCGAGCTGTACGCCCTGGAAGACCAGTGCACCCACGACGAGTTCGAGCTGTCCTCGGGCACCTTTGACACCGCCGAGGCCAGCATCGAATGCGTGCTGCATGGCGCCCGTTTCGACATCCGCGATGGCCGCGCTCTGTGCGCCCCGGCCTATTCGCCGGTGGCCAGGTTCCCGGTCAAGCGCGAACACGACGGGGTCTGGGCCCGCGACGACCGCGACTGAACAGCGGCGTTTTGAAAATGGGAATTACTAGCATTACCATGTGCGCCGCGGCCGCCTGGCCGCGCCTGCCTGGTAAACCGTGTCCGCCACCCGTTCCGCCCTCGGTGTTGCTGCCCTGTGGACCACGCTCTGCGTGGTGCTGCTGGCCGCCGGCTGGCTGAGTGGCGCACGCGCCAGCGTCCCGCTGGCACCCCCGGCCGTGGCGCTGTCCGTGCTGGCCCTGGCGCCGGTCGATGCCGCCGCCACGCTGCCGCAGGCACCGGCCCCCTGCCCGGAACCCCCGGCCAGTGAACAGGCCGCCACCACCGAAGGCGGTGCCGATCCTGACACCAGCGCTGCGGGTGTAACCCTGCGCCTGCGCCGTACCGCCTGGGTGGCGGTGGTGCCGCTGTGGCCGGCAGATGCGCTGCGCTGGCAGCGGATGGAACCGTCGCTGCGGCTCAACCCCGGCCACGCCCCTCCCCACGCCTGATCCCGCCGCCACGCACCGCGTGGTGGCCCTGCCCTGCCTGCGCGTCGCGCAGCCAGCGGCCGCGCCTGTTTGCCCTGCCCTGCCCTGCCCTGCCTGCACCGCCGATCGGCCCGCCAGATCGCTGCATGCCCCTGCTGCCCTACCTTCGCCCTTCTGGACCGTCCTCCATGATCAAGAGCCGCAAGCACTCTCCCTCTTCGCGCAGCGCCGCCTGCCTGGCCACCGCCGGGCTGGTCACCGGCCTGGGCCTGGCCACGTTGCCCGTCACAGCCCTTGCCCAGTCCAGCACCGCCACGCCGCAGACCCTGGACCAGGTGCACGTGCTCGGGGTGCGCGGCTACAAGGCCGACAAGGTCGCCTCGCCCAAGTTCACCCAGTCGCTGCAGGACACGCCGCAGACCATCCAGGTGATCACCGCCGACCTGTTCAATCAGCAGGGTGCCACCACGCTGACCGATGCACTGCGCAACAGTCCGGGTGTGGGGACGTTCTACGTGGGCGAGAACGGCAACACCAATACCGGCGACAGCATTTTCATGCGCGGCTTCGACACCTCCAGCAGCATCTTCGTGGATGGCGTGCGCGACATCGGCTCGATCTCGCGCGATGTGTTCAATACCGAACAGGTGGAAGTGGCCAAGGGACCGGCCGGTACCGACAACGGCCGTTCCGCCCCCACCGGCGCGATCAACATGGTGAGCAAGCAGGCCACCCTGCATGACGCGGTGTCCGGCACCGTGTCGGCGGGTACCGACAGCCAGGCGCGCACCACCGCCGACTGGAACCAGACCCTGGGCGCTACCAGTGCGCTGCGGCTCAACGCCATGTGGCAGGACAACGACCAGCCCGGCCGCGACCACGTCAACAACAGCCGCTGGGGCATCGCCCCGTCGCTCGCGTTCGGCCTGGGCACCGCCACGCGCTACTACCTGAACCTGCTTTACGTGGAACAGGACAACGTGCCCGACGGCGGCGTGCCCACCCTCGGCCTGCCGGGCTGGACGCCGCAGCCCACGCTGGAGCAGCTGGCCGGCCACCCGGTGGACCCGGAGAACTTCTACGGTACCCGTGCCGACCACGACGATGTCACCGCGAAGATGGCCACGTTCCGCATCGAGCACGACGTCAACGACAACGTCCGCCTGACCAACACCGCACGCTGGGGCCGCACCGACCAGGACTACATGCTGACCGCGTTCATGGGCACCGGCACCCGCGGTGCCAATGGCGCGGCGACCGGCAACATCCGTTACACCTCTGCCGCCGACCTGGGCAGCTACACCCTCGCGCTCAGCCTGCCGACCTTCAAGGACCAGCAGAACACCATCCTTACCGACCAGCTCAACCTGCGCGCCGACTTCGCCACCGGTGCGGTCGCGCACAACCTGAGCACCGGCCTGGAGTTCACCCGCGAAGAACTGAAGAGTTTCGGGCAGGCCGCCACCGGCGGCAGCGTGTGGTCCGCGGCCAACCTGTACGCACCGGACTGGAACGCCACCGGCCTGACCTGGGCCCACAACGGCGCCGACAGCCATGGCAAGACCACGACGTCGTCGGCGTACCTGTTCGACACGCTCACCATCGGCGAGAGCTTCCTGCTCACCGCCGGCCTGCGTGCAGACCACTACAAGACCGACTACCAGAGCGCGTCGGTCTGCGGTGGGCGCGGCCCCGCCTGCGGCAGCAATCCGGTCGGCACGGTGATCCGCAATCCGTCGCTGGCGCAGTCGGACACCCTGCTCAACTGGAAAGTCGGCGCGGTGTACAAGGTCGATGACCTGGTCAGCCTGTATGCCAACTACGCCATCTCGCAGCAGCCTCCCGGTGGCAGCAATTTCCAGCTGAGCGCCTCGGCCAGCAGCGCCGACAATCCCAGCCTGGATCCGCAGAAGGCAACGACGTTCGAGGTGGGCACCAAGTGGAGCTTCCTGGACGACGCACTGGCCTTGAACGTGGCGCTGTTCAAGACCGAGGTCAGCAACGAGATCAACACCCAGGTGCTCGATGACGCCGGCAACCCCACCCAGACCGGCAAGAAGTCGGTGCAGGGCATCGAGGTGTCCACGGTGGGCCGCATCACCGACAACTGGTCGGTGAGCGCCGGCTACAGCCACCTCGATACCGACGTGGAGGAAGGCGCCAACGTTGCCGCCGATGGCACCCGCAACCTGACCTATACGCCGGGCGATACCTTCACCAGCTGGACCAGCTACACCTTCCCGTTCGGCCTGACCCTGGGCGGTGGCGCCCGGTATGCCGGCCAGATGCACCGCGGTACCGATGGCGCGGTGGGCACCCCGGCATTCACCAAGTCCTACACGGTCTACGATGCGGTGGCCTCGTACACCATCAACCCGCACCTGGTGGTGCGCTTGAACGCCTACAACCTGTTCGACAAGCAGTACGTGGCTGCGATCAACAAGAGCGGGTACCGTTACACCCCGGGCGCACCGCGCTCGTTCCTGCTCAGCGCCGACTACCGCTTCTGATGCGTGGGCGGCGCGGGGAGGTTTCCCGCGCCGCGTAGAGGATCCCGCCATGCTGCTGCATGTTCCCGACGTACTGTCCGCCGATGAACTGGCCCATCTGCAGCGCGCGCTTGCGGCGGCGGACTGGGCCGATGGCCGCGAAACGGTCGGGGCACAGGGCGCGCAGGTCAAACGCAACCAGCAACTGCCCGATGCCTCGCCGCTGAAGGCCGAACTGGGACGGGTGGTGCTGGCGGCGCTGGAGCGGCATCCGCTGTTCTTTGCCGCGGCGCTGCCGCTGCGGATCCTGCCCCCGCGCTTCAATCGCTATCAGGGCGGCGGCGAATACGGCCTGCATGTCGACGGGGCGGTGATGATCACCGGCCACGGCGAGCAGCGTGCCCACCTGCGCTCGGATGTGTCCTGCACCTTGTTCCTGAGCCCGCCGGAGGCCTATGACGGCGGCGAACTGGTGGTCAGCGACACCTACGGCGAGCACGAGGTGAAACTGCCTGCCGGCGACCTGGTGGTCTACCCGTCCAGCAGCCTGCACCGGGTCAACGCGGTGACACGCGGTGCCCGGCTTGCCTCGTTCTTCTGGGTACAGAGCATGGTCCGCGACGACAGTGCGCGGCGCATGCTGCTGGAGATGGACAGCGCCATCGAGACGCTGCGCACCGGCGGTGCCGACGCGGCCGCCGTGCTGCAGCTCACCGGCGTGTATCACAACCTGCTGCGCCGCTGGAGCGAGGTCTGATCGCACCGTCGCCTGTCCTGCAGACGGTGCATCACCCTCAATCGCAAATCATTCCCATTTGCACCCGGGAACGTATCTCACTACAATCCCGGCGCGTTGCGTCCCGAAACTCCGGGCCGCCGTAGACCGGACACCCCCCACTTGCGCCACCCGCACCGCCACCGCAGCTTCGCCCCCGCCATGCGCGGGCAGCGCCCGGCGTTGGCGAGCGTGCTGGCCTTGCTGGCTTTGGTGGCGATGCTGCTCACCGGGCTGCCGGTGCTGGAGCACGCTGTGCCGGGCAGCAGCGCCATGGTGCTGCAGATGCCGGTGGAAGAACGCCCGGCTGGCGGCGGCGAAACCGCCGCGCAGGAAGACGCACCGGCCAAGCTGCGCCGCGTGGCCAGCGCCAGGGCGTCAAGCACGCCGCTGCCGCCGTTGCCCGAACCGGTGGATGCACTGGGCGCGCTGATGGCCACCATGATCGCCTTGCCGCCGCAGGTATCGCCGTCTGTTGATTCGGCACCGGCCACGCCGTTGCCGTCGGCCCCGGGGCTGCGCGTACAGCGCGGCCAGGCGCCACCGCAGGGCTGATCCCGCGCATCGCCTGCGGCGCCATCGCGCCGTCGATGCCGATCACCGTCTGTCTGCCCGCCCTGCGGGCCCCTTCCTGATCTGTGGTGCGTGGCGTGGCCTGCTGGCCGCGCCCGCGCGCGTCCGTCTGCTTTCCTTCGAGGTTATTGCCATGGCCCAGCGCCAGCGTCGTTGTACGTCCCTTTCCCGTTGCTCGCTGAGCATTGCCCTGCTCGGCGCGCTCAGTGCCCCGGCCTTCGCCAACGGTGCCGCCGCCGGCTCGCCGACCACCCTGGACAAGGTGGTGGTCACCGCCGCCGGCTTCGAGCAGAAGATCACCGACGCCCCGGCCAGCATCAGCGTGGTCAGCCGCGAGGAACTGAGCAAGCGCCCTTACACCAGCCTGGTGGATGCGCTGCGCGACGTGGAAGGCATCGACGTGGGCATGGAAACCACCGACAAGAACGGCCGCGCCACCATCTCCATGCGCGGCATGCCGTCCGAATACACCCTGGTGCTGATCGACGGCCGCCGCCAGAGCAACGTGGGCCAGCTGTACCCGAACAACTTCGGCGGCGGCCAGTTCGCCTACCTGCCGCCGCTGGATGCGATCGAGCGCATCGAAGTGGTGCGCGGCCCGATGTCCACCCTGTATGGCTCCGATGCGATGGGCGGGGTGATCAACATCATCACCCGGCGCAACCAGGACAGCTGGCACGGCTCGGTCACCCAGGGCTTCACCGTGCAGCAGGACGACCAGTTCGGCGATGCGCGCACCACCGATGTGTATCTGACCGGGCCGTTGCTCAAGGACCGCCTGGCCCTGGCGGTGCGCGGCAGCTACTACGACGCCAAGGCATCAAACCCGGAGTGGGATGACCTGCCGCTGCCGGACGGCACGCTGTGGGAGCGCAGCATCGGCTTCGGCGGTGGCGGCAAGGCGGTGGCCAACACCAACTGGAACACCGGCCTGCGCTTGAACTGGACGATCAACGACGACCACGACCTGAGCCTGGACTACGACGTCTCGCGCCAGAAGTACGACAACAGCGAAGGCCAGACCGGCACCCTGGACAGCGCCGCCAGCCTGTGGCGCGTGGGCAACGCCACCGTTCCCAATCCGAACGGCAACGGCACGGTCACCCGCCGCGTGGTGCAGCCGCGCGTGGGCTACACCGCCTACCAGCGCTATGAGCGCGACCAGCTGGCGCTGAGCCACCAGGGCCGCTACAGCTTCGGCACCTGGCAGACCACGCTGACGCACACCACCAGCAACAACCTGGGCCGCTCCCTGCCGCTGACCCTGGACGAACGCGCGGACCTGCAGACGCTGTGGAACGACGTGTGCGCACGCACCGGCGCGGCGGCCAACTGCGCCGCGGGCCGAGGCAATGCGCTGACCGCCCTGAACGCCAGCGAGCAGGCCCGCCTGCAGGCGTTCCTGCCGCGCCCGCTGCGCACGATGGAGCTGGAAGGCTACGTGCTGGACACGATGCTGGACATGACCTTCGGCGCGCACAAGCTGACCGTGGGTGGCCAGTACAACGACACCGACATGGTGGACGGCGTGTTCGGCATGGACGGCGCCGGCTACCGTGACAACGTCAAGCAGCAGCACCGGATGTGGTCGGTGTTCGCCGAGGACAACTGGTCGCTGACCGACACGCTGACCGCCACGGTGGGCGTGCGCTACGACGACCACAACATCTTCGGCAGCCACGTCAGCCCGCGCGGGTATCTGGTGTGGAACGCCAGCGATGCGTGGACGATCAAGGGCGGGGTGAGCACGGGCTACAAGACCCCGCGCCCGGACCAGCTGTTCCCGGGCGTGACCGGGTTCGGTGGCCAGGGCGTGCTGCCGCTGGTGGGTTCGCCGAACCTGCAGCCGGAAACGAGCACCAACTATGAGGTGGCGGCGTACTACGAAGGCAGCGATTGGGGCTTCAACGTCACCGGGTTCCTCAACAAGTTCGACGACAAGATCGCCAGCGGCGGCACGTTCCCGAACTGCGAAGTGGCCCCGGCCGGCAGCGGGTACTGCGTGGACGTGGGCCCGGGCTGGGCGGCGCTGGGCTACAGCACCTTCAGCCAGAGCGTGAACATCGACAAGGCCGAAACGCGCGGTGTCGAGGCGGCGGCGTACGTGGACCTGCTGGACAGCCTGCAGCTGCGCGGTAACTACACCTACACCACGTCCGAGCAGACGAGCGGCGTGGACAAGGGCAAGCCGGTGGGCGGCACGACCACGCCGGCCCGGCACATGGCCAATGCCAGCCTGAACTGGCAGCTCAACGATGCGGTCAGTCTGTCGCTGATCGGCGAGGGCCGCTACGACCGCTACCGCGACACGCTGGTGGGCAACGTGGGCGGGGTGAGCACGTCGCAGGTGCGCTATTACGAGGACTACACGATCTTCCACCTGGGCGGCAGCTGGAACATCAACCGCTGGCTGACGCTCAATGCGCGGGTCAACAACCTGTTCGACAAGGACTTCGTGTCGCAGTCGTGCGTGTTGATCAGCGACAGCGAATACAACTGCGTGGACGACTACGCGACCAAGGACCAGCGCCGCAGCTACTGGGTTTCGTTGAACGCGAAGTTCTGATTGTTTAGTGCTTCGGGGCTGATGGGTTTCTGAGGTGGGTCGGTGGGGGTGGGGTTATGGGGCACGCTGCAAGTACATCCATGTAAGCTCCGTCGCCGCATCCATGCGGCTCAGGGCCCCATAACCCCACCCCCACCGCCCCCAGACAGGTGGTCGGGGGCCCCGGCGCAGTCAAGGGCGGGGGAGCAAGAGCAAGAGCAAGAGCAAGAGCAACAGCAACAGCAGCCGAGCAACGCTCGGCTCTACCGGATCGCGGCTTGGTTTTTGCCGAGCCATGCTCGGCACCCCTCTCCAGAAAACGGCCAACAGCCCGCTCTTCCTCTGCGCACCGACATTCTGTCCACGGGACGGCGGGTATGGGTTCGCGGGACCCTCCACCGCATGGATGCGGTGGCGGAGCCTACAAGGACGTACTTGCGGCGTGTCCCGTGAACCCATACCCGCCGTCACGCCTCCACAGATCACGGTGCCGCTCTGCTTCTGAGCTTTGGCCCAAACCACCCCACAAATTGCGAACCATTCTCATCAATGGTGTAATTCGCCATTCGATCAAAGCCCATCCCCAGTGCCCACTCCAACCTCCAGCGTGCAGCAGCAACAAAGTCGTGGCTTCTGGCTGCGCACCCTGCACCAGTGGCACTGGATCAGCTCGGCCGTCTGCCTCATCGGCATGCTCCTGTTTGCCGCCACCGGCATCACCCTCAACCACGCCGCCCGGATCGAAGCCACCCCGCAGGTCGTCAACCGCCAGCTGGACCTGCCCGCCGACCTGCTCGCCACGCTCGGCGACCGCGCCGACGGCAACGCGCCCCTGCCCCGTGCCACCGCCCGCTGGCTCGATGCCCAACTGCATATCGCCATCGGCCGCCGCCCCGCCGAATGGTCCGACGGCGAAATCTACCTCTCCATGCCCAGCCCCGGCGGTGACGCCTGGCTCAGCATCGACCGCGACAGTGGCGCCGTCGAATACGAAGCCACCACCCGCGGCTGGGTCTCCTACTTCAACGACCTCCACAAAGGCCGCAACGCCGGTCCCGCCTGGGGCTGGTTCCTCGACGTGTTCGCTGCCGCCTGCCTGGTCTTCTGCATCACCGGCCTCTTCCTGCTCCACCTCCATGCCCGGCAGCGACGCATGACCTGGCCCCTGGTCGGCCTCGGCCTGATGATCCCCCTGCTCATCGCCCTCATCCTCATCCACTGATCGCCCCCACGGAGCCGCACCATGCGCGTCACCCTGACCATCGCCCTGAGCGGCCTGCTCGCCACCAGCCCCGCCTACGCCGCCACCCTCGACATCAACGTCGAAGTGCCCAAGCTCACCGTCGCCGAGTATCACCGCCCCTACGTCGCGGTGTGGCTGGAAGGCGCCGACCAGAAAGTCGCCGCCAACCTCTCTGTCTGGTACCAGCAGACCGGCAACAGCGAAGGCCATGGCACCAAGTGGCTGCCCGACCTGCGCCAGTGGTGGCGCAAGAGCGGCCGCACCCTGGACGTGCCCGTCGACGGCGTCACCGGCCCCACCCGCCCCGCCGGCAAGCAGGCCCTGTCGTTCAACGACAAGCAGCCCGCCCTGAAGGCCCTGGCCCCCGGCAATTACACCCTCGTGGTCGAAGCCGTGCGCGAAGTCGGTGGCCGCGAACTGCTCAAAATCCCCTTCACCTGGCCGGTCACCGCCGCCCAGAACGGCAAGGCGCAGGGCGCCACCGAACTCGGCCTGGTCACCCTCACCGCCAAACCGTGACCCTCCGCCCGTCTTCGCCGGCGGGCACACCACACCCCCGCACCGCCGCGTAGCATCGGCGGTCGGACCGTTCCCCGTTCACCGGGGATGTCCCTCGCACCTGCCCCCTTACATGGAGTTGTTGATGAAGCGCTCGCTCGTCCTAGCCGCCGCCCTGGCCGCCGCACTTCCGTTCTCCGCCCTGGCCCACAAAGCCTGGCTGCAGCCCTCGCAGACCGTCGTCGCCGGCGAGAAGCCGTGGATCACCGTCGATGCGGCCGTGTCCAACGACCTGTTCTACTTCAACCACGTGCCGCTGCGCCTGGACAACCTGATCATCACCGCCCCGGACGGCACCGTCGTGCAGCCGCAGAACGCGGCCACCGGCAAGTTCCGCAGCGTGTTCGATGTCGAGCTCACCCAGCAGGGCACCTACCGCCTGGCCACCGTCAACAACGGCCTGTCGGCCAGTTGGGAAGAAGACGGCAAGCCCAAGCGCTGGCGCGGCACCCCGGCCACCTTCGCCACGGAAGTGCCGAAGAAGGCCAAGAAGCTGCAGGTAGCGCAGTCGGTCGGCCGGGTGGAAACCTTCGTCACCAACGGCACCCCCAACGACACCGCGCTGAAGCCGACCAAGCAGGGCATCGAAATGGTCGCACTGGGTCATCCCAACGATCTGGTTGCCGGTGAAGCCGCCCGCTTCCGCGTGCTGGTCGACGGCAAGCCGCGCGCCGGCCTGGCCTTCGAGATCACCCGCGGCGGCACGCGCTACCGCAACGCCCAGGAAGAGATCAAGGTCACCACCGACAAGAAGGGCGAGTTCAGCGTCACCTGGCCCGAGGCCGGCATGTACTGGCTGGAAACCGGCAGCGAAGACAAGAAGACCTCGCTCAAGCAGGCCAAGACCCGCCGCCTGAGCTACGTGGCTACCCTCGAAGTGCTGCCGCAGTAACCCGCGCAGTTCCGCTTCAGGCCGCACCGGCGGCACGCCCCCTCCCCGGTGGAGGGGGCCCTTGACCAGGATCGATGATGGCGCGGGCCGCATGCCCACCCTGCCCCAGCCCATGAATGACGTACCCCTCGACATCGCCAGCCTCGGTGGCCACACCATGGGCACCACCTGGCAGGTAAAGCTGGTGGTCGCGCGCGCGCGCGATCTGCACCCCCTGCATGCCGGCATCCAGGCCCAGCTCGACGCCATCGTGGCGCAGATGAGCACCTGGGAAGCCAACAGTGATATCGCCCGTTTCAACCGTGCCGTGCCCGGCAGCGCACAGCGCGTGCCCGACCTGTTCGCACGCGTGATGGACGCCGCCGTGGACATCGCCCGCCGCAGCGCGGGTGCCTTCGACCCCACCGTGGGGCCGCTGGTCGCGCTGTGGGGGTTTGGTGCGCACGCGCACGCACAACGCATTCCCGACCCCGCCACGCTGGCCGCCACCCGCGCCCGCTGCGGTTGGCAGCGCCTGCACTGGGCCGACCAGACCCTGCAGCAACCCGGTGGCGTGGAACTGGACCTGTCCGCCATCGCCAAAGGCTTCGGCGTGGACCAGGTCAGCGCCTGGCTGCGCCAGCAGGGCGTGCACGCCGCGCTGGTGGAAGTGGGCGGTGAACTGCACGGCTACGGCCGCAAGCCCGATGGCCAGCCATGGCGCGTACTGGTCGAAGCCGGTCCCGAAGAAGAGGCCAGCAGCACGCTGTCACCGCGGGTGCTCGCACTGGATGACCTGGCCGTGGCCACCTCCGGCGACCGCTGGCACCACTTCGAACAGGACGGCGCGCAGTTCAGCCACACCCTGGACCCGCGCACCGGCGCGCCGGTCACGCGTGCGGCTGCGGCCGTCACCGTGGCCGCACGCGATGCGATGCACGCCGACGGCTGGGCGACCGCGCTGACCGTGATGGGCGTTGCGCAGGGCCTGGCCTTCGCCCGCGAACACGCGCTGGCCGCGCGCTTTGTCAGCCGCGGCGCGCACGGCATTGAAGAACACCTGAGCCCGGCCTTCGCGCAGCTGCTGGATGCACCACAGGCGCCGCGCGCATGAGCCGTCCGTCGCGCGCCACGATCGGCAACGTGCTGGTGATCGCCCTGCTGGCGGTGCTGGCGTGGCTGCTGCTGCGCCTGCATCTGCAGGAACCGTGGTGGCAGGGCGCACCTCTGGCATCGCACTGGCGCATCGCCGCCGCCAGCGTGTTCGGCTATGCCGTGCTCTGCGCCCTGATCTGGTGGCGTGGCCGGCCGCGCGACGATGCCGCGGTGGCAGGCGGGCAGCCACCGCTGCTGCTGGTCTGGGCCAGCCAGACCGGCTTTGCCCAGCAACTGTGCGAACGCAGCGCCGACGCGCTGCGCGCGGCGGGCATACCGGTGCGGCTGCGCGGCTTGCACCAGGTGGACGCCAGCACGCTGCAGCAGGCCACGCAGGTCCTGTTCATCGCCAGCACCACCGGCGAGGGCGATGCGCCCGACCACGCGCTGCCGTTCCTGCGCACGGTGATGCCACAGGCGCTGGCACTGCCGCAGCTGCAGTACGGCGTGCTGGCACTGGGCGACCGCAGCTACGGGCACTTCTGCGCGTTCGGCCACCAGCTGGATGCGTGGTTGCGCCAGCACGGTGCGCACCCGTTGTTCGACACCGTGGAAGTGGACAACGCCGACCCGGCTGCGCTGCGCCACTGGCAGCAGCTGCTGGGCCAGCTCGGCGGTACCACCACCGACCTGCCCGACTGGACCCCGGCCGATTACCTGCACTGGCAGCTGCGCAGCCGCACGCTGGAAAACCCGGGCAGCCCCGGTGCCGGCACCTGGCGCGTATCGCTGGTGCCCGCCGACGGCGTCCTGCCCGCGTGGCAGGCCGGCGACGTGGTGGAAATCGGCCCGCGGCATGCGCCCGCCGCGGTGGATGCGTGGCTGGCGGCCACCGCGCTGGACGGCACGCAGCAGATCGACGGCGACACCCTGCACACGCACCTGTCGCGCGCGCATCTGCCCGATGCCGATGAAACACCGGGCAACGATGCGGCGGCGTTGGTCGCGTCATTGCGCCCGCTGCCACACCGCGAATACTCCATCGCCAGCATGCCCGGCGAAGGTCACGTGCAGCTGCTGCTGCGCCGGCAACTGCTTCCGGACGGCACGCCCGGCCTGGGCAGCGGCTGGTTGTGCGACCACGCCGCGCTCGGCGGCCGCATCGACCTGCGCTTCCGCAGCAACCCGAATTTCCATGCCCCTGCGCCGGACGCCCCGCTGATCCTGATCGGCAACGGCACCGGCATCGCCGGCCTGCGCGCGCACCTGCGTGCCCGCATCGACGCCGGCGCGCGGCGCACCTGGCTGCTGTTCGGCGAGCGCACGCAGGCGCACGACTTCTACTTTGGCGACGAACTGACCGCCTGGCAGCAGGCCGGTTGGATCGAACACCTGGATACGGTGTTCAGCCGCGACGGCGGCGAGCACCGCTACGTGCAGGATCGCCTGCAGGCCCACATCGACCGGCTGTGGGAGTGGTCACGCGAAGGCGCCACGATCCTGGTCTGCGGCAGCCTGCAGGGCATGGCCCCGGCCGTGGACGCGGTGATCGAACGCGCGTTGGGCCGCGAAGGCAAGGAAGCGCTCATCGTGGCCGGCCGCTACCGGCGCGACGTGTATTGAGTGCACGGACGCGCCGCGCGCCGGTGACGTTGGTTGCCAAACGACCGCCGATGACCTTTCGCACAACCACCGGCTCCCAATCAACCGCCGATGACCGTTGGCACAACCACCGGTAGGGTCGGTTCCCAAACGACTGCCCATAACGGTGATCGCCGCGGCGAACGCATGACCCGCAACGGGGCCACCTTCGACACAGGTCATGCCATCACCGAACGCTGCACACGCTATCGGCAGTCGATCGGGATGCGACCCTACCAGGGCAGATCACGCCGCTACCGGCCCCAATAAACGGCCGATGACCTCTCGCGCCGCCACCGGCCTCCAAACGACCGCCGATGACCTTCCGCACCATCGCCGGCTCACAATCAACGGCCGATGACCGTTTGCAGGACCACCGGTAGGGTCGGTTCCCAAACGACTGCCCATAACGGTGATCGCCGCGGCGAACGCATGACCCGCACCGGGGCCGCCTTCGACACAGGTCATGCCACCACCGAACGCTACACACGCTATCGGCAGTCGATCGGGATGCGACCCTACCAAGGGACATCACTCCGCCACCGCCCCCAATGAACGGCCGATGACCTCTCGCGCCGCTACCGGCCTCCAAGCAGCCGCCGATGACCTTCCGCGCCACCGCCGGCTCACATTCGACGGCCGATGACCGTTTGCACGACCTCCGGTAGGGTCGGTTCCCAAACGACTGCCGATGACGGTGATCGCCGCGGCGAACGCATGACCCGCAACGGGGCCGCCTTCGACACAGGTCATGCCACCACCGAACCCTGCACACGCTATCGGCGGTCGATCGGGATGCGGCCCTACCGCGGGCTCAGTCGGATCGCGAGCAGTTCACCGCCGCCACGCAACGCGTATCGCGTGCGCGGGCCAGCCGCCAGCCAGGCGGTGTCGCCGGCTTCCATTGGCGGCAGGTCGGTGTCGCCGTCGAACTGCGCCTGCCCGGCCAGCAAATGGATCGCCCATGCCGTGGCCGGTTCGGTGAAGAAGAACATGCTGCCCACCAGCGGTCGGTGCAGCAGTTCGGCCTCCAGCGCGTCGCGGCGCCACATCAGGTTGAAGTCGTGGGTGAGCCCGTCCACCAACTCGCCGTGGATCTCCGCTTCGCCGGCAAAACGCACCCGGTCGTGCGGCGGCAGCAGCGTCTGCACGGCCCCGTCGGCGAAGCGCAGGCGCAGGCCTTCGCCGCGCAGCAACACCAGCTCGCGCTCGATACCGGGGAACGAAGAAAACGCCGCGTCCTGCTCGATCTCGGCGATCGACAGGCGCACCTGCCAGTCATCGGTGTCGGGCACGCGCAGGATTTCCCGCGTCCAGCCCAGCCCATTGCGCCAGCGCTCGCGGCGGTACTCGAAACTTGGAATCACGCGCGTGGCCGCGCTCAGGACAGGGTCGGTCGACATGCCCGCATTGTGCCTCAGCCAGCGCGGCCGCCGCAGTCCGGACCCAGCAGCTGCGAGCGCGCCAGCCAGTCCTTGTCGGGGTAGTAGGCGAACACCATCGCGCCGTCACGCAGGCTGTTGATGAGCGGCTTGGCCACGGTCAGCCGTACTGCCGGGCAGCCGAGACTGCGGCCGAGCCGGCCCTGCAACCGGGCCATCGTCGGGTTCACGTACGGGGCGCCGTGGATGACGATGGCGCGGTCGCGCGCTTTGTCGTTGAAGCCCGGCTCCAGCCCTTCCAGGCGCAATGAATACCCATTGCCGCCCATGTACGTTTCCTTGGCAGTGAACGCACCCAGGCTGGACATGAAGCTGCCATCGCGATTGGAAAAATGTTCGGTCTGGTTGCCGCCGCTGTTGCGGCCGTGCGCCACCCATTCCTCGAACAGCAGTTTCTGCCGGGTCAGGTCGAACACCCACATGCGCTGCTCGGTGGACGGGCGCGAGTAGTCGATCACGCTCAGCCGGGTCGGGTCGATGCCCAGTTCCGGCCGCCGCAGTGCGCAGGTCATCGCCTTGGCCGCCAGCTGCAGCACCTTGCGGTCGGCGCCCGGCGCCGCGCGCGCCAGCATGTCGGCCAGCTGTGCCGGCGGCAACGGGGCCGGCGCGGCAGCGGCGCATGCGCCCACGGCCGACCCGGCCAGCGCCAGCCCGCACAGGGCAGTTCGAGTTATCCGGGTCACGCGCATGGACGACATACCAGCAGGGCCAATCCCTACAAGGTGGACCCACCCGCGTCCGATTCCAACACCGGCTGCAGGTTCTGTTCATCGGCCACCGGGCGTACCGCCGGCAGGCTGGTCACCAACAGCGTGGTGCCCGGCACGAGCGCCTTGTACAGCTGCTCGGCAAATTCCGGCGGCAGCGCCATCGGCAGGCTGGGCGTGGCCAGCAGGTCCGGGCTGGCGTTGCCGGCGCTCTGCCCCAGCAACGGGTAGGCGGTCCACTTGTGCAGGCGCTGGTGTGCGTCCAGCGGGCTGGGCACGTCCGAGTAGCCCTGCTGCATCACGAACAGGGTGGTGCCCTCGAACGCCGGCAGCGCCTTGGCCTCCAGCCGCGACTCGCCAATCAGCACGCCATCGCGCAGCACGTACAGGCGCTGGTCGTGCAGGCTGACCAGGATGCCCACCTGGCCACTCGGCGCGGCCGCGTCGTTCCAGTAATGCGCCGGCGCATCGGTGGTTTCCACCAACGGCTTGCCGGTGCTGTTCACCGGGGCCAGCACCGCCGGGTAGGCCAGCGTCATCGGCGCGCTCTTGGCGTCGGCCACCACCACGGTGTCGCCGCGCTTGGTTTCACCGAACAGCTTCTGTGCGAACGCCTGCGGCAGGCGCACGCAGCCGTGCGAGGCCGGGTGCCCGGGCAGGTTGCCACCGTGCAGGGCGATGCCGTCCCAGGTCAGCCGCTGCATGTAGGGCATCGGCGCACTGTTGTAGAGGTTGGACTTGTGGTCCTTGTCCTTCTGCAGAATGGTGAACACCCCGGTCGGGGTTTCATGCCCGGTCTTGCCCGAGCTGATCGTGCTCAGGCCGATGGCGATGCCGTTGCGGTACACATAGGCGCGCTGCTCGTCCAGGCTCACCACCAGCACGATCGGCCCGGCCGGCGAGATTTCCGGATGCCAGAGAAATTCGCCCGGCTTGAGATCGGTGGGCCCGCGCGGTGCGGCGATGGATTTTTCGGCGGCGGCGCCGGCCGGCGGTGCAGCGACCGCGGCCGAGCAGAGTCCGCTGGCGAACAGGGTGGCCAAGGCCAGGGTAAGCAACGCGCGGCGTGGTGCCATGGGGTCATTCCATCCAGTGATGCGACGACGCTACACCAACGCGCTGCATGAAACAGGTGTTCGCAGGGTCGGGCGCGGCCGCCGCGCAGGGTGTGGCGCCAGCGGCGCGAGCACACCACGCCGTCCAAAAAGAAATTGCCCGGCCACGCATCCCTGCGCAGTACCGGGCAATCGTCACATCCTTGTCGGCATCCCGCCTTCCCCCTGTGCATCCTGCCCAGTATGGGTGCCGGCCATGCTCCCTGCACTCGGCCGTATTCTGTTCCGCCATCACAGCCCTTCCCGGGTCTGGATGCCACCGTCCTGGTGGATCCGCGCCATTCCTTCCGCGCCCGCATCCCTGCGCACCGCGTCCCTGCGTATGTCGGTGTCACCGCGCGTCCTGCGCGGCAACCAGTGACAGGCTCCCTGCCCGTCCCCGACCTGTCCTGTCTGGTCAGCGCCTCGGTACGGATGCCGGCAACGCCCTCCTGGGCGGTTCCGCGGCGGGACTCTTCATGATCCCCGTCGTCATCCGTTGTCGATTCCGTTCGACCGTTGCTGTCCCTATCCCCTTCACCCGCGTCAAATCCTCGACGCGAAGGAAGTGGCCGTGTTGTCGCCGGTACGCGACGATCGCCTCGGCCTTGTGTGGCCCCACGTTCGTCAGTCCCTGCTGCAGCGTCGACGCATCTGCTGTATTGATGTCGATCCGGTCGGATGCTTGCGCAGCCCCCATCAGCAACAGTCCCAGCACCAGCGCCTTACACGAAAACCAAGGCCCCACCTTGCTACTCCTTGTGGCTCGGAACCGGTGCCTGCCGGCTATCCCGTCGGAAGCTCCAGCGTGCCTCGCCACATACACACAGCCTATCGTCCACAGCGGCTTCACACAGCCAGCCAAATACCTGACGTTGTGTAGGGAAATCCCTACCCCTGCTCCGGGCGTAGAATGTGAGGACTTGCCAATGCATCCGGAGTGTCAGATGGACAGCACCAAACTCGGCCAATTCGTCAGTGAGAAGTGGGACAGCGAAATCATCCCGCAATTGGTCGATTACATCCGTATTCCCAACAAATCGCCGATGTTCGACGCAGATTGGGTGGCCAATGGGTACATGGAGCAGGCCGTAACCCTGATGGAAACCTGGGCCCGTGCCCAGAATCTCCCGGGCCTGACGGTGGAGGTGGTGCGCCTGGAAGGCCGCACGCCGCTGCTGCTGCTGGAAATCCCCGCCTCCGGCGCCGAGACCGGCGACGACACCATCCTGCTGTACGGCCACCTGGACAAGCAGCCGGAAATGACCGGCTGGGACGACGACCTGGGCCCGTGGATTCCGGTGCTGCGCGGCGACAAGCTGTACGGCCGCGGCGGCGCCGACGACGGTTACGCCATGTTCGGTTCGCTGGCCGCCGTGCTGGCGCTGCAGGAACAGGGCCTGCCGCATGCGCGCTGCGTGGTGCTGATCGAAGCCTGCGAAGAATCGGGCAGCTACGACCTGCCGGCCTACGTGGACCACCTGGCCGACCGCATCGGCAAGCCGTCGCTGGTGGTGTGCCTGGATTCGGGCTGCGCCAACTACGACCAGCTGTGGTGCACCACCTCGCTGCGCGGCCTGACCGGCGGCAACTTCTCGGTGAAGGTGCTCAACGAAGGCGTGCATTCCGGCGATGCCTCCGGTGTGATCCCGTCCAGCTTCCGCCTGCTGCGCCAGCTGCTGTCGCGCATCGAGGACGAGAACACCGGCCGCATCCTAATCGACGGCATGAATGTCGAGATCCCGGCCGAGCGCCTGGAACAGGCCAAGCGCGCCGCCGATGTGGTGGACACCGCGATCTTCGAGAAATTCCCGATGGTCGACGGCCTCAAGCCGATGAACGAAGACCTCACCGAGCTGGTGCTCAACCGCACCTGGCGCCCGGCGTTGTCGGTGACCGGCGTGGACGGCATGCCGCCGCTGGCGTCGGCCGGCAACGTGCTGCGCCCGCATACCGCGGTGAAGCTGTCGCTGCGCCTGCCGCCCACCGCCGACGGCAAGGCCTGCGGCGAGCTGCTCAAGGAAGCGCTGCTGCGCGACCCGCCGAACGGTGCGGAAGTAAAGCTGGACCTGGAAAAGGCCTCCAGCGGCTGGAACGCCCCGGCCATGGCGCCGTGGCTGACCCAAGCCATCGACGATGCCAGCCAGACTTTCTTCGGCAAGCCGGCGATGTACATGGGCGAAGGCGGCTCGATCCCGTTCATGGGCATGCTGGGTGAGAAGTTCCCCGGCGCGCAGTTCATGATCACCGGCGTGCTCGGCCCGCATTCCAACGCGCATGGCCCCAACGAGTTCCTGCACATTCCGATGGGCAAGAAGGTCACCGCGTGCGTGTCCAAGGTGATCAGCGAGCACTACGCGGCCAGCCTGCGCGGCGAGACCAGCGGTTCGCCGGTGGCCGCCGACAGCGGCACCCGCCACGGCGGCCACGGCTGCTGCTGATTGCGTGATGCCGTGACGGACGCAGCCTGGCCTTGCTAGGCTGCGTCCATCCTTCGACGGCGCAGATGGCATGAACGGACTGTTTGGCAGCACCAGCTGGCTCTACATCATCCTGGTCGGCTTCGTGGTCGGCCTGCTCGGGCGCTTCTTCATGCCCGGCAACAACCGCATGGGCTGCCTGCTGACCATCGTGCTGGGCATCGTCGGCGCACTGCTGGCCGGCTGGTTCGGCCAGTACATGGGCTGGTATGCCGCCGGTGAGCCGGCCGGCTTCCTCGGCGCGGTCCTTGGTGCGGTGGCCGTGCTCGCCGTGCTGCGGCTGGTCAGCGGCGGCGACAAGCGCTGAGCCCGCGCACGTTTCCCCTTCCCCTGGCGCCACCCGGTGCCGCTTCGACGTACCTGTCCATGAACGATCCTGCTTCCGATCCCCTGCGTGCCGAACTGCGCCGCCAGTGGGCCAGCACCGCGCTGAACGACCCGCAGCTGGCGCTCGACCGCGCCTCGGTCGACGCCGGGTTCCGCAGCTACTGGCGTGCCACCAGCACGCGCGGCAGCCACATCGTGATGGACTCCCCGCCCGGGCTGGAGGACGTGCGCCCGTGGCTGCGCATGCACGACCTGCTGGAACCCAATGGCGTGCGCGTACCGCAGGTGCTCGAGCGCGATGTCGAGCAGGGCTTCCTGCTGCTGGAAGACCTGGGCGGGCCCACGCTGGCCCGGCACATCGACGACCGCAATGCCGATGCATGGTTCGATGCCGCGTTCGCGCAGCTGATCCGCCTGCAACAGATTCCCGTGCCCGAGGGCATGGGCAGCTTCGGTGAGGCGCTGCTGCAGCGCGACGCCGGGCTGTTTGACGAATGGTTCCTGCAGCGCCACCTGGGCCTGCAGCTGGACTGTGGCGAGCTGGAGCAGCTGCAGCTGGTGCACCGGCGGCTGATGGACAACGCGCTGAACCAGCCGCAGGTGCTCACCCACCGCGACTTCATGCCGCGCAACCTGATGCCGGTCGACGGCGGCCCGGCCGTGCTGGACTTCCAGGACCTGGTGCGCGGGCCGATCGCCTACGACCCGGTGAGCCTGTTCAAGGATGCGTTCCTGAGCTGGCCGCTGGCCAAGGTGGATGCGTGGCTGGCGCGCTACCACGCCCAGGCGCTGGCCGCGGGCCTGCCGGTGCGGCCGTGGCCGCAGTTCCTGCGCGACGCCGACTGGATGGGCGTGCAGCGCCATCTGAAGATCCTTGGCCTGTTCGTGCGCCTGCGCGACCGCGATGGCAAGGGCCACTATTTCGACGACGCGCCGCGCTTCATCGCCTACCTGGACGAAGTGCTGCCGCGCCATCCCGAACTGGCCGCGCTGGACGACCTGCTGCAGCGGCGCATCAAACCGGCGATGGCGCAGCTGGCCAGCCCGGTGTTGGCGCGCCCATGAAGGCACTGATCTTCTCGGCCGGTAAAGGCGAGCGCATGCGCCCGCTGACCCTGCACACGCCCAAGCCGCTGCTGCTGGCCGGCGGCAAGCCGCTGATTGCCTGGCATCTGGAAAAGCTGGCCGCTGCGGGCGTCCGTGAGGTGGTGGTCAACACCTCGTGGCTGGGCGGGCAGTTCGCCCCCGCCTTGGGCGACGGCACGCGCTGGGGCCTGCGCCTGCACCTCATCGAGGAAGGCCCGATGCCGCTGGAAACCGGCGGCGGCATCCTCAACGCCTTGCCGCTGCTCGGCGATGCGCCGTTCCTGGTGGTCAACGGCGATGTCTGGACCGACCTGGATTTCAGCACGCTGCCGCAAACACCGGCGGGCGATGCGCACTTGGTGCTGGTCGACAACCCGGTCCAGCATCCGCGCGGCGATTTCATCCTGCATCCCGATGGCCGCGTTGATGACGATGGCGACGCCGCACGCCTGACCTACGCCGGCATCGGCGTGTACCGCCCGGCCATCCTTGACCGCTGGCGCGCGGTGATCGGCGCCACCGCCGGCGCGGCGGCCCAACCGCCGCAGTTCGGCCTGGCCCCGCTGCTGCGCCATGCCATGGCCGAGGGCCGCGTGAGCGGGCAGCACCACCGCGGGCGCTGGACCGACGTCGGCACGCCGGAGCGTCTGGCGCAGCTGGACGCCCAGTTGCAATCCCCGCACGGGTAGCGCCGCGAGCACCAGGCGCCGTCCATGTCACCTGGATGCGGTCCCGGCACGGCCAATACCGCGAAGAGATGCAATCCTGGCACGACAATGCGGCGAACGACCGGCCGGTAGGGTCGGTTCCCAAACGACCGCCGATGACCGGGAACGGCGCGGCGAACGCATGACCTGCAGCCGAAGCCGCCGTTGATCCAATGTCATGCCACCAAAGAACGGTGCGGGCATATCGGCAGTCGAT
>NZ_JBFTIS010000023.1:0-131442 GCF_056395005.1 Stenotrophomonas sp. 10N36 | reverse complement strand
CTGGGCGGACAACATGGCGGGCAAAGGCGTGCCGGCCAACGGCCGGCACCTACCGCTTACTGCGCGCGCAGGAAACCGACCGGAGCCGCCTCAGCTACGGATCAGGCAGGCGCTGATCAACACAGTTGCTACCGGCTGCTACGGGGCCCTCACGCTCGCGACCGACCCGGATCGGAGAAGCCAGCCGATCTGACCACACCCGGCCACCCGCATAGCGTCACGTCCGAAGAAGCCTTTATTAGGGGCGGCTACGCACGAACAGCGTTCGCTTAATTGTTCAGAAAAAAGGGCGCATCCTATTCACAATGCGCTGCGGTATATTGACGGCTTCGCCCGCGACGGCGTGCCAGGGAAGCCGAGGCGGCCGCGACAGGGCACCGCCGGCAACGGCATCGCACGGTGAAGAGGAACTATGGCGCTGGCTTTCAGTGATGAAATCTGGGATCGGTGGCGTTTACCGGCGTTGGCCTTGGCCGCGGCGGCGATCATCGTGGTGCCGTGGGTCACCCTGCGAAAACTGTCCGACGACAATGTCCAGGCCATGCGCTGGGTCACCCATACCCAGGACGTCGGTGTGGCGGTGTACCAGCTGCAGGCCGATGTGCGCGATGTGGAATCGGCCGCGCTGACGATGTCCAAGGGCATCGACGCGCCGGGCCTGCGTGAGCGCATGGGCCAGGCCAAGGATATCCCGCTGCGCCTGGAGCGGCTGGCCGAACTGACCCGCGACAATCCCGAACAGCTGGTCCGCATCGGCCGCATCCAGTCGATGGTCGAGCGGCGCATGGAAGTGGCCAGGCAGTTGGCCAAGGCCTCGCCCAACTCCGACCAGCGCGAGCTGGTCCAGGACCTGACCACGCGCTACCCGATCCGCGGCCTGATCGAGGAACTGCAGGCCAGCGAAGAGAAGCTGCTCGCGCAGCGCACCGCGACCTTCCAGAAGCAGCAGCGCCAAGGCGAGTTCGTGTCATGGACTGCCCTGGCCATCCAGCTGGCCCTGCTGGGCCTGGTGCTGTGGCTGCTCTATCGCCAGGCCGGCCATCGTGCCGCCGCCGAGCGCGCCTCGTTGCGTTCGGCCGCGCGTGCCGCATCGGTGCTGCATACCGTGCGCGAGCCGATCGTGCTGCTCGACCGCGAACTGAAGGTGCAGCTGCACAACCCGGCCTTCGCCGAGCTCTACGGCCTGGAGGACGACAGCGGCGAAGTGCGGTCGCTGGACAGCATCGGCGACGGTGCCTGGACCGATGCGGTGGTGCGTCAGCGCTTGACCGACGTACTGCTGCGCGGCCGCGAACTGTGGGACTACGAACACGAACAGCGCACCGCCGACGACCAGGTGCGCACCATGTTGATCAACGCCCGCCGCATGCCCCTGCCCGACAAGGACGATGAAGTGGTGCTGATGACCGTCAGCGACGTCACCGTGCAGCGCGCCGTGCAGCAGCGCGTGGAAGAACTGAACCGGCAGCTGGAAGGCAAGGTCGAGCAGGTGTCCGAAGTGAACCGCGAGCTGGAAGCCTTCAGCTACTCGGTCTCGCACGATCTGCGCGCCCCGCTGCGCCACATCGGCGGCTTCTCGGACAAGCTTGCGCGGCACCTGGGCGACGACGCCGACGAAAAGTCGCTGCACTACCTGGGTGTCATCTCCAATTCGGCGCGTCGCATGGCGGCGCTGATCGACGACCTGCTGGTCTACTCGCGGCTGGGCCGCGCGGCGATGCGCATGCAGGCGGTGGACATGCAGTCGCTGGTGGCTGATACCCGCGCGATGCTGGACGCCAACCTGCAGACCGAGGCCGAAGAGACCGGCGTACCGCGCCATGTCGAGTGGAAGATCGCGCCGCTGCCGATCCTGGTCTCCGACGAAAACATGATGCGCCAGGTGTGGTTGAACCTGCTCGGCAACGCCATCAAATACTCCTCCAACCGCGATCCGGCCCGGATCGAGGTCGAGTACCAGCAACAACCCGACGGCGGCCACCTGTTCACGGTGCGCGACAACGGCGCCGGTTTCGACATGGCCTACGCCGCCAAACTGTTCGGCGTATTCCAGCGCCTGCACAAGGCCAGTGAATACCCCGGCACCGGCATTGGCCTGGCCAGTGTGCGCCGCGTGTTGACCCGCCACGGCGGCCGCATCTGGGCCGAATCGGCCGTCGACCAGGGCGCCTCCTTCCACTTCCTGCTTCCTCCTGCGCTCGACGCAATCAACAAAGGCTCCGCCGCATGACCGCTCTCCGCACCATCCTCCTCGCCGAGGACAGCCCTGCCGACGCCGAGATGGCCGTCGACGCCCTGAAAGAGGCCCGCCTGGCCAACCCCATCGTGCATGTCGAAGACGGCGTGGAAGCGATGGACTACCTGTTGCGCCGCGGCGCCTATGCCAACCGCGAGGAAGGCCTGCCGGCCGTCCTGCTGCTGGACATCAAGATGCCGCGCATGGACGGCCTGGAGGTCCTCAAGGAAATCCGCAATACCGACGAGCTCAAGCGCCTGCCGGTGGTGATCCTGTCGTCCTCGCGCGAAGAAAGCGACCTGGCCCGCAGCTGGGACATGGGCGTGAACGCGTACGTGGTCAAGCCGGTGGACGTGGACCAGTTCTTCGGTGCCGTGCAGACCCTGGGCAAGTTCTGGGCGGTGATCAACCAGGCGCCGGAAGTCGAATAACCCATGCCGCTGACTGGCCCCTCCCTGGGTATGTTGCGCGTCCTGCTGGTGGAAGATTCCCCGGAGGACGCCGAACTGATGTGCGAGCAGATGCTCGATGCGGGGCTTGAAGCGAGCTTCGAGCGGGTGGAGAGCGCGCGCGAATTACGCGACGCGCTGACCCGCTTCTCGCCGGATATCGTGCTGTCGGACCTGAGCATGCCGGGCTTTTCCGGCAACCAGGCGCTGGAAATCGTGCGTGCGTGGCATCCCGATGTGCCGTTCATCTTCGTGTCCGGCACGATGGGCGAGGAAAACGCGGTGGCGGCGCTGCACCAGGGCGCCAACGATTACATCATCAAGCACCAGCCGGCGCGTTTGCCCTCGGCGGTGGCACGTGCGGTGCGCGAGTCGCGCAGCACGATGGACCGCCAGCGGGTGGAAGCCGAACTGATGCGCGCGCAGCGACTGGAAAGCCTGTCGCTGCTGGCGGCCGGGCTCAGCCACGACCTGCGCAACATCCTGCAGCCGCTGCTGATCATGCCGGACCTGCTCAAGGCGCGCAGCGACGACCCGCAGCTGCATCACCTGGCCGACATCATCGCCGAGTGCGGCCGGCGCGGGCACGAGATGGCCGAATCGATGCTGTCGTTCGTGCGCGGTTCGCGCAAGCCAAGCGAGCACATCTGCATCGCGCACCTGTTCGAGGCCGTGGAGCTGCTGTTGCGCAGCAACCTGCCCAACAAGGTCAGCCTGCACCTGGATGTGGCCGACGACGGTCTTGGCGTGGACGCCAACTACACCGAACTGCAGCAGGTGCTGTTGAACCTGGCGTTGAATGGCATCCAGGCGATGCCGAACGGCGGCCGCCTGACCCTGCGCGCGTCTGCCGATGCGGGCGGGCAGGGCGAGGAGTGGCTGCGCATTTCGGTGACCGACGAAGGCACCGGCATGGATGCCGAGACCTTGTCGCACCTGTTCAATCCGTTCTTCACCACCAAGGCCAACGGCACCGGCCTGGGCCTGATCTCGTGCAAGCGGATCGTGGAAGGTGCCAACGGCAGCATCCATGTGGACAGCACGCCCGGCGTGGGGACGCGCTTCGACCTGCTGCTGCCGATGCGTGAAGTGCCGGCCGAGGGCGAAGCGGTCGACGCGCCGATCGCCGCCGGTGCGGGCCAGACCATTCTGGTGGTGGATGGCGAAGCCACGCGCCTGTCGCTGCTGGGCAATGCGTTGTCCAGCCAGGGGTATCACCTGCAGCTGGCATCGGACGGCGCTGCGGCGCTGCGCTGGATGCAGCAGGAGGCGATGCCGGCGCTGGTGATTGCCGACGCGGGCTCCAAACTGCTGTCGGCCAGCCATCTGCTGGGCGAGATGGCCGCGCTGGGCTACCGCGGTCCGGCGCTGGTGCTGGAAGAGGCCGACGTCACCGTGCCGCTGGCGGTGTTCCCGCCGATCATCAACGTGCACGTGCTGCGCAAACCGTTGGAGATGCAGCAGGTGTTCCGCTCGGTCGCCGAGGCGTTGGAGACGGCGTAGCCGGGCGTGCCGTCTGCCGCGGGTGTGCCGACCAACGGTCGGCACCTACCGGGGGTCATTGACCGGGTTCGCATCGACCCCGGATTGCATCGACGGGGACCGCATCGACCCCGGGATTGCGTCGATGGGGACCGCATCGACCGGCGCGCATCGTCCCCGGATTGCGTCGACCGGGACCGCATTGACCGGGGGCGCATTGACCGCGGATTGCATTGACGGGGACCGCATCGACCCCGACCGTGTCCACCCGGTAGGCGACCACCGTTGGTGGTCGCGCCGGGCGCGCGGTCATCGCCCTTCCCAGGGAAACCCCGGCAGGCTGGCCACGGCCTGTTCCAGCTTGTGCGACCAACTCCCGTGGATTTCGGCGTACAGCGGCGAATCACCGGCCAGCCGCATGCGCTGGCTGATGCGCAGGTCACCCGTGCGGATCAGCACCAGGTCCACCGGCAGGCCGACCGAGAGGTTGGAGCGGATGGTGGAATCCAGCGACACGATCGCGGTGCGCGCCGCGTCTTCCAGGCGTGTCTGCGGGCGGATGATGCGGTCCAGGATCGGCTTGCCGTACTTGGATTCGCCGATCTGCAGGAACGGGGTTTCCGGCGAGGCGGCGATGGCGTTGCCCAGCGGGTAGATCATGTACATGCCGGGCTGCTCGCCGCCCACCTGGCCACCCAGGATCAGCGTGGCCTGCGTGTTGATGCCGTCGTGGCCATGCTCGGGCGTGCTGGATTTGACCTGGCTGTCGACCAGGATGCGGCCCACGTACTCGGCCACCTCGAACAGGTGCCGGTAGGCGCACAGGTTCTGCTCGCGCTGTTCCTCCACGTCGCGCCGCAGCCGCGAGATCAGCAGCTGGGTGGTGGCCAGGTTGCCGGCGGCCATGATCACGAAGGCGGCCTGGCCCGGGAACTCGAACTCGTGCAGCTTGCGATGCACCCGCACGTCGTCCAGCGACGCGTTGGTACGGGTGTCGGCGGCGAAGACCAGGCCTTCGTCCACCTCGATGCCGACGCAATAGGTCATGTCGGTGTCCTATGATGTGCACCCCGATTCTATGCGCTGGCCCTGTTGGCCCGGTGTGGATTCGCCCCACGCATGCTGAATACCATGACCACTGTGCTCCTGAGCCTGGGCAGCAACCTGCAGCCGCAACAGCACCTTCACGCCGCGGTGGAGGCCCTGCGCGCGCGCTTCGGCGCCGTTGCGGTCTCTCCGGCCTACCGGACCGCCGCCGTCGGTTTCGACGGCCCGGATTTCCTCAACAATGCGGTGGCCATCGAGACCGACCTGCCGCTGGACGCGCTGGATGCCTGGCTGCATGCGCTGGAAGACGCGCACGGCCGTGACCGCAGCGGCCCGCGCTTCTCCGACCGGACCCTGGACCTGGACGTGGTGTTCTACGGCGACCTGATCGTGGAAGGCCCCGGCCACCTGCGCATCCCGCGCCCGGAGCTCAAGCACGCCTTCGTGCTGAAGCCGCTGGCCGATATCGCGCCGACGTTCATCGACCCGGTCAGCGGGCTGGACCTGGCCACGCTGTGGCGCGCACACCGCCAGCACGGCGACGCGTTCGAGACGATGGACCTGTTGCCGGGGTAAGCGACGCGGCGCGGATGCCGTCCGTGCGCGACCACCAACGGTGGTCGCCTACCGGGGGTGGCGCACCGTTCGCCTGCGCCCACGGATCACCCGGTAGGTACCGACCGTTGGTCGGTACGCCGTTCGCGTGCGCCCATGAACCATCCGGTAGGTACCGACCGTTGGTCGGTACGCCGTTCGCGTGCGCCCATGGACCATCCGGTAGGTACCGACCGTTGGTCGGTACGCCGTTCGCGTGCGCCCACGGAATCCGGTAGGTACCGACCGTTGGTCGGTACGCACCCATCAGGACAACGTCCGCCCACCATCCACGCGCAGCGTATGCCCGGTGATGAACGGCGCGTCGGTTACCAGCCAGTACACCGCCTCGGCGATCTCTTCCACGGTGCCGGTACGCGCCAGCGGCGTGCGCAGCAACAGGGCCTGCTGCGCGTAATCGTCCTTGCCCTGCTCGGGCCACAGGATCGCGCCGGGCGCCACCGCGTTCACCCGGACCTTGGGGGCCAGTTCCAGCGCCAGTGACCGGGTGACCATTTCCAGCGCCGCCTTGGCTGCGCTGTAGACCGGGTGGTCGCGCATCGGCTGGGTGCCATGCAGGTCGGTCAGGTTGACGATGCAGCCCTGGTGCCGGCGCAGCTGCGGGGCGGCGGCCTGGGCCAGCAGCAGCGGCGCGCGGGCGTTGACCGCGAACAGGTCGTCCCAGTGCTCGGCGGTGATCTGGCCCAGCAGGGTGGGGTAGAAATTGGAGGCGTTGTTGACCAGCGCGTCCAGCCGCCCGAACTGGGCCACGGTCTGTTCGACCAGATCGGGCAGGGTGTCGGCGTCGCGCAGGTCGGCCTGCAGTGCCAGCACGCTGCCCGGGCGCAGCATGTCCAGGTCGAAGGCCATCTGCTGCAGTTCGGCGGTGGAGGTATGCGCGTGCAGCACCACCGACCAGCCGCAGGCATGGAACTGGCGGGCGATCGCCGCGCCGATCCGGCGTGCGCTGCCAGTGATCAGCACGACGGGGGCGGTATCGGTCATCGGGGGTAACTCCGGGCTCGGCTATGCTGTGCATTGTCACCGCAATCGCCTGCACCATGCATTCCCCACTGCCGACCCCCGATACCGACGCCCTGGCCCACAGCGATCAGCTGGCCGCGGCACTGCGCGCTGAAATCCTGGCCAACGGCGGTGCCATGCCGTTCGCCCGGTTCATGGAGCTGAGCCTGTACACGCCGGGGCTGGGGTACTACAGCGCCGGCGCCAGCAAGTTCGGCCAGTCCGGCGACTTCACCACCGCGCCCGAACTGGGTCCGTTGTTCGCCGCCACCCTGGCCAACGCGATCGCGCCGGTGATGCAGCAGCTGGGGCCGCAGGCGCGTTTCATGGAGTTGGGCGGCGGCAGCGGCGCGTTTGCCGAGGTGCTGCTCAAGCGCATGCTCGAGCTGGACGCGCTGCCCGACCGCTACGCGATCCTGGAGCCCAGCGCGGACCTGCGCGAGCGCCAGCGCGAGCGTCTGGAAAAAACACTGGTGCCGCCGCTGTTCGCACTGGTGGAATGGCTGGACGGCCCGTTCGATGACGACTGGGATGGCATGGTGTTCGCCAACGAGGTGATCGACGCGCTGCCCACCCCGCGCTTCCTGGCCCGCGATGGCATGGTCTTCGAGGAAACCGTGGAGCTGGATGCCGACGGCGCCTTCATGCGCGGCGCGCAGCCGGCCGATGCCATGCTGAGCGCGGCGGTGCGGCATATCGAGCATTACCGCGAGAAGCCGTTCGCCGATGGCTACCGGTCCGAGCTGCTGCCGCAGCTGCCGTACTGGATCCAGGCCGTGGCCGGTGGCATGCAGCGCGGCGCGATGCTGTTCGTCGACTACGGCTACCCGCGCGGTGAGTACTACCAGGACGAGCGCGACGACGGCACGGTGCGCGCGTTCTACCGCCACCAGGTGCACAACGACCTGTACCGCTGGCCGGGCCTGCAGGACCTGACCGCCTCGGTGGATTTCACCGCGTTGGCTGAAGCCGGCACCGGCGCCGGCTTCGAGCTGGCCGGGTACTGCACGCAGGCCAACTTCCTGCTGGGCAACGGCCTGGATGCGTTGTTGGCCAAGGCCGATGCGCGTACCGATGAATTCGGCAAGGTGCGCCTGCGCGACCAGGTCAAGAAACTCACCCTGCCCACCGCCATGGGCGAGCGCTTCCAGGTGATGGGCTTCCAGCGCGATGTCGATTTCGAGCCTGCCTTCACGCTGGGCGATCTGACCTGGCGCCTCTGACATGAGCGCCACGGGACTGTTGAAGCCGCTGCGGTTCGCGCGGTTCTGGCTGGCGCTGTGGTGGATGGCCATTGCCGCGACCATCGCCGTCTGCCTGGTCCGGCTGCCGCCGATGGCGCTGCCGGACAACAGCGACAAGGTCGAGCATTTCCTGGCGTACTTCGTGCTGGCCGGCTCGGCGGTGCAGATCTACCGCACGCGCGCGGCGCTGGCGTGGGCGGGGGTGGGCCTGGTCGGTCTGGGCATCGGCATCGAGTTCGCCCAGGGCGCCCTGACCGCCACCCGCATGGCCGACCCGATGGACGTGCTGGCCAACAGCATCGGTGTCGTCGCCGGCCTGTCGCTTGCGTTCACCCCGTTGCGCGACCTGTTGTTGCGCTTGCGGGGGTGACAGGCAGTGACGACCAACGGTCGTCACCTACGGTGGGGTCATGAGGAGCCGGCCAGCGGCCGGCACTACCGAGGCACGCGGCCGGTGCCGGGTCCACGCGGTGACGACCAACGGTCGTCACCTACCCACAGGGCAACCGGCGCTGACGACCAACGGTCGTCACCTACCCACAGGACACCGGCGCTGACGACCCACGGTGGTCACCTGCCGAATTACCGGTAGGTACCCACCGTTGGTGGGTACGTCTCCCCCGATCAACGCGGCTGCAACGTCACCTCATCCACCACCCACATGGTCGGGCGGGTGTCACCGGTGAAGCGCACGCACAGGTCCTGGGTGCCCTTCAACGATCGCGGCAGCGCCGCCTCCAGCGTGATGAAGCCATCGGCGCCCGGCGTGGCCGGCAGCGGCACGCTGACCAGCGGCTTGCCGTCGCAGGTGCCGTTGAGCACGTCCATTTCGCCATGCGCGCTGCGCGCCGGGCTGAATTTCCGCGCCGGTTCGTCGTGCGCCAGCTGGAAGTAATACGGAATCTGCCCGGCACGCACGCGCAGCGTGCCGATACCGTCCACGTCGGCGTCCTTCCACAACCAGCACGGGTTGAAGATGTTGACGTTGAAAATGGCACGCTCGCCGTCGGCCGGGCCGTCGTCTTCCAGCCGCAGCAGCAGCTTGCCTTCGCCCGGGCACATCGCCAGCTGCTGATCGTTGCGGGTGAGCAACGACGTGGCCGTGATATCGAAGCGGCTGGCGGCGTTGGCCAATGGCTTGCCGTTGAAGAACGTGGCGGCCTGCAGCGCGACCGGCAGCGGCTGGGTCAGCGGCGCGGTGTAGCGCGGCGACTGCGCGGTGACCGGGCTGCCATCCACGCTGTAGTGGATCTCGTAGCCCAGCGGCGTGCTCAGCGCCAGCGTCGCGGTGCCGGCCTTGCGGTCGTCGCGGCTGTCCTGCTCCACCTGGAACGGCGTCTGTGCATACGCAATGCCCATCGCCTGCCAGCGCTGCAGCTGGTGGGGCAGGCGCGCCAGGAAGTCGGCGTAGTCGCGGCGTTCGCGCGGCGACCAGCCGGTTTCGGCCACCGCGGCCAGGCGCGGGAACAGGTTGTGCTGCAGGCGCGCGTAGGTGCGCGTGTGTTCGGTGAACATGTTGGCCTGCAGGCCCAGGATGTGCTGCTGCTTGTCCTTGGCCAGCGCATCGGGCACCGGCTCAAAGCCGTACACGCGCGCCAGCGAGGTGACCAGCGGGCGCCCCGGCGGTTCGTTGTCCGAGCTCGTCTGCAGGTAGTCCATGTACATGTCGGTGACCGGCGACATCACCACGTCGTGGCCTTCGCTGGCCGCCTTCAGGCCGCCTTCGGTGCCGCGCCACGACATCACCGTGGCTTCCGGCGGCAGGCCGCCTTCGAGGATCTCATCCCACCCGATCAGGCGGCGGTCGTGCTGCTCCAGGAAGGTCTCCAGGCGCTTGATCAGGTGACTCTGCATTTCCATTTCATTGCCCGCGCCCACTTCGCGCATGCGGGCCTGTACGCGTGCCGAGGCTTCCCACTGGTCCTTGACCGCCTCGTCGCCGCCCACGTGCACGTACTGGGACGGGAACAACGCGATCACCTCTTCCAGCACGTTCTCCAGGAAGGTGAAGGTGGTTTCTTCGGTGTTGAACAGGTTCGGGAACACGCCCCATTCGCTCAGCGGCTTGAGTGGCGTATCCAGCGTGCCCAGCTCGGGGTACGCGGCGATCGCCGCGGTGGCGTGGCCGGGCACGTCGATCTCGGGAATCACCTGGATATGGCGCGCGGCCGCATAGGCGATCACCTCGCGGATCTGGTCCTGGGTGTAGAAGCCGCAGTACGAACGCTCGGCGCCGGTGGCGGGGTCGCGGCCACCATCGCCGGCCGGGATGCGGCAGCTGCCGACTGCAGTCAGCTTCGGGTAGCGCTTGATCTCCATGCGCCAGCCCTGGTCATCGGTGAGATGCCAATGGAAGGTGTTGAGCTTCTGTTCGGCCATCGCGTCGAGCACGCGCTTGATCTCGTCCAGGCTCTGGAAATGGCGGGCCGAATCGAGCATCAGGCCGCGCCAGCTGAAACGCGGGGCATCGTCGATGCGCAGTGCCGGCAGGGCGCCGTCGACGTTGCTGGTGAACAGTTGCGACAACGTCGCCGCCCCGTAGAACAGGCCGGCTTCGGTAGCGGCGGCAACGGTCACGCCATCGCCGTTGGAGCGCAGCTGGTAGCCTTCGGCGCCGGTCTTCAGCGCGGTGTTGAGTACGAAGTTGACGCCGTTCTTGCCGTTCCCGTTCTTGACCTGCAGGGTGGGGCCGCCGCTGGTGTGCAACAGGGTGCTGAACTGGCGCGCCACGCGCGTGGCCGCATCGCCGCGCGCCCACACCGGGGTGCTGGCTTCCACCTTGAAGGGCGCGCCATCGAGGCGTTCCACGTGGGCCGGTGCGGGAATCAGCGACAGCGCGTCGGGCCGGGCCCGCGGGCCATCGGGCGCCTGTGCATCGGTGGCGTGCGCGAGCGGTGCCAGGGACAGGGCCAGTGCGAAAGACAGCAGCGACAGCGAGGTACGACGGGTGCGGGTGTGCATCGGGTCATTCCTTTGTAGCGAATCGGGTTCCACCTGTGAAAACGGGCCCGGAGGTCCGGGCCCGTCGATCAGGCGTTCAGCATGGTAAGGCAGTGATCAGAACTTGAAGTGCACCGTGGCCATGTAGCGGCGGCCGCTCTTGTAGCGCGACGCAAGGTGGTCCTTGTCGCCCAGGTACTGGAAATACTCTTCGTTGAGCAGGTTCTGTGCGTCCAGGGTCAGCGACCAGTTCTCGTTGAAGGTGTACCCGAAACTGGCACCCAGTTCGGCGTAGTCGTCCACGCTGGCCGGCGCCGAGCCAGCGACGTAACCGCCGGCCAGGTAGCTGTCACGCCAGTTGTAGGTCAGGCGTGCGTTGATCGGGCCCTTCTCGTAGTACGGGCTGAACGCGACCGAGTTGCGCGACTGGTACGGCAGCGGGTCGCCGGAGTTGTTCTCGCCATTGGCGTAGGTGTAGTTGGCGGTCAGGCCGAACCCGCTTTCGCCGAAGGGCTGCTGGAAGCTGAGGTTGAAGCCCTTGACGTGGCCGCTGCCGGCATTGCGCGGACGCTGGATGCTGTAGTCGCAGTAGCCGTCGGCGGTGCAGCCGTTGGTGCCCACGACATTGGCCCAGGTGGCCGGCGAGGTGTCGCGGATCGAGTTGTACTGGCGCTCGACGACCGCGCTGCTGTCGATGTAGTTGTCGATCTTCTTGTAGAACAGCGACCAGGCCACCACCGACTGCGGGGCGAAGTAGTACTCGGCCGACAGGTTGTAGTTCCACGATTCGTACGGGGACAGGTCGGCGTTGCCGCCGCTGCCGTTGAGCGTGGTGTCGTTGAGGAAGGTGTTGTTGACCATCTGGTTGTACGGCGCCCAGGCGATGACCTTGCTGGCACCGAAGCGGAACACCCAGTCATTGGCGGTGTCGTAGACCAGGTTGACCGACGGCAGCACGAAGTCTTCCTTCTTGCTCTGGGTCTGCCACTTGCTGTCCAGGTCGGTCAGGGTCGGGGTGCCGCCGTAGACGAAGCCGCTGCCGTCGGTCTTGGAATCGACGTAGCGCAGGCCGACGTTGCCGCGGACCGGCCCGTTGGAGAAGTTCAGCTGTGCATAGGCGGCATTGTTGGTCTGTTCCAGCGCCCAGGTGTTGTTGAGGTAGCTGGCCGGATCCGGGTTGGCGAAATCCAGCGGGCTGCCGGTGACCCAGTTCAGCACGTTGTCGCGGCCGGCCTGCACATGGCGACCCTGGCCATCGCTGAAGCCCTGGATGTTGGTGAGGCCGATGGTGCCGACGTCGGCCAGGGTGCCCGGGCGGACGCCGCCATAGACGTTCAGGTCGAAGCTCTCTTCATGCTTGCCGTGGCGTACGCCGAACTGCAGCTGGTTGAAGATGCTGTCGAACTGCACGTTGAAGTCGAGCTGGGCGTAGGTGTCCTTGCTCTCGGTGGAGAAGATGCCGTTGTTGCCGAACCAGCCGCCGGCCGAGCCCCAGTTGGCCGGGTTGCGCGCCGCATCGGGGTTGTCGAAGGTGATGCCCTTGTCCAGGTTCCAGCTGAAGCCGCCGTTGTAGAACGGTTCGATGAAGTACTGGGCCAGGTCCTTGTTCTCGGACTTGCTCTGGCCAGCCTGGCCGCTGATGCCCCAGCTTTCGCCCTTCCAGGCACCACGCAGGTCCAGGCCCTTGGTGGTGACTTCGGATTTGCGCACGTTGTTGTCGTAGATCACCGTGCCGCTGTTGGCGGTGGCGCTGGCGTTGGAATGGCCGCTGTTGACCACGCCGTTGCGCACGTCGCCGAGCTGGTTCACCGCACCGACGGTGCCGGGGTTCCAGGTCAGGAAGGAGTACATCGACTGGTTGTAGTTGTCGAAGTTTTCCTTGATGTACAGGCCGCTCAGGTTGAACTCGAGTTCGTCGGTCGGCTTGAACTGCAGGTTGACCACGGCGCTGTCGCGCTTGCGGTCCTGCTGGAACCATGCGGCGTTGACCGAGTTGGGCACGTCGGCATTGGGATCCACGCCCGGTGCGTTGGTGAAGGTGGAGGCCTTGGCGTAGCCGAATACCTCCATGCCCTGGCGGTCCACGCGCTCTTCATAGTGCTGCGCGGCCACGTTGATGCCGAAGGTCTCTTCGTCGTTCTTCCAGCTGTAGATCGCCGAAGCGTTCGGCTTGCCTTCGCTGGCCTGGTCGCTGTAGCTGTAGCCCACCGAGGCGGCCACTTCATTGGCGCGCATGTCCAGCGGCTGGCGGGTGTGCATCAGGATCGTGCCGCCCAGGCTGCCTTCGGTCAGGCGCGCTTCGGAGGACTTGATCACTTCCATGCGGCCCAGGATCAGCGGCGACAGCAGGGTATAGTCGAAGCCACGGTTGGGCTGTTCGCCATACAGCCAGATCGCCTGCGCGACCGGGTGGCCGTCCAGGAAGGACAGGTTGAGGCTGGGGTCGGTGCCATCGATGCTGACCCGCTCACCCTGGCCGAAGCGACGGTCCAGCGAGATGCCCGGCAGCTGCGACAGCGCTTCGGCCACGTTGGTGCTGGGGAACTTGCCGATGTCTTCGGCGGTGATCGCCTCGGAGATGGTCACGTTGTTGCGCTTGGTATCCAGCGACTTTTCCAGGCTGGCGCGGATGCCCACGACGCTGACCGTGTCCAGGTCGGTCGGGGTAGCGGTTTCCTGCGCCTGCGCGCCGAACACCAGACAGCTGAAAATGGCTGCCGAAAGCAGACTCTTGCGGTGGTTCATGATGTCTCTCCTCATCAATCCGATGGTTCGCCGGCGACGGCGTGTCTTCTTGCGTCTGGTACGACTGTGCCGCGCCCCGTTGCCGGGTGCGCCTGGGTGCCACGTACTGCTTTTTGCTGCGTACCCGCTGCGCCGTCAGACGCGCGGGTCGTCCCTATGGCCGAGGTACCAGCTGGCGGCGCCGATGACGCCCAGCTGCCCGTGCTCGACCACCTTCACGGGAATGCGTTCCAGCGCCTCGCGCATCGGCCCCTTGTTGAGGTACCGGCGCACGAAACTGCTGTTCAACAGGAATTCGCGGATCTGCGGCAGGATGCCGCCGGCCAGGTAGACCCCGCCGGTGATGCCGTACTGCAGGGCCATGTCGCCGATGGTGCTGCCGAGCAGGCCGCAGAACACCTCCAGGCTTTCGCGCGCCAGCGGGTCCTGGTTGGCCATGGCCGCGGCGGTGATCGCATCGGGCGTGGCCAGCGTGGGGGCCACGCCGTTGAGGGCACACAGGGCGCGATACAGATTCATCAGGCCGGGGCCGGACAGGGCGTGTTCCACCGACACATGCGCATGCTCGCGCTGCATCTGGCGCACGATCGCCATTTCCAGTTCGGTGGTGGTGGCCAGGGTGGGCTGGCCGGCTTCGGTGGCCAGCACCACCGCACCGTGCGCGGTGGGAATCCACACCGCCGCGCCCAGTCCGGTCCCCGGGCCGACCACCAGGGTCGGGCCACGCGGGGCGCTGGTCGGGCCGGTCAGCTGCAGCACACCGCTGGCGTCCACCTGCGCGGCGGCATAGGCCACCGCCTCAAAGTCGTTGACGATGTAGACCTGGTCCAGGCCCACGTCCTGTTCGATCCGGCGCGCCGACAACGGCCACGGCAGGTTGGCGCTGATCACGGTGCCATCCCGCCGGGCAACGCCGGCGGTGGCCACCACGCAGTGCGCCGGACGCTCGCCGGTACCGAGGAATTCGGCCAGGATCGCGCTCAGCCCGGGGTAATCGGCATTGCGGAACTTGCGGTATTCCAGCAGCTGCACCGGATGGTCCGGCTGGGCGCTGGCCTGCACCCGGGCCACCCGGACATGCGTGCCACCCACATCGGCGGCCAGGAACGGCGGCACCGCGGCGGGCAGGGCATGGGCCGGTACAGAGTGGGCGGCTGCGGTCACACGGGCTCCCTTGGATTGTGCAGGACCGGTCCGACCCGGCGATTGAGGCGGAGTCTGTAATCGTTCTGACAACGATGTCAACGATAACCTCAGACTTTCGATGTTGCGCCGCAGCGGGCGCTGTCATCAGAAAACGTTTTCATCCCTTGCCCGCCATGTTTTTGCAACCTGCCTGAAATGGCGGGGCCGGAGACCGTCAAGCGTGGCGGGGCGTGCGATCTGCGCAGGTGCAGCACGGTGCGGATCGGCACCGTGATGAAAACCGCTTGTTGACAAACCCGGCAGCGGCGACGAATAAATGTGACAACGTTGTTCCCAGCCACTCTTCCGGCGCGCCATTGCGGCCCGCCGATGCAGGAGCTTTCTTGATGTCTGCCGTGCCTGCTGCCTCCGCGCGTTCGAGCGTGCTTACGTCGATCCTGATCATCGGCGTGCTGTTCTTCCTGATCGGCTTCTTCACCTGGCTCAACGGGCCGCTGATCACCTTCGTCAAACTGGCCTTCGAGCTGGACGAGGTCGGCGCCTTCCTGGTGCTGATGGTGTTCTACCTGTCGTATTTCTTCCTCGCCCTGCCGGCCTCGTGGATCCTCAAGCGCACCGGCATGAAGAAGGGCCTTAGCCTGAGCCTGCTGGTGATGGCCGCCGGTGCGGTGGTGTTTGCCCACTTCGCCCAGCAGCGCTGGTACCCGGGGGCGCTCAGCGGCCTGTTCATCATCGGCAGCGGGCTGGCCCTGCTGCAGACCGCGGTCAACCCGTACATCAGCATCCTGGGCCCAATCGAGACCGCCGCCCGGCGCATCGCGCTAATGGGCATCTGCAACAAGATCGCCGGCATGCTGGCCCCGGTGCTGATCGGCACGCTGGTGCTGCATGGCATCGGCGACCTGGACGCGCAGGTGAAAGTGGCCGATGCGGCCACCAAGACCGTGCTGCTGGATACCTTCGCCGCCAAGATCCAGATGCCCTACATGGCCATGGCCGGGCTGCTGGTGGTGCTGGCGGTGGGCGTGCTGTTCTCGCCGCTGCCCGAACTGAAGACCGCCGAAGCCAACGCCACCCCGGCGCGCGCGCCCGGCACCGCCGAGCGCACCAGCATCTTCCAGTTCCCGCACCTGTGGCTGGGCGTGCTGTGCCTGTTCGTGTACGTCGGCGTGGAAGTGATGGCCGGCGATGCGATCGGTACCTACGGCCATGGCTTCGACCTGCCGCTGGACCAGACCAAGATGTTCACCTCGATCACCCTGGGCGCAATGCTGGTCGGCTACCTGGCCGGGCTGGCGTTGATCCCGCACGTGGTCTCGCAGTCGCGCTACCTGAGCGTCTCGGCAGTGCTGGGCGTGGTGTTCTGCATCGGCGCGCTGCTCACCCACGGCTACGTGTCGGTGGGCTTCGTGGCCGCACTGGGGTTTGCCAACGCCATGATGTGGCCGGCGATCTTCCCGCTGGCCATCCGCGGCCTGGGCCGGTTCACCGAAACCGGCTCGGCGCTGCTGGTGATGGCCATTGCCGGCGGCGCGATCATTCCGCAGGCCTTTGCCGTGCTCAAGCAGCACTTCGACTTCCAGTGGGTGTTCGCCGGGCTGATGGTGCCGTGCTACCTGTACATCCTGTTCTATTCGGTGCGCGGCCATCGGGCCGGCCTGCCCCGCGACGGCCAGTGATCGGCGATCATGGACGTCCAACCGGATCGGCAGGAAAAGAGCATGCGCAGAGCGACCATCAAGGATGTGGCTGAGCGGGCCAAGGTGTCGCTGAAGACGGTATCGCGGGTCATCAACAACGAACCGTCGGTGATGCAGGCCACCCGCGCGCGCGTCCTGCGTGCGATCGCCGAGCTGGACTACGAGCCCGATCCCGCCGCGCGCAACCTGCGCACGGGCACCACGCTGGTGGTCGGGCTGGTGTACGACAACCCCAACCCGTACCACATCATCGGCGTGCAGAACGGCGTGCTGGCGGCCTGCCGCGAGACCGGCTTCGGGCTGCAGATCCATCCGTGCGATTCCAGTTCGCCGATGCTGGCCGAAGAACTGGCCGACTGGGTGCAGCGTTCGCGCCTGGCCGGGCTGGTGCTGACCGCGCCGATGTCCGAGCGCAAGGATCTGGTGGCCGCGCTCACCGCCCGCGGCATCAAGCTGGTGCGCATCATCGCCGCCACCGCCGACCCTGAAGACGGCGCGTGCGTGTTCGTCGATGACCGCGAAGCGGCCTATGAAATCACTGAACATTTGATCCAGCTGGGCCACCAGCGCATCGGCTTCCTCTGGGGCGGCACCTCGCACCGGTCCAGCGGTGAGCGTTACGCCGGCTACGAAGCAGCGCTGCGCGACTACGGCATGAGCATCGACAAGCACCTGGTGGTGCAGGGCGACTACACCTTCGACGACGGCTTCCGCGGCGCACGGCGGCTGCTGGCGCTGCGCGAACCGCCCACCGCGATCTTCGGCTCCAACGATGAAATCGCCGCCGGCGTGCTGGCCGCGGCCAAGTCGGCCGGCATGAACGTGCCGTACGACCTGTCCATTGCCGGCTTCGAGGACAGCCCGTTCTCGCGCCAGTCGTGGCCGCCGCTGACCACTGCCAAGCAGGCCACCGAAGACATCGCCCGGCATGCGGCGCGGTTGCTGATCGCCCAGCTGCGCAGCGATGCCTACGACGACGCACCGCTGCAGCTGCAGAACCAGGGCTTCGTGCCGCAGCTGGTGGTGCGGGGTTCCACCGCGCCGATGCGCCCGACCGGCGCGCGCCCTCCTTCCCCTGAAACCACCTGAGTTCCCATGTCCCTGCCTGCCCCCCACGACACCCTGATGTACCGCGAAGCCGCCGAAGCCGCCGACGTGATTGCCGCGCAGTTCGCGCGCAACCAGGTGGCGGTGGAAACGCTGGCCGCCAGCCTGCGCGCGGCGCCGCCGCCGTTCGTGGTGACCTGCGCGCGGGGCAGCTCGGACCATGCCGCCACCTACGCCAAGTACCTGCTGGAAACCCGGCTGGGCCTGGTCACCGCCTCGGCCTCGCCGTCGGTGGGCTCGGTGTACGAAGCACCGCTGAAACTGCGGGGCGCGCTGTACATCGTCATTTCGCAGTCGGGCAAGAGCCCGGACCTGCTGCGCAACGCCGAGGCCGCGCGTGCGGCCGGTGCGCGCGTGGTGGCGTTGGTGAACGTGGAGGATTCGCCGCTGGCGCAGCTGGCCGAAACGGTGATCCCGCTGGGGGCCGGTGCCGAGCGCAGCGTGGCGGCGACTAAGAGCTACCTGGCCTCGTTGTCGGCGATCCTGCAGCTGGTGGCCTACTGGAGCCAGGACGCGGCACTGATCGCCGCACTGCGGGCGCTGCCCGATGCGCTGCGCCAGGCCTGGAACAGCGACTGGTCGGCGCTGACCGAGGGCCTGGTGCCAGCGCACAACCTGTTCGTGCTTGGCCGCGGACTGGGCCTGGGCGCGGCCCAGGAAGCCGCGCTGAAGTTCAAGGAAACCTGCGGCCTGCATGCCGAGGCCTACAGCTCGGCCGAAGTGAAGCATGGCCCGATGGCGCTGGTGGGCCCGGGTTTCCCGGTGCTGGCGTTCGCCCAGCCCGATGAAACCGGCGCGGGCACCCGCGCGGTGCTGCAGGAGTTCGGCGCGCGCGACGCGCAGGTGTGGCTGGCCGACGTTGATGGCGACCTGGCGCTGCCGGTTGCGCCGCACCCGGCCTGCGCACCGCTGCTCACCGTGCAGGCCTTCTATCGCGCCATCAACGCACTGGCGCTGCGCCGCGGGCACAACCCGGACCTGCCGCCGCATCTGAACAAGGTGACGGAAACCGTCTGATGAAAACCGTCCTGCGCAATGCCCGGATCCTGGCCGGCGATGAGTTCCGCGATGACCTGGCGGTGGTGATCGAAGACGGCCGCATCACCGCGCTGGTCTCCGACGCGGCCCCGCAACTGGGCAGCGCCGACGAACAGGTGGACCTGGGCGGTGGCTGGCTGCTGCCGGGCTTCATCGACGCGCAGGTCAACGGCGGCGGTGGCGTGCTGTTCAACAACACGCCCGACGTGGACAGCCTGCGCACGCTGGCTGCCGCGCACCGCCGCTTCGGCACCACCGGGCTGCTGCCCACGCTGATCAGCGACGATGTGCAGGTGATGCGCCGCGCGATCGACGCCACCCGCGCGGCCATCGCGCAGGGCGTGCCCGGCGTGCTCGGCATCCACCTGGAAGGCCCGTACATCGCGCCGGCGCGCAAGGGCACCCATGACGCCAACAAATTCCGCGTGCCCGACGCCGACGAGATCGCGATGGCGGCCTCGCTCGACAACGGCGTGACCCTGTTGACCCTGGCCCCCGAACGGGTGCCGCTGGAGAGCATCCGCGCGCTGGTCGAACGCGGCGTGATCGTGGCCGCCGGGCATACCGCCGCCAGTTACGAAGAAGCGCGCGCCGGGCTGGATGCCGGCATCCGCGGCTTCACCCATCTGTACAACGCGATGTCGCCGTTGACCGGGCGCGAGCCGGGTGCGGTGGGCGCGGCGCTGGAAGACCGCGACAGCTGGATCGGCATTATCGCCGACGGCGTGCACGTGCACCCGGCCAGCCTGCGCGTGGCGCTGGCGGCCAAGCCGCGCGGCAAGGTGATGCTGGTCACCGACGCGATGCCGCCGGTGGGCGCCGACAGCCCCAGCTATGAACTGTATGGCGAAGTGATCACGGCCGTGGACGGCGTGGTGCGCAATGCCGCCGGTTCGCTGGCGGGCTCGGCGCTGGACATGGCCACGGCGGTACGCAACGCGGTGCACCTGCTCGGCCTGCCGCTGGACGAGGCTGCACGCATGGCCTCGCGTTACCCGGCGCAGTTCCTCAACCTGGACGACCGCCTGGGTGAGATCGCCGAGGGCTACCAGGCCGACCTGGTGCTGCTCGACGACGCACTGCAGGTGCGCGCCACCTGGATTGCCGGCGAGCGCGAGGACGCATGACCGCCTCCCCATCGCCGCGCATGGGCTCGATCGATGCCCTGCGCGGGCTGACCGTGGCGGCGATGCTGCTGGTCAACAACCCCGGCGACTGGGGCCATGTGTATGCACCGCTGCTGCATGCGGACTGGCACGGCTTCACGCCCACCGACCTGATCTTCCCGCTGTTCCTGTTCATTGCCGGCGTGTCGATGGCCTTCAGCCTGTCGCCGCGCGCGGGCGAGCCTGCGTTGCGCCCGGCCCTGCGCAGTGGCCTGCTGCAGCGTGCGCTGCGCATCGCGGTGGCCGGCGCGGTGCTGCACCTGCTGGCGTGGTGGCTGATGGACCTGCCGGCCTACCGGCTGTGGGGCGTGCTGCAGCGGATTGCGCTGTGCGTGGCGGTGGTCGGGCTGCTGGCGATCCAGACGCGTGCGCGCACGCAATGGGCGGTGCTGGTCGGGCTGCTGCTGGTGTACACGGCGATCCTGCTGGGGGCCGGTTCGCTGGCACCGTGGGTCAACCCGGCCAGCCGCCTGGATACCGCGTTGTTCGCGCCGCTGCTCTACAAGTACGACCCGCTGACCGGGCTCGGCCACGACCCCGAAGGGCTGCTGAGCAGCCTGGGCGCGCTCGCCAGCACGCTGCTGGGGCTGCGTGCGGGCGCGTGGCTGCGGGCGGGGCAGGTGGGTGGGCTGGCGGTGCTGGCCACGGCATGCCTGCTCCTGGGCGGCGTGGCCGCGTTGTGGCTGCCCCTCAACAAGCAGCTTTGGACCCCCAGTTTCGTGCTGTGGACGGGTGGGCTGTCGGTGGCGGCCTTGCTGCTGGCCCACCTGCTGGTGGATCGCTGGGGTGCGCCGGCGCTGGGCCAACGCTTCGGCGTCAACGCCATTGCCGCCTACCTCGGCTCGTCAGCGATGGCGCTGCTGCTGATGGCCAGCGGCGCGTGGGGATGGCTGTATCAAGCCCTATCGACGCTGCTGCCGACGGCCCCCGCACTGGCCTCGCTGCTGTGTGCGCTGGGCTTCGTGGCGGTGTGGTGGGGCGTGGTGTGGGCGCTGGACGCGCGGCGCATCTACCTCAAAATCTAAAATTGGCATCACATTTTTTTACCCCCCCATCACGGCGCGGCGGTAAAAGTACTGACGCCGGTCTGCGTAGAAGCACTGGGCCGTTGCCGTACCCCCCTCTTGTAGAACAGGAAAGGCGTATGCGCTCGATGCCCGCTTCGCCGGCACGCACCGTGCTGGCAGACCGTATTTCACATTGGCTGCGTCGGGGCTGTGGGGGCGCGCTGGGCACGGTCCTGCTGGCCGGTACCGCGCCCGCCTGGGCCGGCTGCGATAACCCCGCGCCCGGGCAGGACCAGACGGTGACCTGCTCGACCGCAGCGCCCAATCCGGATCCGGTGGCGATCGTCACCGCCGGTGGCGCGTCCAACACCACCATCAACGTACTGGCCAACGCGCAGCTCGGTATCGCCAGCGGCAATGCCATCACCGTGCAGGCCGGCACCGGGCATGTCATCAACAACAGTGGCAGCATCATCGCCAACGCCGGCCGCGCGCTGCAGCTCAACGGGGCCACCTACCTGACCAACCGCGGCACCATTGCCGGCAGCACGGGCGGGGTCGTATCCGGTGCCGGCGCCGACCGCATCGACATGCTCGGCGGCAGCATCCAGGGCGGCGTGCTGCAGGGCGCGGGCAACGACACTCTGGTGATCCGCGACGGCGTGATCGACAGCGTCGACCAGGGCGATGGCGAGGACAGCCTGGAGATCAGCGGCGGCAGCGTGACCGGCACGGTGCAGCAGGGGTCGGGCATCGACACCTTCCTGATGACCGGCGGCAGCATCGGTGCCCTGCTGCAGGGCGACGCGCTGGACCGCTTCCGCATGACCGGCGGGCGCATCGTCGGCGCGTTCGACGATGGCGACTACGCCGAAATGACCGGCGGCCGCATCGGCCGGGTCAACATGAAGCTGGACGACAACACCTTCCTGATGTCCGGCGGCACCATCGACGGCAACCTGGTCACCGGCTTCGGCCGCGACACCATCGTGCTGTCCGACGGGTACATCGGGGGCAACATCAGCGTCAGTGGCGGCGATGATGCGGTGACCATCACCGGTGGCACCGTGCGCGGCGAGATCCGGCTGAGCTTCGGCAACGACAGCCTGACCTGGAACGGCGGTGGCGTGGTGCACGGCGCCATCGATTTCGGCGAAGGCGATGACGTCGCGCAGCTGACCAATCTCAATACCGCCCACCTGGGCGCGCTGCCGGTGTTCGACGGTGGGCTGGGCAACGACGTGCTCGGCTTCGACAACGTCAAGACCGGCGGCGTGGCGCGCTTTGCCAACTGGGAACAGGTGGCGCTGCGCGACGACACCCAGCTGGCCTTCGACGGCACCCTGATGCTGGGCGACAGCGCCAGCGGCACCGGCCGCCTGGACATCGATGCCACCAGCGCGGTGTTCGGCGGTGGCAGCAACGGCGGCGTCGCCCCGTTCACGGCCGGGCAGCTGGCCACGCTCACCAATGCCGGTCGTATCGACCTGAGCAACGGCGGCGGCGCGGGCGACACCTTCACCGTGGTCGGCAATTACGTCGGCAACGGTGGCGCGCTGTATCTCAACACGGTGCTGGGCGACGACAGCTCGGCGTCGGACAAGCTGGTGATCTCCACCGGCAGCGCCAGCGGCACCACCGGCGTGGGCATCCTCAACGCTGGCGGTGCCGGTGCGTCCACCGTGGCCGACGGCATCCTGGTGGTGCAGGCGATCAACGGCGCCACCACCGCGCCCACCGCGTTTGCGCTGTACAACCCGGTCGCGGCCGGTGCGTACGAGTACTTCCTGTTCAAGGGCGGGGTCAGCGGCGGCACGGCCGAGAACTGGTACCTGCGCTCGACCCTGGTGGCCAGCGTCACCCCCGCGCCCGCGCCGCCTCCGGGCGGGGGCACCACGTTGCCACCGCCGCCGCCGGACAGCACCGGCACGCCGCCGGTCGACCTGCCGCCGGCACCGCCGCCGCCGCCGGACGTCAATCCGCCGGATGATCCGAACCCGGCCGCACCCGAGCCGGCCCCGCCGCCCGAGCCGGCCGATCCCGCCGACGTCGCGCCGCCCAGCATCGATACGCCGCCGCCGGTGCCCACCGACGTGGCGGGGGTGCCCGGGCCGCTGGCGGTGCCTCCCACGCCCGGTGCGCGCCCCGCGCAGGGCGACATCATTCCGCTGTACCGCGTCGAGACCGGCCTGTACTCGGTGGTGCCGCCGCTGCTGCGCGAAACCAGCCTGGCCAGCCTGGGCACCTTCCACGAACGCCAGGGCGAGCAGCGTCTGCTGGCCGGGCAGGGCGGCGTGCGTGCGGCCTGGGCGCGGCTGGTGGGGCAGAGCCACGAACAGCAGTGGGACGGCGACGCGCAGCCCGGCTTCGACGGCGACATCCAGGGCATCCAGGCCGGCCTGGACCTGTACGCCAACGCGACCGATACCCACCGCGACCAGTTCGGCGTGTTTGTCGGGCGCACCCGTGCGCAGGGCAACGTGACCGGTTTTGCGATCGGCTGGGAAAACGTCGCGGTGGGCCGCACGCGGCTGGATGACAAACACGTGGGCGTGTACTGGACCCGCGCCGGCAGTGCCGGTGGCTACCTGGACGCGGTGGTGATGCAGAGCCGCTACGACGGCGACGCAACGTCCTCGCGCGGGCTGGGCATCGACGTGCGCGGCGATGGCACCACCGCCTCGCTGGAAGTGGGCAAGCCGCTGCTGCGCTTCGGGCAGAGTGCGTGGTGGCTGGAACCGCAGCTGCAGGTGATCTGGCAGCGCACGTCGGTGGACGATGCCGGCGACGCGGTGTCCGCGCTGCGCTTTGACAACGACAACGCCTGGACCGGGCGCGTCGGCCTGCGCCTGGCTGCCGACTACGACATCGCCGGCAACGGCTGGCAGCCGTACATCAAGCTCAATTACTGGCAGACCCTGGACGGCGAAGACCGCATCGATTTCGACAGCAACCGCATCCTCAACCAGCAGGATGCGCGCGCGCTGGAAGTGGGCGTGGGCGTGGTGGCGCGTTTCAACAGCAACGTCAGTGCGTTTGCGGTGGCCGATTACACACGTGACCTGGAAAGCAGCGCACGCAAGGAACGCAAGGTGATCGAAGGCAATATCGGGCTGCGGCTGGACTGGTGACAGCAGTGGGCAGTGTTACAGGAACTCGGCGCTGATTCTTGGCAGGTCGGTCGGGGTAATGCCCCGATCGACCGCGAAGACGGTTGCTGCCTGATCCGGTGCGCTTACCCTGTGTCCGCGTGCGCGCACATGCAGGTCGAACAACGTGTGCAGGGTGGTCTTGGGCAGTGACGACATCGCACGCAGCATCAGCGACACGCCGGCAAGGTTGTTGGCCACGTTGACGGCAAATCGCGGCGTGCTGGTGAGTCCGATGTCCAGCCACAGCGCCTGGCGTTCCACCAGGTCGAAGGCGATCGGCAGGCAGAAGGTAGTGTCCGAGGCCAGGTCGAACCGATCCACCACGGTGCCGGGCTCGTAGATCTCGCCTGAATCCGGCGCGGTGCGCGCCATCCAGCCGGCGAAGCACTCGGGCAGATCGCAGTACGCCTGGCCGCTGAAGCTGCTCAGGCACATCACGATCCAGCGGATGCCGCGCTCCCGGCAGTGATCGATATCGATATCGATGAACTCGCTCGCACCCTGCGGCGCATCGACGATGTCGCCGCTGTGATGGGCGCCGAAGGTGGCCAGGTTGTAATAGGCCACCGTATCGATGTACTGAACGTCCTCGCCGTAGATGGCGGCCGACAGATCGATATCCACGCGGGATTTCCCATTGCGCCACCAGCAGAACATGCGCAGGGTGTTGGCGTCCGACAGGGGCACGCGGCTACCGCGCACCAGCGTACGCAATGCCTTGGATGCCGAGCGTTGCGAGAACGGCACCAGGTAGCGCGACAAGGCCGGGTCGATGTAACTGGCGCCCAGGGGCGGCAACGCGGCGAAGCGGGCGAGCAACGCTTGTTCGCAGCACAGGGCCAGCGCCGCGCAGAGATCGGCATCGAGTGGGACAAGGCGATCGGGGATCGCGTACAGCTTGCCGACCTGGCCCTTGGGCAGGAAGACGCGCAGACCGCGGGGTGCCGCGCGGTGCTGGAAGTGGGTCATCACCTGCAGTAGCACCGGGGTGGACACCGAGGCCGCCACCTGTGCGAACGTGTCCACCACGTCCTGTACGTTGTGGCTGCGCCGGGCGAGCGCGTCCAGTCGCCGTGCCAGTTCACCCGGCCGTGCGCGCAGTACCGCCAGCGCGGTGCCGACATCGTCATCGGCCAGGGCGCATTCCACCTGCGCGTTGAAACCACGCAGGCGCTGCCCAGCGCGCAGCCGGGCGAAGTCGGCGGCGGTGCCCGGGAACCGCGCGGCATGTTCGCCAGGGTGCAGGCGCTCGGCCAGGCGCACCCAGCGCGGCGTCCAGCGCTGCAGGTCTTCCAGGCGGTTGGGCATTTTCTCCAACCAGTTGAGCAGCGCACGGCGCATAGGACGCCGGTAGCGCCCGAAGCGGGTGGGCGTGGCCAGCGATACGTCGCCGTCGTCCAGCGCTACGGCGATGCGCAGCACATCGGTGGCGGTGCGCACATGACGGCCCAGGGCGAGGACGCGCGGATCGGCCGTGCCTTCATCGGCAAGCAGCGCGGCTACGACCACGGCCAGGTTCTCCTTGCAGGGAAGTGTCTCGGGAAGCAGCGACAACGCGCGCTCGCGATGCTGCGCCACGTACCAGCGCACATCGGCGCTGTCTTCCGGCGAGTACGGGGTACGCGCGGCGGCAAGCGCCACGAACAGCGCATCCACCTCGTCCTGCGTGCCCAGCTCGAGCACGCGCCAGTTGGGCAGGTCCTGCCGGGGCGGTCGCGGCGTGGCCTCGCCCACGCGATCGAGCTGGCCGCGATAGTGCAGATACGCGTTCCAGTACCGTTCGGCATCGCTGGCGCGCATCATCTGTGCCGGGAAGTCCGGGTACAGCGGCGCGTAATTCCGATGCGCGCCCAGCATCTCGCGCAAGGCGCGGATCAGGCGCTTGTAGAACGCTTCCACCTGGGTCAGCGACAACGTGGCCACCCGCTCGCACAGCGAAGGCGACATCTGGAAGCCGAGGGCGTCCAGGTTTTTCTGCAGCGTGGCGACCACCTCAAGCGGCTGGCGCTCGCGTCCCGCGCTTAGGATGACCTTGGATCTGCGCCGCAACAGCATCGGGTTCATGGCTTACCGTGGGATGCGTGGCGGCAGGAAAAGAGGTGGGGCGGAAAGCGAAGGCACTAGTTCGAAGTGTAGAAGGAAGCACCCTCATAGCCGCCCCGTCGCAAGCTTACCCAGTAACCGCGGTGCGTTTCAATGTGCCTGACCTCCGCCCGACAGACCGCCCCGCGCTGGCGGCCGAGCGTGATCCGGCAGCGGTGCGGGGCCGTGATCCCATGTAATCCCACGCAGCAGGGATGGGCATGGCCGCTGGAAACCGGCCGCTCGACGGGGCGTGTTCTCGCCGCTGCTGCGGTGCGGCTGGAATGCGTGGTGATGCGCTTCAACAGCACCGTCAGTGCGTTTGCAGCGGCCGGTTGCACGCGCTACCTGGAAAGGAACGCGCAGGAGGAGCGCAAGCTGATCGAGGGCAGTATCGGGCTGCCGCTGGAGTGGTAGGTCGAGGGCAGGCAGAAATCCGCAGCGGCACGCCGGACGGAACCGGCGATGCCGGCTGCGTTGCGGTGGCATGCATCGCTGGTCATGTGAACGGTGCACTGTGCCAAGGACCGCGTGCAGCGTTAAGCTGCGGCCTCTTCACTACAGGGATGTAGCACGATGATCGCAGGACGTGGTTGGCTGTTGATGGTGGCGCTTGCAACGGCAAGTGGCGCTGCACACGCACAGGACGTGCCCAGTGCCGAGGCACAGGCGCGGATTCTGGATCTGCTGCAGCAGCAGTCGCTGTATCGCGACCGCGTGGACTGGTCCAAGGCCCGCGCGGAGTTGGCGGCTGCGCGTGACCCGGCGCAGACGCGGCGGCTGCTGGACGATGTGATCCAGCGCAGCAGTGGCGGGCACGGGCGTTGGATATCGCCCAGCCAGTTGCGCACGGAGTCGAAACGCGCACCGGCCACGCAGGCAGCGATGGGCGCTGCGCCCCTTCAGACAGAGGACGCCAGCACGGGACCGACAGCGCGGCTGGGGTGGATCAAGGTGGGCGCCTACATGGACGACCAGACCCAGCCCCAGGAAGTGCAGTACCAGGCCCGCAAGCAGGCGGCCATTGCGCTGCAGGCGCGCATCCAGGCGCAGGACGATGGCAACCGCTGTGGCTGGGTGGTCGACCTGCGCGGCAACAGTGGCGGCAATATGTGGCCCATGTTGCTGGGCCTGGGCCCGTTGCTGGGCGATGCCAAGGGCGCTGATCCGGTGGGGATGTCCCTGATGGCCGACAAACGCCAGCCGTGGGCGTATCGCGATGGCGCGATCTGGTCGGACGGGAACGGGATGTTGGGATCGCGCAACACGCGGTACACGCTGCACCACCCGGGCGCGCCGGTGGCCGTCCTGTTCGGGCCGCGCACTGCCAGTTACGGCGAGGCATCGGTGCTGGCCTTCCGCGGCCGGGCAGCCTCGCGCAGCTTCGGCCAGCCCAGTGCCGGCTATTCCACCTCCAATACCCCGCAGCGTCTGCCCGATGGCAGCATGCTGCTGCTGACCGGCAGCGTGATGGCCGACCGCAACGGCGTAGGCGATGGCAACCGCCTGCAGCCTGACGTCACGGTGGGCGCAGGGCAGGACGCGGCCGCGCTGGCGCGCGAATGGCTGCTTGCGCAGCCGGCCTGCAAACAGGCCGCTGCGGTGGTGGATGCACGCTGAAACCGGATGCGCCGCGCGGGCCCGTTGATACACGGGCCGTAGGGGCGCAGACGTTCAACGCACCGCCGCAATCGCCCGTGTACGCGCTTTGGCCAGCGCTTCACCCACCGCCGGTCCCTTCAGGTGGGTGAGGTCCAGGTCCCGCGCCTGGATCGCCAGCGCCGCCTGGTGCAGGCGGGTGAGCGTGGCGCCCTGCGGGTAATCACCGTCCTCGAAACCCAGCCGGCCGCGCTTGTCGGCCTCGCAGCACAGCGCGATCTGCGCGATGCGCTCCGGGCGGCGGAAGCCGTCGCACCGGCCCAGCAAGTCCAGGACGGTGGCATCGCGCAGTTCATCGATGCGGTGCACGTTGAGGTGGTCGCGGCACACCGCTTCGGCCAGCTGGCGGTGGTCCAGCGGCACCTTCAGGCGGTCGCACAGGGCATGCAGCGGGGCGACGCCGCGCTGCTCGTGCATGATGTGGCGCGGCCATTCCGATGGCGGCGTCAGGCCCTTGCCCAGGTCGTGGGTGAGCGCGGCGAAGCCGATCAGGTCGTCGCCCGGCGCCAATCGCGCGGCCATGTCGCTGACCATTTCCTGGTGCACGCCGGTATCCACCTCGGGATGGAATTCGGCCCGTTGCGGCACGCCATACAGCGCCTCCAGCTCGGGCAGGATCGCGCGCAGGGCGCCGGTCTCGTGCAACGTGCGCAGGAAGGCCGACGGCCGGGCGCTGCGCAGCACGCGCCGCAGTTCCTGCCAGACGCGTTCGGGCACCAGCGTATCCAGTTCGCCGCTGTCGGCGATCTGGCGCATCAGGTCCAGGGTTTCCGGGGCCACAGTGAAACCGAGCGGCGCAAAGCGCGCCATGAAGCGCGCCGCACGCAGTACCCGCAGCGGGTCTTCCACGAATGCGGGGCCCACATGGCGCAGGATGCGCTGCTCGATGTCGCGCGCACCGCCATACGGGTCCACCAGCGTACCGGTGGCCTCGTCGCAGGCGATTGCGTTGATGGTGAAGTCGCGGCGCAGCAGGTCGTCTTCCAGCGTCACCGACGGGTCGGCATCGACCACGAAGCCGCGATAGCCGCGCCCGGATTTGCGCTCGGTGCGTGCGAGGGCGTATTCCTCGCCGGTGTGGGGGTGCAGGAACACGGGGAAATCGCGGCCCACGGCCTTGTAGCCCTGCGCTTCCATGTCCGCCTGCGTGGCGCCCACTACTACCCAGTCGCGGTCACCGGGGGTCTGCTGCAACAGGCGGTCGCGTACGGCGCCGCCAACAAGATAGATCTTCATGCGCCCATGATGCCGCAGTGGGCCAAGGCGACGCCAACCGGTAGTGCCGGCCGCTGGCCGGCTCGCCATGAACCCGGACAATGACGTAGTGCCGGCCGCTGGCCGGCTCCTGGGAATCTTCGGGCATTGCGAGAAGCCGGCCAGCGGCCGGCATCAGCGGGATCGTCGGGACACCGGCCAGCGGCCGGCATACCCGGGCCGGTCAGTCGCCGCCCTTGTCTGCGTTGGCCGCGCACGCGAAGTTCTTGCGCTTGGCCTGCAGGCGGCCGTTCATGCGGTCGGTCACCGGCAGGGCGTTGCCGTTCAAGCGCCAGTCGTAGATCACGCTGAAGGCCAGGATGCGGGCGACGTACTCGCGGGTTTCCTTGTAGCTGATGGTCTCGATCCAGATGTCCGGGTCGAAGCCGGGGCGTTGGGTCTGCCAGCGCGCGGTCGGCGTGGGGCCGGCGTTGTAGGCGGCGATGGTGATGTACGGCAGGCCCTCGTACTTGTTCATCAGCTGGCGCAGGTAGGCCGTGCCCAGGGCGATGTTGGTGTCCGGGTCGTACAGGCTGGCGGCACCGCCGTAGTTGGTCAGGCCGATCGACTTGGCCACGCTGGCACCGGTGGCCGGCAGCACCTGCATCAGGCCCATGGCGTTGGCCGGCGAGCGCGCCTTCGGGTTGAAGATGCTCTCGGCGCGGATCTCGGCGGCCACCCAGGCCGGGTCGATCGCGTTGCGGGCCGATTCGCGGCGGATGGCGTCGTCGTGGTGCAGCGGGAAGCGCAGCGAATACAGGCGCTGCTCGTCCGGGGTCTTGCCCAGCGAGAACACCGCACGGTCGAACCAGCCGTTGTCGCGCGCCACTTCCACTGCGATGCGGCGCTGGGTGGTGTCGTAGCGGCTCAGGGCGTCATTCCACTCGGCGACGGCCCAGCCGGCGCGTTCGATCTTGAACAGCTCCATGGCCCGCACGATGGCCGGGTCGCGGGCGACCGCCGCCTGCGCCTGCGCGCTGTCGTTGGGTTCCCACGGGCACAGCGTGTAGGTGGACTGGCCGAGCTGGTCGGCGGCGAGGAAGCCATGGAAGGTGGCCGCACGTGCCGCCTCGCGGTACAGCGGCTGCGCCTCGCTGCGTTTGCCGGTTTTCTCCAGCATGCGGGCCTCGAAGTAGCGCCAGCGCGAGTCGCTGCGCTGGGTCGGGCCCATCTTGCGGATCGCGGCCAGCGCCTGCGGCCAGTCGCCGCGCGACATCGCTTCGCGCGCGCGCCATTCGTGCAGGCGCTCGTCGTAGGCCGCATCGGGCACCGCGTTGAGGCGGCGCGCCGATTCGGGGCCGTACGAGGCCACCGTCCACAGCGCCACCTGGTACAGCACCTGCGCCTGCTGGGCCGCGCTCAGCTGCAGCGCGTTGGCGTACTGCGGCAGCTGCTGCTCGGTGGCGGCCGGGTCGGCCTTGGCCAGCTTGGCCAGGCCGTCGGTGGCGATGCGCCTGCTGCGTTCATTGCGTGGCCAGTTCAAGGCGCTGGCATTGGGTTTGTCGACGAAGGCGGCATAAGTGTTGGCCAGGGCCAGGTCGGCGGCGGGCAGGCCGCGCGCGGCGCTGCGCATCACCGCCGGCTGCTGTTCGTCGGCGGCCGCATCGATGCGTGCCCAGCGCAGGTCGGCACTCAGGCCGCCCTTGGCATCGAGCACGGCGAACACCGCATCGCACGCATCGGGCAGCGACTTGCCAGTGCTGCGCCAGATCGCCTGGGCCTCGCTGGTCCACTGTGCGTCGGCCTTGCCGGTGGCCTGGCGTGCGTTGAGCTGGGCACAGCGCAACCCGACATTGTCGGTGGGCACCCAGTTGGCCAGCAGCGTGGGCCAGTCCTGGCGGCGTGCCAGGGCCGGCAGCCAGACGCTGCGGAAACTGCTGGCCACGGCCTGGCCGTTGTAACGCTTGAGGAAGTCCTGCGCCTGCGTGGCGCTGACCGTGTCGATGTTCCGGCGCAGGTTGGCGTATTCCAGCCAGCCGTACAGCGGATGCCTGGCCAGCGCTGCGGCTTGGGCCGGGTCGTACTGGCCGCGCTCGGCGTTGTCGATGGCTGCCTTGAGCTGCGCGCGCTGCGCATCCAGGTTCTGTGCATCGGCCACCGGGCTGACCCCGGTGCAGGCCAGCAGGACGGAGGCGCTGAGGAAATACAGGGGAAGTCGAGTCATGGCCGAAAGCATAACGGCGTGCGGTGAAGGGCGGTGAGGGCAAGCCGACTCGATCATGAACGAGCGCCGCACAGTGCCGTGAAGACCGGCCGCGCCCGGCGTAGTGTCGGCCATGGGGCAGCCCGCTCCAGGGAGAGACAGAGCATGGCATTCCGCGCAGCCGCTACGTCTGGACCACTGGCCGAGATCAACGTCACCCCGTTGGTCGATGTGATGCTGGTGTTGTTGATCATCTTCATCGTGACCGCCCCGATGGTGTCCTTGCCCATCCCGGTCAACCTGCCGCAACGCACCACCTCCGTGGTGCCGCCCATCGAGCCACCGCCGCCGATCGAGCTGCGCGTGGATGCGTCCAACCAGGTCACCTGGAACGGGCAGGTGGTGCCGGTGGCCTCCCTGCAGGCACGCATGCAGGACCAGGCACAGGCGCACGCCGGCAACCTGCCGGAGTTGCGCATCGCCACCGACCCCGACGCCGAGTATGCGGTGATGGCCAAGGTGCTGGCGGCTGCCAGCAACGCGCACCTGGAGCGCATCGCCTTCGTGCGTCCCTGACCACGGTCGTGGCCTGTCCGTGCGGACGGGCCATGCTTTCATGGCACGATGGGCCATCCACCTTGGTGCAGGACGCAGCGGATGGTTTTTCCAGGTAACAGGCCCGGCGGCCCCATCGCCATGCCCAACCTCACGCCGTTGGTGGATGTGATGTTGGTGGTGCTGGTGGTGGTCGTGGCCACGTTCCCGATGCTGCAGCGACCGTTGGCCCTGCCATTGCCGCAGGGCACATGGTGCGGTCCGGAGGCCTATGCGCCGCATCCGCCCCCGATCGAACTGTCGCTGGACGCGGCCAATCACCTGCGCTGGAACGGCGTCCCGCTGCCGTTGGGCACAGTGGCCGCGCAACTGCAGGCCTTTTCCACCCTGCCGGCTCAGCAGCGCCCGACCGTGCGGCTGCGCACCACCGGGGACACCGATTACCAAGCCCTGGCCGAGGTGATGGTTGCCGTGGACAACGCCGGGCTGATGTCGGGCCTGGGGATCGACTCGGACGACTGAGCGGCGCGCACGCGCGTTGATGCGTGTTGCGTCAGTTCCAGACCACGCCTCGTTGCGCGGTACGTAGCGACGACGGCCTCCCGAAAGCCTTGCAGGGCGGGCATGTTGCCTGTTCGGATTTGTCGCATCGGCGTGAAAGAGTGTCGACCATCACGTCGGTCCGTTTACCGTTTGTTTACAAAGGAGACGTTGCCGCCATGCAGGGGGGTGCGGCAGCCCAGACCAACATTCCTTTGTGGAGAGAGCGAATGAACGACCTGCACTACCGCCCCTTGGCGGTCGCTGTATCGCTGTGTCTGTTGTTGGCAGTGCCCGCGCTGGCCGGCGCGCAGGAAGCGCCCCGTACCACCACCGAGCTGGACCGCGTCGAGGTGACCGGCAGCCGCATCAAGCGCGCCGAAGTGGAAGGCCAGGTGCCGATCCAGACCCTGACCCGGGCCGAGATCGAACGCACCGGCATGAACTCCATTGGCGAAGTGCTGCAGCAGCTCACCGGGTCCGGGTCGGCGCTGAACGCCAAATTCAATTCCTCCGGCAACTTCGGCTTCCCGCCTGACGGCAGCGGCGTGGGCGCCGGTTCGGCCCAGGTCGATCTGCGCCACCTGGGGGCCAAGCGCGTGCTGGTGCTGGTGGACGGCATCCGCTGGGTCAACGAATCCTCGGCCTCCGGCGTGGGCGCGGCGACCGATCTCAATACCATTCCGCTGGCGATCGTCGAGCGCATCGAAGTGCTCGAAGACGGCGCGTCGTCGTTGTACGGCTCCGACGCCATCGCCGGCGTGGTCAACATCATCACCCGGCGCGAATTCGATGGCGGCCAGGTCACGCTGAACTACGGCGAGTACAGCAAGGGCGATGGCACCCAGAAGGGCGTGGACCTGGCCTGGGGTACCAGCGGCGACCGCTACACCCTGTTCCTGGGCGCCAGCTGGACCAAGCAGGACCCGGTGTATGCACGCGATCGCGAGCAGTCGCGCTTCCCGATCCCGGGTACCGGGCTGGCCTTCGGCAGCGGTGGCATTCCGCAGGGCCGCTTCGCCTTCGTCGACCCCAACACCGGCGCCGAGCAGGACATCGTGCCCAACACCGGGGTGAGCAACCCGCGATACGACGGCAGTGCCGGTTGCAGCCGCACCGACGACTACCACTGCTTCACCTCGGCCGACCGCTTCAACTTCGCCGAATACAACATGGTGCTGACGCCGTCGGAACGTAAGGGCATCTTCGGCCAGTTCCGTTTCGACATCACCGACAACATCCAGTGGTACATCAAGGCGCTGGGCAACCGCCGCGAATCGACCAACCAGGCCGGCCCGGAGCCGCTGTTCTTCGGCCCCGATGGCGCCACCGGCAACCCGCTGGCCGACAACATCGTGGTGTCCGCGCTCAACCCGTACAACCCGTTCGGGTTCGACCTGGTGTCCTCGGGCAACATGAGCCTGATCGGCCGGCGCCCGGTGGAAGGCGGCGCGCGCATTTTCGAGCAGGAGGTCAACACCCAGTACTTCGCCACCGGCCTGGTGGGCCAGTTCGAGGCCGGCAGCCGCAGCTGGTTCTGGGACGTCAACGGCATGTACAGCAAGAACAAGGCCGAGCAGACCAACTACGGCAGCTATGACATCTTCAAAGTGAACATGGCCCTGGGCGACCCGGCCGTTTGCGCGGCCACGCCCGGCTGCGTGCCGCTGAACATCTTCGGGGGCGCCGGGTCGATCACCCCGGCGATGCTGGACTGGATCCAGCCGGTGGTGCGCGACCGCAGCCAGAACGAGTTGAGCCTGTTCACCGCCAACCTGAGCAGTGACCTGTTCAACCTGCCGGCCGGCCCGGTGTCGTTCGCCACCGGCTACGAGTACCGCAAGTACGAGGGCCGCTACGATCCCGATCCGCTCACCGTGATCGGCCATTACAACGGCGTGCCATCGCTGCCCACGTCCGGTTCCTACGACGTCAATGAAGCGTACCTGGAGCTGAGCGTGCCGATCTTCGCCAAGAGCGCGATCGGCGAGAAGCTCGACCTGAGCCTGGCCGGACGCTACTCGGACTACTCCACCTTCGGCGGCGAGTTCACCCCCAAGTACGGCCTGCGCTGGCAGGTGACCAATGACTTCGTGCTGCGTACCAGCTACGCCGAAGGCTTCCGCGCACCGTCCATCGGTGAGCTGTATGGCTCGGCGGCGCGTGCCGACCTGCAGCTGTTCGACCCGTGCTCGATCGGCCTGGGCGGCACCGCACCGCGTGGCAACCCGGCCAACTGCGCCGCGCTCGGCGTACCGACCGGCTTCCAACAGGCCAACTCGCAGATCTCGGTCACCACCGGCGGCAACGCCGAACTGGATCCGGAACGTTCGCGCAGCTTCAGCGCCGGGTTCGTGTGGAGCCCGTGGTTCGGCAACGATGCGTCGTGGTCGGAGCGCTTCGACGTGGAAGTGACGTTCTACCGCCACACCATCGAAGGCGCCATCCAGGCCATCAACGCGCAGACCCAGCTGGACCTGTGCGTTGAAACGCTGGACCCGGTCTACTGCGAGGGCATCAGCCGCGCGTCCACCGGTGCGGTGAGCAGCTTCAACAACCGGCTCACCAACCTGGGCTCGATCAAGACCGACGGCTGGGACGTGGACCTGTTCTGGACGTTCCCGCAGAGCGACATCGGCCAGTTCAAGCTGGGCTGGCAGAACACCTTCGTGGGGCGCTATGAAGCACTGGGCGCGGCGGGCCAGCGGCAGCCGCAGAAGCCGGGCGTGGAAGTGGCCGACAGTTCGATCCCGGAGTGGACCAGCAACGCGACGCTGAGCTGGGCCCTGGCCAACTGGAGCGCGTCCTGGACCGTGCGGCACATCTCCGAGCTGACCGAGGACTGCGGCGACGCGGTGGCCTTCCCGGTGTGCAGCAACCAGCAGGAGGGCACCAACACGCTTGATGCCACCACCTTCCATGACCTGCAGGTGGGCTACAAGGTGGACTGGATGAAGGGCCTGCAGCTCAGCGCCGGCTTGAACAACGTGTTCGACAAGGATCCGCCGATCTGCCTGTCGTGCTCGCTCAACGGCTACGACGCGTCCACCTACGACATCCCGCGTGGCCGTTACTGGTACATGCGCGCGGACCTGCGGTTCTGATCCGGCGCTGACCCACCGGCCACGGTCGGCACCCGGGCCGTGGCCGGTGGCACGGCGTAGAGCCGGGCTCTGCCCGGCTGTCGCTGCCGATCACAGCCACGTAGCGCCGGGCTCTGCCCGGCTGGTGCTGCCGGTCGCAGCCACGTAGCGCCGGGCTCTGCCCGGCTGGCCATACCGATCGCGTAGCCGATGCAAGCCGGGCAGAGCCCGGCTCTACGTGGGTTGGCCGTGCCCATCGCAGCCGGGCAGAGCCCGTCTCTACGTGATTGGCCTATCGCAGCCGGGCAGAGCCCGGCTCTACGGCGGCGGCCGCGTCAGGCATCATGTGCAGCCGGGCAGCGCCCGGCTTTACTCCCTTCAGAACGTTGTTGCCATGAACCTGCATACCTGGTGGATCTTCGCCGTCACCGTGTTCGTCCTGTGCGGCACCCCGGGGCCCAACATGCTGCACGTGATGACCCGCAGCGTGCGGGTCGGCTTCCGCCGCAGCGTCGCGGCCATGGCCGGCTGCCTCACGGCGCTGGTGCTGGCCCTGTCGATCTCCGCGGCCGGCCTGGGCGCCGTGCTGAAAGCCTCGCCGCTGGTGTTCGACGTGCTGCGCTACGCCGGCGTGGCCTACCTGGTCTACCTGGGCATCAAGGCCTGGCGTGGCGGCGACGCGCCGCTGGACGTGGGCAGCGCGGCAACGATCGCGCCCAGCTCGCGGCGCATCCTGTTCCGCGATGGCTTCATCATCGGCATCAGCAACCCCAAGCTGCTGTTGTTCGCGTCGGCGTTCCTGCCGCAGTTCGTCGACCTCGGCCAGCCGCAGCTGCCGCAGTTCGTGGTGCTGGTGGGAACCTTCGCGCTGATGGAGATGTTCTGGTACGCGGTGTACGCCGCCGGTGGGCGCGGCCTGGCCAGTTATCTGGCGCGCCCGGGCCTGCGCAAGGTGTTTGATCGCGTGGTGGGCACCATCTTCATCGGCTTCGGGCTGGCGCTGCTGCGCGCCCGACCGTAGTGCCGGCCGCTGGCCGGCAACCAGGCAAGACCGTCATCGTTCATGAGGTTGCCGGCCAGCGGCCGGCACTACCGGCGCCCGGCCAGGCGTGGCCGCGCGACGCACCGCGCCGCAGCCGGTAGAGCCACGCCATGCGTGGCTGCGCATCCCCCGCGCGTCGTGCAGAACGCAGAACGCCGGGCAGTGCCCGGCGCTCTGGTGTCCGATTGCGGTCAATGACCGGTCAGAACGACCAGTTGAACGTGATCGAGCCGTTGCGGCCGTCGCCGTAGGCACCGTAGCCGTTGATCTGCGAGAAGTACGTCTTGTCCAGCAGGTTGTTGAGGTTGGCCTGCACGCTGAACTCGGGCGAGATGCGGTAGCGCACGAAGGCGCTGACCAGTGCGTAGCCCCCCTGCTCGATGCGGCCGTACGCGGGCACCGGGTAGTAGATGCGGTTCTGCCAGTTGGCACCGCCGCCCACGGTCAGCGCCGTCAGCGACTGCGGGGTGTAGCTGGTGAACAGCTTGATCGTCGTCTGCGGCAGGTTGGTGTTGATGTCCGCGTCGTTGATGTCCTTGGCCACGTAGCGCGAGGCACCGAAGGTGGCATTCCAGCCCGGGGCCAGTTCGCCGTTCACTTCAAACTCGAAACCCCGGCTGACCGTGCCGCGTGCGGCGATGTAGGCAGTTTCGCCGCCCGTTCCGCCCACCACCGGTTCGCCGGTGGACTGGCCCACGTTGTCCTGCTCGATACGGAACACGGCAAGCGAGGCATTCAAGCGGTCGTCGAACCATGCACCCTTGACGCCCACTTCGTAGCTCTTGCCGTCCACCGGGTCCAGGTAGCTGCCGGTGCGGTTCTTCAGCATCTGCGGCTGGAAAATCTCGGTATAGGACGCATAGGTGGAGTAGGTGTCATTGATGTCGAACACCAGCCCGGCATACGGCGTGGTCACCTTGTGCGAGCGGTCGGCGTCTTCGCCTTCGCTCTTCCAGTCGGTGTAGCGCGCGCCGATGATCAGCTTCAGCGGGTCAGCCAGCGACAGGCGGGTGGCGGCGTAGCCGGCCTTCTGGGTGATGGTGCCGCGGCTGGCCAGTGCAAGCGCATTCCAGTTCGGCTCGGCGATGTCACCATTCCAGTTCAGGTAGCTGGTGAAGGGATCCCACGGCAGGTTTGGGCCACCTACCTGGTAGTCGCCGTAGTTGGCGTACTCGCGCTTGTTGTAACTGAGGCCGGCCATGAACTGGTGCTCGCGGCCGAACAGCTGGAACGGACCGTCCACGAAACCATCGACCGCGTTGACCTTGCGCTCGGTGTTGTAGAAGCCGGCCGACGGCGAGATGCCGACACCGGTGGTCTTGTCGAAGTTCGACGCGCCCGAGGTCCAGTCGTTGTAAGCCGGGTAGAACAGCTTGTCGTCGGCCTTGCTCTCGTCGTGCGTCGCGCCGATCTTGAACGTCCAGCCGTTGGCGAAGCCATGTTCCAGCTTGGCGAAGGCGCGCTTGCTGGTGGTGTCCCAGTAGGTCCAGTTCGGGCTGGCGTTGAACGATGCGTCGTAGCCGGTGGAGGTGCCATCGGAGTACAGCATCGGGAAGCCACCCCAGGTGGCGCCGTTGGCCCGCTTCTGCTGGTAGTCGTAGCCCACGCTCAACTGCGTGTCCGGGGTCAGGTCGGCGTCGATCACCGCATAGCCCAGCGTCTTGTGCTGGTTGTAGCGGTCCATCTGCGCGTCGGTATCCAGGTAGCTGCCGATCACGCGCGCGCGCACCGAGCCGCTGGCGTTCAGCGGGGTAGTCACGTCCACGGTGCTGCGTGTGCGGCCCCAGCTGCCCACGTTGACCGACACGGTGCCGGTGAGTTCGGCGCTGTCGGCATGCTTGCGGATCAGGTTCACCGACGCGGACGGGTTGCCCGCGCCGCTGAGCAGGCCGGTGGCGCCACGCACCACTTCCACGCGGTCATACAGGGCCAGGTCCAGGCCGGAATCGCCGTAGCTCCAGTTCTGCACCATCTGCGTGGGCAGGCCATCGAACTGGTAGCTGTCGATGTAGAAGCCACGCGCGTAGAACTCGGTGCGTTCGGTATCGGACTGGGTGCTGCTGACGCCGGTGGTGTTGGCCAGCACGTCGATGATGTCGTCGAGGTTCTGGTCCTCGATGCGCTGGTGGCTGATGATGCTCACCGACTGCGGGATCTCGCGCGGCGCCAGGTTGAAGCGGGTGCCGGCCGAGGTCTTGCGCACGGAGTAGCCTTCGGCGCGCTCGCCTTTGACGACCACCTTGTCCAGGGTGGTGGCATCGACAGGGGCGTCCTGCGCGAACGCGGGGGCAGCAGCCAGCGCGCACAGCGCAGCGAGCAGGGCCTGGGTCAGGCGGGCCTGCGGCAGCAGGCGGGGCAGCACAACGGAAGAACGGGTCATCGGCGGTTCCAGGGCGGCAGCACGCCCATGGCCGACATCCTCGGTGGCCCGGCGCGCTGCAGTGGGTGGGGGTCAGTACGCGGCTGGCGGAGGCCTTGCAGGACAAGGCGCGGGCGCAGGCACTGATCGCCGCAGCGCCTCCCTGGCGCGGACGGGATAACGCCATGTTAATGCGAATCAGTCTTATCAGCAATTCGGACGGCGCCACCGGCCCTTGCCTGGATACCGCCGGCTCCCTTGGCGCGCTTGGGTCTGGCGCTGCTGGGCAGCGGCTTAACATCCCCGGACGTAGGCTGGCCCCACTCGATCGCTGCAGGAGACCGCCATGGTGGCCAGGAACACGATCTGCCTCTGGTACGACGGCACCGCGCTGGACGCGGCCACGTTCTACGCCCAGACCTTCCCCGACAGCGCGGTCAACGCCGTGCACCATGCGCCCAGTGACTTCCCGTCCGGCAAGCAGGGGGACGTGCTGACCGTGGACTTCACCGTGGCCGGCATCCCGTGCATCGGTCTCAATGGCGGGCCGGCGTTCAAGCACAGCGAGGCGTTTTCCTTCCAGATCGCCACGGAAGACCAGGCCGAGACCGACCGGCTGTGGAACGCCATCGTCGGCAACGGCGGCCAGGAAAGCGCCTGCGGCTGGTGCCGCGACAAATGGGGCCTGTCCTGGCAGATCAGCCCGCGCGTGTTGACCGAGGCGGTCACCAGCAAGGATCCGGCAGTGGCCAGACGCGCGTTCGAGGCGATGATGACCATGCGCAAGATCGACGTGGCCGCCATCGAGGCGGCGGTGCGGGGCTGAACCTGCCACGTTGCCCCTCGCACGGCGCGCGCCGTGCACTCACCCAGGAAGGAGCTTCCATGAAGAGGATGTTCGCCGTCTGCCTGACCACGGCCGTACTGCAGGCCGCGCCGCTGATGCTGTTTGCCGCCACGCCCTCCGCGTCTCCACTGGCCGGGCGCTGGGCCATCGATGTCGCCACGCTGCCGATGCCGGCGGCCGACCGACCCAAGAGTGTGCTGCTGGAATTCAAGGATGCAGGCGCCGGCCGCTGGACCACCCGGGCCGAGATCGTGGATCCGAAGGGCGGAAAGATGACCGCCGACAGCACCCTGCCGCTGGATGGCACGCCCGGCCCGATCGTGGGCAACTACGGCGCCGACGTGGCCTCGCTCAGCATGCCCGCGCCGAACGTGCTGGTGATGCAGCTGGTGGACCACGGCACGCCAGCCTCCACGCGCATCTATACCGTCGCCGGCGACGGCAACCGGATGACCGAGTCCAAGGCGTTCTTCAGCAAGGACGGCAAGCCGATCCTGATGACGATCCACTTCACGCGCGTGCCCTGAGCGCGCGGGTGGCCGGTGCACCCCTCGCGGGCGCGCCGGCCGTCCTACAGCGGCACGTCCAGCCCGCGCTTCAACGTGCTCAGCGCCACCGCCGTGCGGTAGCGCTCGATGTTGTCGTCGTTGCCGAACAGGCGTTCGCTGATGGCCTCGTACTCTTCCATGGACGCGGCGGTGAGGATCAGCAGGAAGTCGGCGTCGCCGGTGATGGCATAACACTGCTGCACGGCCGGGTCGTCCTGCACGCGGCGGCGGAACGGGGCCACCCGATGCGGCTGTTCGCTGCTTACGCGCACCTCGACCATGATGGTCAGCGGGCGGCCCAGCCGGTTCTGGTCGAGCACGGCGACGTTGGCGCGAATGAAGCCGGCTTCCTGCAGGCGCTTGATCCGGCGCTGCACGGCCGGCGCGGACAGGTGCACGGTCTCGGCGATCTCACGCTGGGCGGTGGTGTTGTCGCGCTGCAGGATGGCCAGGATGGCGCGGTCGAATTCGTCGGGGGCGTACGCGGCGGTCATGGGTGAGTGAAACATGCAGGAAGGCGCCTGCAATTGAGCATCTCCTTCGGCCGCTACGCAATATGCTGGCCGGATGTCGACCTCCCGCTACGCTTCGCTCATTCCCGTCCTGGCCGTGCTCGGCTCGGTCACCGCCCTGTCCGTGGGCACCTCGTTTGCCAAGCAGTTGTTCCCGCTGATCGGCGCCCAGGGCACCAGCGCGTTGCGCGTGGGGTTCTCGGCGCTGGTGCTGCTGGCGGTGTTCCGGCCGTGGCGCTGGACCACCACGCGCGCCGACGCCGGGGCGATCCTGCGTTACGGGATCACGCTGGGGGTGATGAACCTGCTGTTCTACATGGCGTTGCGCACGATCCCGTTCGGCATCGCGGTGGCCATCGAGTTCTGCGGGCCGCTGGCGGTGGCGATGTGGTCCTCGCGCCGGCCGATCGATTTTGTCTGGGTGGGCTGCGCGGTGGTCGGGCTGCTGCTGTTGTTGCCGCTGGGCCATGGCGCGCCGCTGGATCCGGTGGGGGTGATGTTCGCGCTGGGCGCGGCCGCCTGTTGGGCGATGTACATCATCTTCGGCAAGCGGGCAGGGCATCTGCATGCCGGGCACACGGTGTCGCTGGGGTTGTGCGCGGCGGCGCTGGTGGTGGTGCCGGTGGGCATCGCGCACGCCGGCATGGCCTTGCTGGACCCGAAGATCCTGCTGTTCGGGCTGGGCGTGGCGATCGTCTCCAGCGCGATTCCGATGTCGCTGGAGATGATGGCGCTGAAGCGGCTGCCGAAGGAGACGTTCGGCATCCTGATCAGCATGGAACCGGCGGTGGCCGCGTTGCTGGCGATGGGCCTGCTGGCCGAGCACCTCACCCCGCTGCAGTGGGCGGCCATTGGCTGCACGGTGGTGGCGTCGGTGGGAAGCACGGTGACCGCACGGCGGGTGGCGCCGGCCGTACCGGTCGCATGACCCGGTAGTGCCGGCCGCTGGCCGGCTGCTCAGGATCCAACGGTATCGGGACCCACCAACGGTGGGCGCCTGCCGTTTTCGCCGCGGTTTCAGCGCCTTACCGGCGCATCCCCGGCCACGTAATAATCCGCCGTGCTGCGCGGCAGCGGGGCGCGGCCTCGGATGCGGTCGGCGATTTTCTCGGCGATCATGATGGTGGTGGCGTTGAGGTTGCCGGTGATGATGCGCGGCATGATCGAGGCATCCACCACGCGCAGGCTTTCCATGCCGTGCACGCGGCCCTGGCCGTCCACCACGCTCATCGCATCGGTGCCCATCGCGCAGGAACACGACGGGTGGTAGGCGGTCTCGGCCCGCGCCCGCACGAATGCATCCAGCTCCGCATCGGTCTTGCAGTCCGCACTCGGGCTGATCTCGCGGCCCCGGTATTCGTCCAGCGCAGGCTGGGCGATGATCTCGCGGGTGATCCGGATGGCGTCGCGGAATTCCTGCCAGTCCTGGTCGGTGGACTGGTAGTTGAACAGGATCGACGGATGCTCACGCGGGTCCAGCGATTTGGCATGCACGCGGCCGCGGCTGGGCGTGCGCATCGAGCCCACATGCGCCTGGAACCCGTGTTCCTTGACTGCATTGGTGCCGTTGTAATTGATCGCCACCGGCAGGAAGTGGTACTGGATGTTGGGCCACTCGAATTCGTCGCGGGTGCGGATGAAGCCGCCGGCCTCGAACTGGTTGCTGGCGCCGATGCCGGTGCCGGCGAACAGCCACTCCGCACCGATCGCCGGCTGGTTCCACCACTGCAGCGCCGGGTACAGCGACACCGGCTTCTTGCAGGCGTACTGCATGTACACCTCCAGGTGGTCCTGCAGGTTCTCGCCCACGCCGGGCAGGTCGTGCACCAGCGGCACGCCGAGCGCGGCCAGCAGCGCCGGGGCGCCCACGCCGGAGCGCTGCAGGATCTGCGGCGAGGCGATGGCACCGGCGCACAGCAGCACCTCGCGGCGCGCGGTGGCATCGATCGGCTCGGCGCTGTTGCCGGCCAGGTAGCGCACGCCCACCGCGCGCTTGCCGGCGAACAGGATGCGGTCGGTGGTGGCATGCACCACGATTTCCAGCCCGGCGCGGTCCTTGGCCATGTCCAGGTAACCACGTGCGGTGCTGGAGCGACGACCGCGCGGGGTCACCGTGCGGTCCATCGGACCGAAGCCTTCCTGCTGGTAGCCGTTGAGGTCGTCGGTGCGCGGGTAGCCAGCCTGCACGCCGGCCTCCACCATGGCGTGGAACAGCACGTTGTTGCCGTTCTTCGGGGTGGCCACACTGACCGGGCCTTCGCCGCCGTGGTAATCGTTGGGGCCGATGTCGCGCGTTTCGGCCTTGCGGAAATACGGCAGCACATCGAGGTAGCTCCAGTCCTCCAGGCCGTCGAACCGCGCCCAGTTGTCGAAGTCCAGCGCGTTGCCGCGGATGTAGCACATGCCGTTGATCAGCGACGAGCCGCCCAGGCCCTTGCCGCGCCCGCACTCCATGCGCCGGTTGTCCATGTGCGGCTCCGGCTCGGTTTCATAGGCCCAGTTGTAGCGGCGGCCCTGCAGCGGGTAGGCCAGCGCGGCCGGCATCTGGGTACGGAAATCCAGCCGGTAGTCGGGGCCGCCGGCTTCCAGCAGCAGCACGCTCACGCCGTCGTCCTCGGTGAGGCGCGCTGCGAGCGTGTTGCCGGCCGAGCCGGCGCCGATGATGATGTAGTCGTATTCGCGCTTCATCGCGGTGTTCTCCTGTCAGGCCGGTTCAGAACACCGACGCGTAGCGGTCCAGTTCGATCTGGATGGACTTGGTGCGGGTGTAGGCGCGCAGCGTGGCCAAGCCGTTCTCGCGGCCCACGCCGGACTGCTTGTAGCCGCCCACCGGCATCTGCGCCGGCGATTCGCCCCAGCAGTTCACCCAGCAGATGCCGGCCTCCAGCTGGTGGATCAGGCGGTGCGCGCGGCTCAGGTCGCTGCTGACCACGCCCGCGGCCAGGCCGTACTCGGTGGCGTTGGCGCGGCGCACGGCTTCCTCTTCGGTCTGGTAGGCCAGCAGGCTCAGGACCGGCCCGAAGATCTCCTCGCGCACGATGCGCATGTCATCGCGGCAGTCGCTGAACAGCGTGGGGGCCACATAGCAGCCCTTGCCGAATGCACCGTCGGTGAGCCGCTCGCCACCGCAGACCAGGCGCGCGCCCTCGGCCTTGCCGCTGGCAATGTGGTCCAGCACGCGCTGCATGTGCGCGGCGCTGACCAGCGGGCCGAAGTTGGTGTCCTCGTTCAACGGATCGCCAATGCGGATGCGCGCGATGCGCTCGCTCAGCGCCTGCTCGAAGTCGGTGAGCAGCGCCTGCGGCACGAACACCCGGGTGCCATTGGTGCAGACCTGGCCGGCGCTGTAGTAGTTGGCCATCATCGCCACGTCGGCGGCCAGCTCGATGTCGGCGTCGGCGCAGATGATCAGCGGCGACTTGCCGCCCAGCTCCATGGTCACCTCCTTGAGGGTGGAGCTGGAGGCGCTGGCCATCACCTTGCGCCCGGTGCTGGTGCCACCGGTGAACGAGATTTTCTCGATGCCGGGGTGCTCGGTCAGCGCCGTGCCCACGCCGGCACCGTCGCCGGGCAGCACGTTGAACACGCCATCGGGCAGGCCGGCTTCGGTGAAGATCTCGGCCAGCTTCAGCGCGGTCAACGGCGTCACTTCGCTGGGCTTGAAGATCATCGCGTTGCCGGCGGCCAGCGCCGGGGCGGCCTTCCACAGCGCGATCTGGATCGGGTAGTTCCATGCGCCGATGGCACCGACCACGCCCAGCGGTTCCTGCCGGGTGTAGAAGAAGCTGCCTTCGCGCAGCGGCACCTGGCTGCCTTCCAGTCCGTGCATCACCCCGGCGTAGTACTCCAGCACGTCGGCGCCGGTGACGATGTCCACGCTGCGCGTTTCGCTGAGCGGCTTGCCGGTGTTGAGCGTTTCCAGCTCGGCCAGCGCGTCGTTGCGCTCGCGCAGCAGGGCAACGGCGCGCAACAGGATGCGCGAGCGCTCCACCGTGGTCAGCGCGGCCCACACCTTCTGGCCGGCCTGTGCGCTTTCCACGGCTGCATCCAGGTCGTCGCTGTTGGCGCTGTGCACCTTGGCCAGCACCGCGCCGGTGGCCGGGTTGACCACCTCGAAGGTGCGCCCGCCCTGCGAGGGAACGTAGCGGCCGCCGATGTACAGCTGTTGGTCGGGGAATGTAGGCATGTCGATGACTCCTTTGCAGCGGGAGACCAGCGGTTCAACGGGTCAGATGCAGGAACTGCAGGTGGCGCTCGTACTGGTCGATGATGTCGTTGATGATCTGCTGCCGGCTGTAGCCGAACAGCTCGTAGTCCTGTCCACCTTCATAGAGGTGCACTTCGGCGCGGTAGTAGCGCAGGTTGCGGAAGCGCTGCGCGGCGAACGACGGGGTGAGGTAGCCGCGCATGATCACCTGGTAGGTGAACACCTGCTGCTCGCCATGGTCCACGGTCAGTTCCATCTGGCCGGGTTCGAATTTGGTCTGCACGTCCAGGCCCTGTTCGCCCAGTTGCGCGGCCACCGCTTCGATGGCCGGCTTCACGTCGGTGTCCATGAACCGGTACACCTCGTCGCGCACCGGGAAATGCACGGCCTGGGTGATGCGCTGGCGCCAGCCACGCTGGTGCCGCGACTGCCCGATCAGCGGAATCGGCGAGTACTGCGAGGCCTTCTTGCGCTGCGATTCCTCGCCCAGGGCGCGGGTCAGTCCCCAGATCATCAGCAGCAACACCACCGAGAACGGCAACGAGGCCAGCACCACCGCCGACTTGAGCGCGTCCATGCTGCCGGCCAGCAGCAACCCGGCGGTGACCAGCCCGGTCATCACGCCCCAGAACACGCGCAGCCAGCGCGGGCCGTCGTCTTCCGGTGCGCCGCCGTGCGAGGACAGCGTGGACAGCACCACCGTGCCCGAGTCGGCCGAGGTGACGAAGAACACGAAGCTGACGATCACCGTGACCGCGATGACCGCGCGGCTCCACGGGTAGCTTTCCAGCAGCGCGTACAGCACGGTGGGCGGGTTATCCACCGCCATCTGCGCCAGGTGCACCTGGTCGTGGTGCAGGATCTGGTCCAGCGCGCTGTTGCCGAAGATCGACAGCCACGCCAGGGTGAAGCCCAGCGGGATCAGCAGCACGCCCAGCACGAATTCGCGGATGGTGCGGCCGCGCGAGATGCGCGCGATGAACAGCCCCACGAAGGGCGCCCAGCCGATCCACCAGGCCCAGTAGAACACCGTCCAGTTGCCCAGCCAGTCCGGGCGCCCGCCGTAGGCGTACACGTCGAAACTCTTGCCGACCACGTTGCCCAGGTAGTCGCCCATGTTCTGCATGAGCGCGTTGAGCAGGTACTGGGTGGGGCCGGCGAACAGCATGAACAGCAGCAGGCCGATCGCCAGCAGCATGTTGATGTTGGACATCCAGCGCACGCCTTTTTCCACGCCGGAGACGGCCACGGTGATCGCCGCGCCCATCATCAGCACGATCAGCCCCACCTGCACCCAGGCCGCATGCGGCACGGGAAACAAGGTGTTGAGCCCGGCGTTGAGGTGCAGCACGCCAAAGCCCATGTCCGCGCCCAGCCCGAACACGGTGGCCACGATGCCCAGCGCGTCCACGGTGTAGCCGATCGGCCCGTTGATGCGCTTGCCGATCAGCGGATACAGCGCCGAGCGCAGCGCCAGCGGCAGGTTGTGGCGGTAGGCGAAATAGGCCAGCGCCATGGCGGCCAGCGCGAACACACCCCAGCCGTGCAGGCCCCAATGCAGGAACAGCAGCTGCATCGCCTGGCGCGCGCTGGCTTCGCCTTCGCCCACGCCGCCCTGTGGGGGCAGCAGGTAATGGGTGAGGGGTTCGGACACGCAGAAGAAGAACAGCGTGATGCTGATACCGGCGGCAAACAGCATGCCGGCCCAGGACAGATAGCTGAACTCCGGCTCGTCGTGGTCCGCGCCCAGCTTGACGTTGCCGTAGCCGGACAGGGCCACGCCGACCACGAAGACCAGGTACACGGTCATGGCCAGCAGGTAGTACCAGCCGACATTGCGCGACGCCCAGGTCTGCGCGTCCAGCAGCAGGCTGCCGGACTGGATGGGAAACACGGCGACCAGAATGGCAAATGCCGCCACGATCGTGGCGGCAAGCAGGAAGACCGGTCGAAGCGTGCGTACCTCGTAGGGAGGCGACTCCACAGCGCTCATGGGGAGCAATACTCTCGATGCCGAACACGGCAGACCCGGAGCATTAGCGCATAGCGGCTGTGGACGGGCTGTTTACGCGACTGACAGGCCCGTAGAGCCGGGCTCTGCCCGGCTGTCGGGGTGCATGCGAAATGCAGCGGGGCAGAGCCCCGCTCTACGAATTCTGGTGCAGCGGGGCAGAGCCCCGCTCTACGGGACGTCAGCGCAGCGCGTGGCTGGGGACGTCGATTTCCATGGCCAGCGCCAGGTGGTCCGAAAATGCGGCCGGGACCGCTTCGGCGCTGCGTTGCTGCAGGCCGGTGCTGAGCAGGATGTGGTCGATGGCCCGGTCCGGGCGCCAGCTCGGGAACGTGGGCACCGCGCAGCCCGGCGGTTGCAGGTTGGTCTTCTGGTACAGCGCCTGCATCTCCGGACGGTCGGCCAGGCAGTTGAAATCGCCCATCAGCACCGCGTTGGGATGGTCGGTGAGCAGGTCGGCGATGAAGGCCAACTGCGACATCCGCGAGTTGGTCCCCAGCGACAGGTGCGCCACGGCAACCGCCAGGCCTTCGCTGCCTTCGCCGAACTTGGCCAGCAGCACACCGCGCCCGCCGATGCGGCCGGGCAGGGCGTGGTCCTGTACTTCCACCGGTTCCAGTTTGCTCAGCAGGCCATTGGCGCTGGACGCCACCCCGCCCATGCGGCGGTTGGGCTGGTGGCTCCAGTAATTGAAGCCGGCGCGCTCGGCCAGGTAGTGGGTCTGGTTGGTGAAGCCCGAGCGCAGGCTGCCCGGATCGGCCTCCTGCAGGCCGACGATGTCATGACCGCGCGCCAGCTGGGCAATGGCGTCCAGGCTGGTGCGCTTGCGCCCCGCCGGCAGCGCATGCGACCAGCTGCGGGTCACATAGTCGCTGTAGCGGCGGGTGCTGCTGCCGGCCTGGATGTTGGCCGTCAGCAGGCGCAGGGTCCGCGTGGTGGGGGAATTCACGACGGTGGCAGGCTCGGTAGGAATCAGTTGCCCTTGGCGGCGCGTTCGCGGGCGATCAGGTGATCGGCGATGCGCAGCATGTCGGGGAAGCTCTTGCCCTTGACCAGGTACTTGCCGTTGACGATCACCGACGGCGTGCCGGTGATCTGGCTGCGCTGGGCGAACTGCTTGGCGGCGTTGGTCTTGGCATTCACCGCGAAGCTGCTCATGGTGCTGGCGAACTGCTTGGCGTCGGCACCGTGCTTGCCGTAGAAGGCGGCGATGTCTTCGACCGAATCACGGCCGCGCTCGCCCTTCAGGGTCTGCTCGGCATGGATGGCCGAATACAGCGCTTCATGGGTCTTTTCCTGCAGGCCCATGCTCTGTGCCGCATAGAAGGCACGCGCGTAGTTGTCCCAGGTACCGCCGAACATGGCCGGCACGTAGACGAAGTTGACGTCGCTCGGCAGACCCGCCTTCCACGGCCCGATCAGCGGCTGGAACGCGGCGCAGGCCGGGCACACGTAACCGAAGATCTCCGCTACTTCGATCTTGCCGGCGGCCGGCTGGAACGGCTGGCCGTTTTCGATCAGCACGTAATCGGTGCCTGCCACCGGCTCCGGGCCGGTCGGGCGCGAGGACGCCGCGGCCGGGGCCGGGGTGGTCGCGGCGGCAGCGGCGGTTTCGGCGGCGGCGGTGTCACCGCTGGCAGCCGGTGCCTCGGTGGCCGGCGCTGCCGGCTCGGCGGCCGGGGTGCTGCTCGGGGTGGCCGGTTCGGTCGGAGCGGTGGTGTTGGCGGTGCCGTCCTGGGCCTTGCAGGCTGCCAGGATCGGCAGCAGGGCCAGCAGCGAAATCGCGAAACGGGTCTTCATCTAGGCATCTCCAGCGGATGAACATGGTGGGGCCGGCACCCGGGGTGCCGGCCAGAGGGGAATGATGGCATGCGCCAACGCGCGTCCGGCGTGGACGGTGTGTGACGGTTCAGCGAGCCTGCACTCAGCGCGTGCGTTCGCTGCGGGCCTTGGCGATGAGGGCATCGGCGTTGCGCAGCAGCGCCTCGAACGAGTCGCCCTTGACCAGGTAGCTGCCATTGACCACCAGTGCCGGGGTGCCCGGCACCTTGGTGCGCTGGGCGAAGGCGCGGGCGGCCTTCAGTTTCTGCTCGACCGCATCGCCCTTGATGGTGGCCAGGAAGCGCTCCGGTGCCACACCGTAGTCTTTATAGAAGACGGCCAGTTCGTCCGGCGAGACGTTCTGCATGGGCAGGCTGTTCTTTTCATGCAGCGCCTCGAACATGGCCCGATGGCTGCGCTTGGCCACGCCCAGCTGGTCGGCGCTGAAGTAGGCGCGTGCGAACGAATCCCAGACACCGCCGAACGCGGCCGGCACGGGGGTGAAACGCACATCCTTGGGCAGCTTGGCGGCCCAGGCTTCCAGCTGCGGCTCGAAGCGCGCGCAATGCGGGCAGGTGTAGCCGAACATTTCCACCACTTCGATCTTGCCGGCCAGCGGCGCATACGGGCCGGGCTGTTCGATCAGTTCGTAGTCGGTGCCTTCGACCAGGGCGACCGGCGCGGCCGCCAGCGTGGACAGGGGGCTCAGGGCCAGCAGCAACAGCATCAGGCGGGGCATCAACGTCATCTACATCCATCTCCATCGGAAAAAACAACGCCGGCCCAGTGCCGGCGTGGCGGTGAACATAACCCGCCACGGGGGCGGGGCGGCCATTGTGCCGCCGAGCGGTCTTTACGGGGCCTTCGCCGGTTGCGCGGGCGTGGCCGAGGCCGAGGCCACATCGTCGGCCCGGTTGTGCAGGCCCTGCAGGTAGCTGCCCAGGGCCTGGATCTCCTGTTCGGTCAGCTGCTTTGCAATGGTGGCCATGATCTGGAAGTGTGCCTTGTCGGTTTCCTGGGTGGTGCCGGCCTGATACTCCTGCAGCCGGCGCGCCACGTAGGCCGCATGCTGCCCGCCGATATGCGGGTAGGCCGGGCCCGGGTTGCCGGCACCGGTGGGACCGTGGCAGGCCATGCACGCCGGGATGCCGCGTTCGGCATCACCCCCGCGGTACAGCTGCTGCCCGATCTCGTAGAACTTCTTGCCGGCGTACGGACCTTCGCCCACCAGGCCATCGTCGGCAAGCCCGGCGCTGGCCTTCTGCGTTGCGAAATACGCACCGATGTCGCGCATGTCCTGCGGGGTGAGGTCCTGCACGAACGGCACCATCGCCGCCGAGGCCCCGGAGGTGCGCTGGCCGTTGGCGATCAACGCCATCTGCTGGGCGGTATAGCGTTCGCTCTGCCCGGCGATGCTCGGATACATCTCCACGGTGGAGTTGCCGTCGGCCGAGTGGCAGGCCGCGCAGGCGGCCGCCTTGGTCTGGCCGGCCTTGGCATCCCCCCAGGTGGTCTTGCTGAAATCGACCTCCAGCGACGCGGTCTTGATCGGCCCGTTGTCAGGCAGGGGCGTGATCGAAGTCTGGGCGACCGCAACAGCGGCCAGCAGCGATACAGCAACAGCGGAAACGGCAAGAACGCGAGCGTGGCGCATGCGGAAGCTCCGTGTGGACCGGCCTGGCAGGTGCAGGGTGCACCCGCGGGGATCGCCCGATTATCCATGCGCTTTCACGCCACGGTCAACGCAGGGTGCAGCAAAACCGGCCGCGGCAGCGCGGATCTGGCCCGGACATGCGATCCTATGGGCATGTCATTGCTCCTCGAACGTGCCCATTACCTGCTTTCGGCCCACAACACCCGGCAATTGCCGGAGGATGTCGGGGCCGAAGTTGCCTTTGCCGGGCGCTCCAACGCCGGCAAATCCAGCGCCCTCAACGCCCTGACCCGCCAGAACAGCCTGGCCCGGGTCTCCAAGACCCCCGGCCGCACCCAGCAGCTGGTGTTCTTCGAAGTCACCCCGGAGGCCAAGCTGGTCGACCTGCCCGGGTACGGCTACGCCAAGGTGCCGCTGGACCTGCAGGCCCACTGGCAGGCCTTCATCGACCAGTACTTCCGTACCCGCGAGGCGCTGCGTGGCCTGGTGGTGGTGATGGACATCCGTCACCCGCTGAAGGACTACGACCGCCAGATGCTGGCCTATGCGGTGCAGCGCGGCCTGCCCGCGCACGCGCTGCTGACCAAGGCCGACAAACTGGGTCGTGGCCAGCAGGGCATTGCCCTGCAGAAGGTGCGCAAGGAACTGCAGTCCTCGTTCGGCGACACCGTCAGCGTGCAGACCTTCTCCGGTCCCGCCCGCCAGGGCGTGGACGAAGCCCGCGGCATCATCGGCGGCTGGCTCGGCCTGAACAAGCCGGCCCCCGAAACCGCATAACACCGCGCGGCCCCGTAACCGTGGGCCGGACCCCGGTAACGGCGCGCGCATCCCGGTAGGCACCGACCGTTGGTCGGTGCTGCCTCCCAAGCTCAACGCCCCGGCAACGGCGCGAACTCCCCCGGCACCCACGCAAACGCCTCACCCTCGCGCCGCACGTGGCCCAATCCCGGGAACGGCAGGTGTGCACCGGCCACCCACCAGCCCCCATCCGCCGCCTGCGCCATCATCGCGCGACGGCTGGCGACGGCGGCCGTGCGGTCGCTGTCGGCCTCGTAGGCCGCCTGGGGCTGGGCGAACTGCACCGCGTGGAAATGCACGATGTCGCCCCAGACCAGCACCGCCTGGCCCTTGCCGGCGTCCAGCTTCCAGGACACATGGCCCGGCGTATGCCCATGGCTGTCCAGTGCCGCCACCCCGGCCGGCAAGGCCTGCCCGGGACTGAAACGGCGCAGCTTGCCCGCCGCCGCGTAGGGGGCCACCGCCTTGCGCGCCAACGCAAAGGCAAAGCGCACGCCCTGCGGCGCGGTGGCTTCGCTGGCCGGGTCCAGCCAATAGGCCGCGTCGGCGGCCGACAACCACACCGTGGCATTGGGGTAGGCCATCGTGTCCTGCGCATCCAGCAGCCCGCACAAGTGGTCCGGGTGGGCATGGGTGAGCAGCACGTCGTCCACTTCGGCCGGGTCGTAGCCGGCCGCGCGCAGGTTGCCCAGCACCTGGCCCAGGCCGGGCCCGAAGCAGGTGGCCGTGCCGGTATCCACCAGCGTCAGGTGGTTGCCCCGCTGCACCAGATAGGCGTTGACCGCGGTCTGCAGGCCCTTGCCGTCTTCGGGCACATAACGGTGGTCGAGCAGGCGGGTTACGGCGCCGGCATCGATCCCGGTCAGTTCCTGGCGGCCCAGTGCCACGGTGCCGTCGAACAGCGCGGTGACCTGCAGCGTGCCGATCTGCTGGTGGTAGACGCCGGGCACCTGCGCCGAGGGCGTGTGCGCGGTGGTGGCCAGCGCCGGGCCGGCGGCGGCCGCCAGCAACAGGGCAGCAGCGAGTGAGCGGATACGGGGAAGGGGCATGGCAGCGGGTCTACACAAGGCGGCGGTGCCGCGGTGCCCCCATGCTGCACGTGGGCAACGCCGCGTACCGCTCAGAATGCGCCGTGATCCGCTCGCCGTTTCAGCTGTTGCCGATTGCCGCCGGGTCCAGCCCGTAGCGCGCGGCGAAGCGCTTGTTGAAGCTGCCCAGCGAGCGGTAGCCCACGCGCGCGGCCACGGTCTTCAGTGGCAGCCGGGTGGTGTACAGCAGGTTCATCGCGTGCGCCAGGCGTGCATCGGCGATCAGCTCGCGCACGCTGGCCTGCTCGTTGGCCAGTCGCCGCCGCAGGGTCGCACCGCTCAGGCCCAGCTGCGCTTCGAAGTCGCGCGATTGCCAGTCGCGTTCCGGCTGGGCGGCGATCAGATCGCGGATGCGTTCGCCCAGGCTGGGCTCGGGCGGCACCAGCAGGCTGCCGTGGCCGCGCCGGCAGAATGCCAGCACCAGCGCGGCCAGAGCGAGCCGGGCCTCGGTGTAGCGCGCGTGTTCCAGCGCATGGCGCCATTGCCGCAGCGTGTCGCCGTGGTCGTCCAGCGACAACCGCGCCAGCGCGTCACCGGCCTCGGGCAGGGGTTCGTTCCAGAGCACGCGCGCGGCGGCCAGCGCCTCGCTGCACAGGGGCGCGATCGCGCTGAGGTACACGCCGCTGTGCGGATCGGGAATGTTGACCACGTCGATGCGGCAGCGGCGGGTGATCAGGAACAGGTCGCCGGGCACGAACGTGAGCGACTGCGTGCCGCAGGCCACCTGCTTGCGCCCCTGCAGCAGGATCGCGAACTGCGGCTGCGGGATGTCCACCGAGGAGGCGCCGTGCTCCCGACGCGCGGTGACGCAGGCGTAGCCGTCGGCGCGCGCGCAGGTGGCCAGGCTGGCCATGTCGTCCAGCAGCGAGGCGGGATGCAGGAGGGCGTTCATTACCGCGCAGTATCGAACAACTGGCCGATCAGCGCCGCCGCCGCCATCGCCAGCGCGCCCCAGAACATCACCCGCACCGCGCCGCGCAGGGGCGGTGCGCCACCGGCACGCGCGGCCATCGCGCCGGTCAGGCCCGGCCCGACCAGGGTGGCGGCGGTGGTGACCTGTGCAACGTAGGCATGCGGGGCCAGCAGTGCGGTCAGCACCGGCAGCGCCGCGCCGCAGATGAAGGCACCGGCCGAGGCCATCGCGGCCTGCAGTGGGCGGGCGCGCAGTTCGTCGGTGATGCCCAGCTCGTCGCGCGCATGTGCGGCCAGGGCATCGTGGGCGGTCAACTGCACCGCCACCTGCTGGGCCAGATCGGGGGTCAGGCCGCGATGCCGGTAGATGGCCGCCAGTTCTTCCAGCTCGCTGTGCGGGTCTTCGTGCAGCTCGCGTTTCTCCACCGCCAGGTCGGCATGCTCGGTATCGACCTGCGACTGCACCGACACATACTCGCCGGCCGCCATCGACATGGCCCCGGCCACGGTGCCGGCGATGCCGGTGGCCAGGATCGTGGTGGCACTGGCCCCGCTGGCGGCAATGCCGACCAGCAGCCCGGCCACCGATACAATGCCGTCATTGGCGCCCAGCACGGCGGCCCGCAGCCAGCCCGCGCGGTCGGAGCGATGTACTTCCGGATGTCTGGATCGGCTCATGGGGGCAGTGTAGGGCGCGCCCGCCGCGCGGGGCGAAATGCGTCGCAACGGCGCTGCGGCCCGGTCAAGCCCTTTTCTATAGGATGCTGAAAACCGTCACGGTGACACGACGGTGGGGGACGCCACGATATAGTGCGCCCTTGCGATGCGGGGGCTGCAACCCCACATCCCCGCCCTGACCAGAATACTGCGAGCCTCCCCTTGTCGAGCCCCAGCCACGTCGCCGAGACGCCGATCACCGACCGAAATGAACTGGTCGCCACGTTGGCCTCCGGCGAAAAGCCCCAGGCGCAGTGGCGCATCGGCACCGAGCACGAGAAGTTCGGCTTCCGCCTGGACGACCTGCGCCCGCCCACCTTCGACGGCGACCGCGGCATCGAAGCCCTGCTCAACGGCCTGACCCGCTTCGGCTGGGATCCGGTGCAGGAAGACGGCCGCACCATCGCGCTGCTGCGCGACAACGCCTCGGTGACACTGGAACCGGCCGGCCAGCTGGAACTGTCCGGCGCGGCGGTGGAGACCATCCACCAGACCTGCGTGGAAACCGGCACCCACCTCAATGAAGTGGCGCAGGTGGCCGGCGAACTGCAGCTGGGCTTCCTGGGCATGGGCTTCCAGCCCAAGTGGCCCCGCGATGAAATGCCGTGGATGCCCAAGGGCCGCTACAAGATCATGCGCGAGTACATGCCCAAGGTCGGCACGCTCGGCCTGGACATGATGACCCGCACCTGCACGGTGCAGGTCAACCTGGACTACGCCACCGAAGCGGACATGGTGAAGAAGTTCCGCGTGTCGCTGGCGCTGCAGCCGATCGCCACCGCGCTGTTCGCCGATTCGCCCTTCACCGAAGGCGCGCCGAACGGCTACCAGAGCTACCGCTCGCACATCTGGACCGACACCGACAACGACCGCACCGGCATGCTCGACTTCGTGTTCGAGGACGGCTTCGGTTACGAGCGGTACGTGGATTACCTGCTCGATGTGCCGATGTACTTCTCTTACCGCGACGGCAAGTACCACGATGCCAGCGGCCAGAGCTTCCGCGATTTCATGGTCGGCAAGCTGCCGGTGCTGCCGGGCCAGCTGCCCACGCTGCGCGACTGGTCCGACCACATGACCACCGCCTTCCCCGAAGTGCGCTTGAAGAAGTACCTGGAAATGCGCGGTGCCGATGCCGGCCCGTGGAGCCGCCTGTGTGCATTGCCGGCGTTCTGGGTAGGCCTGCTGTACGACGATGCCGCACTGGATGCGGCCTGGGACCTGGTGCGTGATTTCAGCCTGGTCGAGCGCAATGTCCTGCGCGATGGCGTGCCGCGGCATGGGCTGAAGCTGCCGTTCCGCAACGGCACCGTGCTGGACCTCTCGCGCGAAGCCCTGAAGATCGCCGTGGCCGGCCTCAAGCGCCGCGCGGCGCGCAACGCCGATGGCCAGGACGAAAGCAAGTTCCTGGAGGTGCTGCAGGAGATCGTCGATTGGCCCCCCCGCGCCCGACCCACCGACAGCGCCAGAAAAGCCTGGCTTCCCCTCCTTACCGCAAGCCGAGCCCCGTAGCAGCCGGTAGGCTACTGGGCAAAATAAAGGAGGAGGCCGCCCGCGGCCGGGGGACATTTGCGCCAGGGGCCTACCGGCTGCTACGGGGCCCTCACGCTCGCGACAGACCCGGGCGAAGACACAACAGGATCCATGCGGCGCCTGGACTGCCCGACCACACGCGTACAGCTGAAAAAAAACCCCGGCATTGCCGGGGTTTTTTCATGCCGGTGCGGAAGGATCAGGCCGCCTTTTCCAGCGTGGCCATGTCGATCACGAAGCGGTAGCGCACGTCATTCTTCGCCATGCGTTCCCAGGCTTCGTTGACGGTCTTGATGTCGATCACTTCCACGTCGCTGACGATGTTGTGCTCGGCACAGAAGTCCATCATTTCCTGCGTTTCGGCCATGCCGCCAATCGCCGAACCGGTGATGTGCTTGCGGCCGAAGATCACGCTGACGCCGGTCGGCGGCGGATCCAGCTCGGTCAGCACGCCGACCAGACACATGGTGGCATCACGCTTGAGCAACGCCATGTACGGGTTGGTGTCGTGACCCACCGGGATCGTGTTGAGCAGGAAATCGAAGCTGCCGGCATGCGCCTTCATCTGCGCCGGATCACGCGAGACCAGTACTTCATCGGCACCCAGGCGCTTGGCATCGGCGCCCTTTTCGGGGGTGGTGGTGATCATCACCACCGTGGCGCCCATCGCCTTGGCGAACTTCACGCCCATGTGGCCCAGGCCACCCAGGCCGATCACGCCGACCTTCTGGCCGGGGCCGACCTTCCAATGGCGCAGCGGCGAATAGGTGGTGATGCCGGCGCACAGCAGCGGCGCAGCGGCCTTCAGGTCGAGCTTCTCGGACACCTTCACCACGAAGCGCTGCTCGACCACGATGTGGTCGGAGTAACCGCCGAAAGTCGGCTGGCCGCCATCACGCTCGGTGCTGTTGTAGGTGTAGGTGGCACCCTTCTCGCAGTACTGCTCCAGATCTTCATCGCAGGCCGCGCAGTGGCGGCACGAATCGATCATGCAGCCGACGCCGGCGAAGTCGCCGACCTTGAAGCGGGTGACATTGGCGCCGACCTCGGTCACGCGGCCGATGATCTCGTGGCCGGGCACCATCGGGAACATCGCGCCGCCCCAGTCGTCGCGGGCCTGGTGCAGGTCGGAGTGGCAGATGCCGCTGAAGAGAATCTCGATGCGGACGTCATCGGGACCGGCCGGGCGACGTTCGAAGGAGAACGGCACCAGCGGGGCGGTCTGGTCGTGCACCGCATAACCATGGGCGAGGGACATGGGGAATCCTTGGCAGGTTTGTAGAAAGGCGCTTTACAATACGCCCCGATCCCGTGCACAAACAGTCAGGATATCGGCATGATTCATCAAGTGAAACGGGATAATCATGGCCACTGACAATCTGACCCATCTGGCCGCCTTCGCGGCCGTGGCCCGCCACCGCAGCTTCCGCAAGGCGGGCGCCGAGCTGGCCCTGTCCACCTCGGCGGTGAGCTACGCGATCCGCGCGCTGGAAGAACGGCTGGGGGTGGGCCTGTTCCATCGCACCACCCGCAGCGTGGCCCTCACCGAGGCCGGCCAGCGCCTGCTCGAGCGGCTGCAGCCGGCATTGGATCAGGTGCATGACGCGCTGGAGGAAATGAATCACTTCCGCGCCGCCCCGGCCGGCCTGCTGCGTATCAACGCCACCCGTGCCGCCGTGCAGACCCAGCTCGGCCCGCGCCTGGCGCGGTTCCTGCAGGCCCACCCCGACGTGCGTATTGAACTGGCGCAGGACGATGGCCTGGTGGATATCGTCGCCAAGGGATTCGATGCCGGCGTGCGCCTGCACGAGTCGGTGCCCGAAGACATGGTGGCGGTGCCGCTGGGCCCGCCGCTGCGCGGCCTGATCGTGGGCGCGCCGTCCTACCTGCAGCGCCGCGGCGTTCCAGCGCATCCGCACGAACTGGCGCAGCATGAGTGCGTGCGCTTCCGTTTCGCCAGCGGCCATCTGTACAAGTGGCAGTTCGAACGCGACGGCCAGGAGCTGGAAGTGGACGTGCCCGGCCGGCTCACCCTGGGCGATCAGCACACCATCCTGCAGGCCGTACTCGACGGCCTTGGCCTGGCCTACGTGCTGGAAGACTCCGCGCGCCCGTACCTGGACGATGGCCGCCTGGTGGCAGTGCTGGAAGACTGGAGTGAACCGTTCCCCGGCTTCGTGCTGTATTACCCGCGGCAACGGCAGATGAGTTCGGCGCTGCGCGCGTTCGTGGACATGGTGCGCGACACCACCGCCTAGTCGCGCACGCGCACGCATTGAGCCACGCCCACACGCCATGCTGGCGTCGCGGCGGGCAGGCGATGCGCGCTTCGAGCATGCCGGTGTGAAGCGCGACGGCGGCCATGGGGTGCCGGTGGTCGCCGTGTCCGGGCAGTCGATTGCACGCCCTTCTTCGTCCAGCGTGGTCTATCGTTACACCGCGCGCTGAGCGCGCCTCTCTTCGGCTTCATGGATCCTGCATGCACACGCTTTCCGATATCGAACAGGCCACCGGCCAAGTCTTCCCGCCGCTCTACCGGCAGCTGGACGCCGAGGATCGGCTGGGCTTTGGTGGCCCGCACCCGGAGTGGTTCAAGGTCGTGTTTCCGGCCCTGCAGGCCGCACCGCCGGTGCTGCTGTATGCCTACGACTACGAGCCGATCGCGCGCGAGCGGCTGCACGAGGCGTGGGCGGACCTGACTGCGGCCGACCACTACAACCCGTTGCGCGCGGACATGCAGCTGCTGCCGTTTGCCGAGACCGGTGCCGGCGATGTGTACTGTTTCTGGACCAACGCACCGGGCTTTGCCGAACCGCCGGTGCTGCTGGTCTGGCACGACGACGACCGCGCCGACCTGCTGGCCGCGAACTACCAGGACTTCCTGTTCCGCAAGATGGTGGAGTCGGTGCTGGACCTGGAGGATTCGCTGCTGGACGACGGCGCGCTGGCCGACAACCTGCAGCGTTGGCTGGGCACGCACCGCGCGTGGCTGCGTGCCGACCAGGTGCAGGCATTGGAAACGTGGTTCGGGCAAACCGAGGCCATCGCCAACGGCGAACTGCACGAAGATCAGGCCGATGCGCTGATCCGCGAGGTAATCGGGTTTGAGCGCATCAACGAGCGCATTCTCTACGTGCAGGCATGACGGCGGCCATGCCCGGGCCTGCTGCACTCAGCGACACGGACTTCCGCCAGCTGGCCGACCATCTACTGGCGTTGGATGCCGGACGGTTGCCGGCGCTGTTGCCGCCGCACCTGCGCGCGCACCCGGTGGCGACCCTGGCCGACGCCGGGCAACTGGACCAGGCGGTGGTGGCCCTGATGGGCGACGTACCCAACCCCTGGCGGGGCCTGATGTTGCGATGACCCCGCGCGGGCGGACGGTACAGCCACCCATGGGTGGCTGCACGCACGCACGGAATCACCACGCCCGCGCCGGCCCCATGATCAGCCGGCAACCGGATAGTCGGTATACCCCTCCGCCCCACCGCCGTAATACGTGGCCCGATCCGGCACCGCCAGCGCCACATCGCGCTCCAGCCGCGCCACCAGGTCCGGGTTGGCGATGAACGGCTGGCCGAACGCCGCCAGATCGATGATGCCCTCGTCCACCAGTCGCAGCGCGCGCTCGCGGGTGAGGCTGCCGGCCAGGATCAGGGTGCCGCCGTAGCTCTGCTTGAATGTGCGCAGGAACGCCTCGCTCAGGACCGACACGCCCCGGGCATGGTTGTCGTTGAGGTGCACGTAGGCCAGGCCGCGCTTGCCCAGTTCCTGCGCCAGGTACAGGTACGCCGCTTCGTTGCCGACATACTCGGGCATGTCGAACTGCAGGTTGTTCGGTGCCAGCCGCACGCCCACGCGGTGCGCCCCGATCCGCGCGACCATCGCGTCGACGGTCTCCAGGATCAGGCGCGCGCGGTTCTGCAGCGTGCCGCCGTAGCCGTCGGTGCGGTCATTGGTGACCGGGTTGAGGAACTGTTCGAACAGATAGCCGTTGGCGGCATGCAGTTCGATGCCGTCGAAACCGGCGGCGATCGCGTTGTCGGCCGCGCGCGCGAAGTCGTCGACGATGCCGGGCAGCTCGTCGGTGCGCAGGGCACGCGGCGGGGTCGGATCGGCCTGCCCACGGCTGCCGTCCTCGCGGTACACGAATGCGCTGCTCTTCGGGTCGCTCGCCACCGGGCGGGTGCCCGCGCTGACCGGCTGGCCGCCGTCGGGCTGCAGCGAGGCGTGCGACATGCGGCCGACGTGCCAGAGCTGGGCGAAGATGACGCCCCCTTCGGCATGCACGGCAGCGGTGACCGGCTTCCAGCCGTCCACCTGTTCGGCCGACCACATGCCCGGCACGTCGATGTAGCCCTGGCCCTGCGGCGACACCGGGGTGCCTTCGCTGATGATCAGCCCGGCACTGGCGCGCTGCCGGTAGTACTGCGCGGTGAGGGCGTTGGCCACGGTGCCGGGGTTGCGTGCGCGGGTCATCGGCGCCATCGCGATGCGGTTGCGCAGGGGGGTGCCGGCGAGGTCGTAGGGCTGGAAGAGCAGGGCGGTCATAAGGCGGAACTCGTGGGGAAGGGGGCGCCACCGGCGCGACCCCTTCAAGATAGGGTTGACCTGGAGGTGCATAAAGGACTTCAATTTCCCAGCGAGTGGGACATTGTGTCCCCAATGGAGCGCGGTGATGCTGCCAGTGGAATCGTTGAACGGGCTGGTCACCTTCGTCACCACGGCGCGCTCGGCCACGTTCACCGAAGCGGCCGAGACCCTGGGCATCTCGCGCTCGGCGGTGGGCAAGGCGATCGCGCGGCTGGAGGAGCGCCTGGGCGTGCGGCTGTTCCATCGCACCACGCGGCGCATTTCGCTCACCGCCGATGGCCAGGCCTACTTCGCCTCCTGCGCCACCGCGCTGGAAGAGATCGCCTCGGCCGAGGCATGCCTGGGCTCGGCCTCGCACCTGCCGGCAGGCCGCCTGCGCATCGACATGCCGTCCTCGTTCGGGCGGCTGATGATCCTGCCGGTGCTGCTGCGCATCTGTGCCGAACACCCCGAACTGCAGCTCACCATGACCTTCACCGACCACTTCGTGGACCCGGTCGAAGAAGGCATCGACCTGTTGATCCGCTTCGGTGGGCTGGACCAGGCCCAGCACCTGGTTGCGCGACGGCTGGGCACCCAGCAGTTGATCACCTGCGCGTCGCCGGCCTACCTGGACAGGCACGGCACGCCCACCACCGTGGACGACCTGCATGCGCATCGCAGCATCGTCGGCTATCGGTACGGCCAGCCGGTGGCGTGGCGGATCGGAGAAGACGCGGGGCAAGCGCCCTTCATTCCCAGCGGCACCCACCAGCTCAACGATGGCGATGCCGTGATCGAAGCGGCGATCGCCGGCCTGGGCATCTGCCAGATGCCGCACTTCCTGGTGAAACAGCACCTGCAGACGGGCGCGCTGCAGCAGGTGCTCGGCCAGTGCATGCAGCACCATGTGGAGATCCACGCGCTATGGCCGCAGACCCGGCACCTGCGCCCGAAGGTGCGTTACGTGGTGGATGCGCTGGCGACGCTGGCCGATGCCGGTGCGTTCGACTGAGCCGGGCGGGCAGGCATCGGTTGTCAGTGCCGTGCCACGCAGGCCATCATCGGGGCCACCAACCACGGACGGGAGTGGAGATGCGCGGCGCACACGCAGTGATGAGCACGATCCGGTGCGGGCTGCCGATACTGCTGCTGGCAAGCCCGGCGGCGCAGGCCAGCCAGGCCGCAAGTACCGAGGCCATCTACATCGAATTTCTGTGGGCCAGGACACCGGTGGGGGCGTTGGCACGGCAACAGACGCGGCAGTTCGTTCTGGAAGGTGGTCCGGTGCACCAGGTGTGCGTCGCGGCGAATGCGCACGATACCGATGTGCAGGGCCTGACCCTGGCGATCCGCGACGGGGCTGGCATGGAGGTGTCCCGCAGCACCCATGCCGACTATCGCGGCCGCAAGCAGTGTTTCCCCGCAGAGCTGGGCCACGACGGCGCGCCCGGGCAGTGGACGGTGGACACGTGGCTGGGCGATGGACGCCATGCCAGCGCTACCGTGCGGGTGGATCGCACGCTGGATGATTCACCGTACATGCGCGACCCCGCCATCGCCTATGTGTACGGCCGCCCCAACTACGACGCGGACATTTCGCCCGCGGATTGGGTGGGACGGGTGGAATGGCAGATGGACGTGGACCCGCAGGGGCGCGTCACCCATGTGGCCATCGTCGCGGCCGAGGGCGTGGGCACGCGCCTGCGTGACCGGGCGATCGCTGCCGGTTACATCAGCCTGTTTCCGCCCGACGCCGCGCGCACGCAAACGCCGCTCCGTGCGCGGCGCGCGCTGACGTTCGCAGCGGAATGACACCGCCAATGGATGCACCATGATCAACGCGATTCATCGTGTCACCTGGGCAATTGTCGGCGTGCTGTGCCTGGGCGCGGCAAGCGCGTCGCCGCTGCATGAGCAGCTGAGCGTACCCCGCGTGGACGGAACCCTTCTGGATGTACAGGTGCACCGGCCTGCGTCGGCGGGAAAGGTGCCGTTGCTGGTCTTCATCGATGGCTCGCTGTGCATTCCGTCCACGCTCAACGACAGCGTGGCGTGGCTTCAGCAGCAGGTGGACGGCCCGCATCCTTTCGCCTTGGCCGTGATCGAAAAGCCCGGCACCGTCGTCCCGCCGCGCACTGCCGACGGTGGCATCGACATCGGCCCGGAGTTCCGCTGCAGCGACGCGTTCCGCCAGCACTACACCCTGGATCAACGCGTTATCGACCACCTGCGTGCGTTGCAGCATCTGCACCGCCACGCACCGTGGTGGAACGGCGCGCTGTGGATCTGGGGATTCTCCGATGGGGGGCGCATCGGCGCGCAGCTGGCCGCGTACGCGCCGCAGACTACGGCGGTGGCGCTGATCGGCTTCGGCGGCGGGACACCGATGGCCGAATCGATGCAGGACATGGTGTGTGGAGCCAACGGCACGCCAACCACCTGCCGCCAGGAACTGCGCGCCAGGATGGACACCATTCGCGCCGAGCCGGTGCCCGGCAAGGACTGGATGGGCGAGGCCAACACCTTCGCGGTCTGGGCCGGTCGCCTGGATGCGGTGGAGGCCAACGTGCTGCGGGATCTGCGTGCCCCATTGCTGGTGGTGCACGGTGAGCGCGACGGATCGGTGCCGGTGGCGTCGGCACGTAAGCTGGCCACGGCGATGCAGGGGGCGGGCGTTACCTTCCGCTACGTGGAGGTGCCCGGCATGCGGCACAGCCTGTGGAGTACGCCCACTGAGGCACAGGCGCTTGAGTTGCACCGGGACGTGCTGGACTGGTTGCGTAGCAAGGCGTCTGGCGAGGGCGACAGCGAAGGGTAGGAGGTTTCTGCCTCAGCCGAACCGCGCCGCCAACCGCGGCACCAGCGCCTCCACGTCGCCATCGACGTCGTCCCACGGCGCATCGATATCGGCGGCGTAGTGGATCGTGGCCATGAGCGCGGCGTGGTCGGCTGCACTCGGCGCGTGCGCGCGCATCGCCTCGGCGAGGGCCGCGTAGTCCGGCGCCATGCCCCTGCGCTGGAACCAGGCATTGGCGCCCACCACGAGCATGTCTTCACCCTCGGCCGGCGTGGCGCCGAGCGCATGGCTGGCCAGCGAATCGGGGTCGCGCAGTGCGGCCAGGAAGCACGCCTGGCCTTGCCCGATCAGCCAGCCGCGGAAGTAATCGAAGCCATCGTCGCTGCAGCCGTCGGTGATGATGTAGGCCGCCGCCCACAACCGGCTCTTGCATGACAGGGCATGGTAAATCTGGAAATACCCGCACCAGCGCAGGATGGCCTCGGCGTCCTGTGCGGCCAGGCGCTGGGTCAGCAGCGCGGGCACGGCGTCCGGCGACGGGGCGTCCTGCCGGGCCTGCTCGATGAGGGTCCAGAATGCGTGGCGGTCCATGCGGGCGGTTCACGAGGGGGGGCCCCGTTCTAGCCCATGGCCTGCGCCGAAGCAACCGCGCAGTGACCCGCGCGAGCGGTTGTGTATACTATCCCCCAGTATAGTTCTCTGGTCATTTGCCCGTGCCGCACTCCCCGGAAGAAAAGAAGAAGGTCCTGGCCCGCGTGCGCCGCATCCGCGGCCAATGCGATGCGCTGGACCGGGCGCTGGACGCCGGGGCCGAGTGCGGGCCGGTGCTGCAGCAGATCGCGGCGATCCGCGGTGCGGTCAACGGGCTGATGTCCGAAGTGATGGAAGCCCACCTGCGTGAAGAATTCGGCCAGCCGGCGCAGTCCGATGCGCAGCGCGCCGAGCGTGTGCGCGACATGAGCGCGCTGATCCGTTCCTACCTGAAATAAGCGCGCGGACACCCGCGCGCACCTGTCTTGTTCCTTGCCTTGGAGAGTTCCCGATGAAATCCCGTGCCGCTGTAGCGTTTGGTCCCGGCCAGCCGTTGAAGATCGTCGAGATCGACGTCGCCCCGCCGAAGAAGGGCGAAGTGCTGGTCAAGATCACCCATACCGGTGTCTGCCATACCGATGCGTTCACCCTGTCCGGCGATGATCCCGAAGGCCTGTTCCCGGCCGTGCTGGGCCATGAGGGCGCGGGCATCGTGGTGGAAGTGGGCGAGGGCGTCACCAGCGTCGCGCCGGGCGACCACGTCATTCCGCTGTATACCGCCGAATGCGGTGAGTGCCTGTTCTGTACCTCGGGCAAGACCAACCTGTGCGTGGCCGTGCGCGCCACCCAGGGCAAGGGCGTGATGCCCGATGGCACCACCCGCTTCAGCTACAACGGCGAGCCGATCTACCACTACATGGGCTGCTCGACCTTCAGCGAGTACACCGTGGTGGCCGAGGTCTCGCTGGCCAAGATCAACCCCGAGGCGAACCCGGAACACGTGTGCCTGCTGGGCTGCGGCGTCACCACCGGCATCGGCGCGGTGCACAACACCGCCAAGGTGCAGGAAGGCGATTCGGTGGCGGTGTTCGGGCTGGGCGGCATCGGCCTGGCGGTGATCCAGGGCGCGCGCCAGGCCAAAGCCGGCCGCATCTTCGCCATCGACACCAACCCGTCCAAGTTCGACCTGGCCAAGCAGTTCGGTGCCACCGACTGCGTCAACCCGAAGGACTTCGACAAGCCGATCCAGCAGGTGATCGTGGAGATGACCACCTGGGGCGTGGACCACACCTTCGAGTGCATCGGCAACGTCAACGTGATGCGCGCGGCACTGGAATGCGCGCACCGTGGCTGGGGCCAGTCGGTGATCATCGGCGTGGCCGGCTCGGGTCAGGAAATCTCGACCCGTCCGTTCCAGCTGGTCACCGGCCGCTCGTGGAAGGGCACCGCCTTCGGCGGCGTGAAGGGCCGCAGCCAGCTGCCGGGCATGGTCGAAGACGCCATGAAGGGCGACATCGAACTGGCGCCGTTCGTCACCCACACCATGGACCTGGAGCAGATCAACGAGGCCTTCGAGCTGATGCACGAAGGCAAGTCGATCCGCTCGGTGGTGCATTACTGAGCGGCCCATGGGACTGACCGACTTCTGGAAGCGTCCGGCCGTGCCGCTGCGTGATGCGCTGGTCGACCAGATCGAGCAGGCGTTGCGCGCGCTCGGCTGGTTGCAGGGGCCGGTCGGCGCGCCGCGTCACGTCGATTCACCGTTCGGCATCGACGAGATGCCGTTCGAACAGTGGCTGGTGCAGGTGTTCCTGCCGCGGCTGCAGGAAGCGCGCCGCGACGGGCAATGGCCGCCGCAGAGCCAGGTCGCGGTGGCGGCGCGGCGCAACCTGGATGGTCAGGACGAATGCGAGCCCTTGCTGCAGCTGCTTGCGCAGCTGGACCATGACATCAACACCGGCGGCGCGCCTGTGCGCGACCGCCTCTGAAGGAACTTCCATGGAACGCATCGAACATCGCGCCGCCTTCGGCGGTTGGCAGGACGTGTACCAGCACCGCTCGCAGGTGCTGGGTTGCGAGATGAAGGTGGCCGTGTACCTGCCACCGCAGGCGGCTACGCACAAACTGCCGGTGCTGTATTGGTTGAGCGGGCTGACCTGCACCGAGCAGAACTTCATCACCAAGGCGGGCGCGCAACGCTACGCGGCCGAGCACGGGGTGATCCTGGTGGCGCCGGACACCAGCCCGCGCGGTGACGACGTGGCCGACGCCGAGGGCTACGACCTGGGCAAGGGCGCGGGCTTCTACCTCAATGCCACCGAGCAGCCGTGGGCGGCGCACTACCGCATGTACGACTACATCGTGGACGAACTGCCGGCGCTGGTGGAGGCGCATCTGCCGGCAAGCGGTGCGCGCAGCATCAGCGGGCATTCGATGGGCGGCCACGGTGCGCTGGTGATCGCGCTGAAGAACCCCGGCCGCTACCGCAGCGTGTCGGCGTTCTCGCCGATCGTGGCACCCACCCGCGTGCCGTGGGGCCAGAAGGCGTTCACTGCGTACCTGGGCGAAGACCGCAGCGCCTGGGCGGCGTGGGACGCCACCGAACTGGTGGCCACCGCCGAAGAAAAGCTGCCGCTGCTGGTGGACCAGGGCGGTGGCGATGAATTCCTGGACACCCAGTTGCAGCCGCAGTGGCTGCAGGCGGCCTGCACTGCCGCCGGCCACCCGCTGCAGCTGCGCCTGCAGCCGGGGTACGACCACAGCTACTACTTCATCAGCACGTTCATCGGCGACCACATCGCGCACCACGCCAACGCGCTGCACGCCTGATCGTAGAGCCGACCGTTGGTCGGCTGCACGCAGTACCGCAGAGGTAGAGCCGACCGTTGGTCGGCTGCACGCGGTGCCGAAGAGGTAGAGCCGACCGTTGGTCGGCTGCACACGGTACCGAAGAGGTAGAGCCGACCGTTGGTCGGCTGCACGCAGTACCGAAGGGGTAGAGCCGACCGTTGGTCGGCTGCACGCGGTACAGGAACGAAGAACAGCCACCCATGGGGTGGCTCTACCGCCGCCTCAATCCTCGTCTTCTTCCGCAGCCTCGCGACCCTGCTGGCGGATCAACGCTTCTTCGCGCGCATCGTTGATGGCGTGGCGCACGCTGTCCAGGTCGATGGTGGTTTCGTCGTGCACGAACGTACCGGTGAGCGGGCTGTCGGGCAGCAGGTCGCCGGCCTCGAACAACGCCCACATTTCCTCGCCATACCAGCTGTCCAGCAGCTCCGGCGCAAAACGCCCCAGGTAGGCGGTGAGGTTGTTGACGTCACGCAGCAGCATGCTGCGCGCGGCATTGTTGCCGCCGGCGCTGACCACCTGCGGGAAGTCGATCACCACCGGGCCGTCCGGCCCCACCAGCACGTTGTACGGCGACAGATCGCCATGGATCAGCCCGCAGCACAGCATGCGCACCACCTGCCGGACCAGGGTCTGGTGGAAGTCGCGGGCCTGGTCGGCCTCCAGCTCCACTTCGCCCAGGCGCGCGGCGGAAAATCCGTCGGCGTCGGTCACCAGCTCCATCACCAGCACGCCGTGGTAGTAACCATGCGGTTCGGGCACGCGCACACCGGCGTCGCGCAGCTGGTACAGCGCGTCCACCTCGGTGTTCTTCCAGGCCGTTTCCTGCTGCTTGCGACCGTACTTGCTGGCCTTGCCCACGGCACGCGCTTCACGGCTGCCGCGCACCTTGCGGCCTTCCTGGTACTGCACGCGCTGCTGGAAGCTGCGTTGGGCCATGTCCTTGTAGACCTTGGCACAGCGCACATCGTCACCGCTGCGGACCACGTACACGGCCGCTTCCTTGCCGCTCTTGAGCGGGCGCAACACTTCATCGATCACGCCGTCGTCGATCAGCGCCTGCAAGCCTTGGGGGGTCTTCACGGAATCTCGGGTATGCGGCCGGCGCCAATGCGCCGGCCTGAAAGGGGGAGGGATTTTCGCATCTTCGGGGCGGGCCGGCCATCGGCGGCTGTTCAAGCGGGCCGCCGCACCCCCGGGGCGGGCTCAGGGCAGCCGCTGCTCGCCGCGCAGCACCGGGTAGGGATTCAGCGAGGCGCCCTCCCACCAGTGCTTTTCCGGGCCCAGGGTATGGATCTCGAAATGCAGGTGCGGGGCCTCAGGACTGGCATTGCCGGTGCTGCCGACGTAGCCGATGACCTGGCCGCGGGTGACGGTCTGTTTCTCGGCCAGGCCATCGGCATAGCGCTCAAGGTGGGCGTAGTAGTAGCAATACCGCCCACCGGGTTCGAACTGGTACACCGTCAGCCCGCCGCGATCGCTGTTGAACAGCTTCTCGATGGTGCCATCGGCCACCGCCAGCACGGGGGTGCCGGCCGGCGCCAGAATGTCGATGGCATCGTGCACGCGGCCTTCGCTGCGGGCATCGGTGAAGGTGTCCTGCAGCTGGGCTGCGGTGATGCCCTGCACCGGCAGCAACAGCCCGTTGCCGTCTGCCGGGCGGGCCGGTGCCGCGGCCGGAGCAAGCGTCAGCGGTGCTGCCGGGGCCGCACTGCTGGCCATGGCCGCCGGCGCCGCCCGGGTTGGCGCGACGAGCGCCGCCGGATCAGACGGGGCAGGCACCGGCACCGGCACCGCGGGCGTAGTGTCCGGATCCGCACCCGGGCCGTTCACCACCGGGCCCAGCCACCACCAGCCGGCGATCCCGACCACCAATCCCAGCGCCAGCAGCTTGGTCAGTTTCATCCGGTCACTCCTGCATCACTACCGGCACGGACGCATCCACCGCGTCGGCCACCTGCAGCGCGTCCCAATTCGTCATGCGCACGCAGCCGTGCGATTCGGTCTTGCCCACGTGGCCCGGTTCGGGCGTACCGTGCAGGCCGTAGTGCGGCTTGGAAATGTCGATCCAGACCCGGCCCACCGGGTTGTTCGGGCCCGGCGGCAACAGCGCCTTGCTTTCCTTCTTGCTGGCATCCCAGAACAGCTTGGGGTTGTAGTGGAAGGTCGGGTCGCGCGAGATGCCCAGGATTTTCCACTTACCGATCGGCAGCGGGTCGTGCTTGCTGCCCGACGACACCGGGAACTGTGCGTACACCTTGCCCTGCGCGTCGTACAGGCGCAGCGTGGAATCGGACTTGTCGATCACCAGCTTGGCTGCCTTGGGCAACGCCGCCGGTGCGATGTTGGGCACCTGGATTTCGCTGCCGGCCTTGGCCAGGTCCACGCCCGGGTTGAGCGCGCGCAGCAGCTCGGGCGATGCGTGGAAGCGTTCGCCCAGCGCCTCGTCCACCGATGCGTAGCCAAGCGCCTTCAGTTTGGCCTGCTCGGCCGGTTTCTTCGGAATCGGCGCGAACGGGCCGGCCACGTCCTCGGCGGTGAGCGTGTAGCGCGCCAGCACCGGGGTTGCGTCGGGCTGCAGTGCCTGCCAGGTGGCGTCATCCAGCTCGCCGGTGACCTTGAGGCCGCGCGCCGCCTGGAAACCGGCCACCGCGCGCTTCTGGTTGGAGCCGGTCAGGCCATCGATCTGGCCGGGCGAGAAATGCGCGCGATCCAGCAGCACCTGCGCGTGCAGGTCCGAACGCGGACCGGTGGCGGGTGTGCTGCTCTCGGCAACCGGTGCCGGCAGGGCAGCCGGTTGCTGGGCAAATGCGGGCGTGGCGCTGGCAAGGGCCAGCACCAGCAGCGAAACGGTGGCAGTGGGGCGCAACGGCATTGACTACTCCAGGGCGGGCTCACCTGCACCATGCCGGAGCGGTGTGCACGGCTGTCGTGAAAACGCTGACGCGCAGCTGAGCGCAGCGGCGGGCGCGTGCAGGGGTTGTGAAGTGACGCGCTCCGCTGCACCGGGTGCGCAGCAAAGGCGGTATCGTGGGTCCACATCGCATCCGGGCGGGGATGGCATGGCAGCTGTGTTGGCGGCGTTGTACATCGTGTGCCACGGATTGGCCCTGGTGCTGTTGCCGGGCCATGCGCAGGCGGTGTCGTTCTCGTTCCTGATCGGTGCGCCGCTGTTGGCGGCGCTGGCCTGCCTGTGGCGGATGCTGCACAGCGAGGCGCGGGTGGGGTGGCTGGCCTTGAGCGCCGGCATGCTGCTGTGGGCCGGTGGCATGGCGCTCAACATGTACCAGGAAATCGGCCTGGGCACGCCCGATGCAACCCCCGGGGTGAGCATGCTGTTGTACGTGCTGTACGGGGTGCCGTTGACGTTTGCGATGGCCCATCCGCGTTACGAGCCGTGGTACCTGGTGGTCATCGACGGCGCGCTGGCCCTGCTGCTGGGCTACCTGTTCTTCGTGCATACCTTCTCGTTCGCCACGATGAGCGATGCCCCCGAGCAGGGCATCAACAGCCTGCGCCTGATGTTCGACATCGAAAACCTGTTCATCGCCGCCTTCGCGCTGGTGCGCTACCTGGCCAGCGAGGACGCGTCGCGGCGCATCTTCTTCCGCGCCCTGGCCGCCTTCGCCTGGGTGTACATGGGCGTGGCGGCCTACATCAACCATGTCGCCACCGAGGCCAGCTACGGCGGCCTGGCCGATCTGATCATCGACATTCCGTTCCTGCTGCTGGCCTGCCTGGCGCTGCGCCGTGGCGACGCGGTGGCCATGGACGCGCGGCGCCGCCTGGCCCTGGCGGTGCGTGCCGGCAGCCCGTTGATCCTGCCGGCGGCCTTGCTGGTGGTGTCGGCCTTGATGGTGGAGGCACACCCGCACCTGGCCGTGGTCGGCTTCGCGCTGGCCACGCTGGGATCGGGCCTGCGCGGGGTGGTGATGCAGGTGCGCGCGATGGAACGCCAGGATCAGTTGAACGTGCTGGCGCGGGTGGATGCACTGACCGGTGTGGCCAACCGCCGCCAGTTCGATCAGGTGCTGCAGGCGGAGTGGAGCCGCGCGCGACGCAGCGGCCAGGGCATGGCGTTGCTGATGGTGGACATCGATCATTTCAAGGAATTCAACGACCGCTTCGGCCACCCACTGGGCGACGCCTGCCTGCGTGCCGTGGCCACCGCGCTGTCCGGATGCGCTACCCGTGGCACCGACGTGGTGGCCCGCTATGGCGGCGAGGAGTTTGCGGTGGTGGTGTCAGGCACCACCCGCGACGGCGCGCTGGTCCTGGCCGAGACCATGCGCCTGGCGGTGGAGCGGTTGCGGCTGGCCACCGCCGATCTGATCGGCAGCGTGGGTGTCACCATCAGCATCGGGGTGGCGCACGTGGCGCAGGTCGCCTCGTCCGACCCCGTCGCGTTGCTGGCCGCGACCGATGCCGCGTTGTACGAGGCCAAGCGCGCCGGCCGCAACCGCGTGGTGGAAGGCCGGCTGCCCGAGGCGCACGCACAAGCGTAGATCCATAGCCCGCGCGGCAGTCAGCTGCGTACCCAGGCAGCCGGATCGAGCAGGCGCAGGCCCACCGGTGACAGCGTGGTCAGGCGCAGGCCAAGGTCGGCCTGGCGTGCGGCGTGGGCGCACTGGGCCAGCTGGTCGCGCAGCGCCACCATGGCATCGCCGTCGTGGTGTGCACGCGGGCGCGGATGGCGCCATTGCGACAGCCGGCGCACGCAGGCCAGCAGGTCCAGTTCGGTGGCGCCAATGAACGGCGAGCCGGGTTGCAGCAGTTCGATCGGCGCGTGGCCGGTGCGCAGCAGTGGCACCAACGCAGTGAAGGCGCCGACGCCGTCGGCATCCAGGCCAAGGCCGCCCAGCAATGCGACGGCGTCATCGCGGGTCGCGGGGTCGGCCACCCGGCGCAGCGCGCACAGCAGGCGCTGCTCGACGGCATTGCATCGCCTGCCGATCGACTGGTAGCTGACGCGGGTGGGGGACATGGGGGTGCGATAGGGCATGGGCGGCCTGCGAGGGGGTCAGGGACCGGCGTCGCGGACCTCGACCAGCACCGGGCACGGGGCGTGGTCGATGGTCCATTGGCCGACGGAGCGTTCAAACAAGCGCTCCATCCGGGAAAGATGCCGGTGGCCGATGACAATCAGGTCGCAGTCGTGCTGGCGGGCGTAATCGCACAGGACCTGCGCCGGTTCCCCGGCCGGGTGGCTGGCCACGCCATCGATGCCGCGCTCGCGCAGCTGGTCCAGCGCGGTGGTCAGCAGGTGCACGGCCTGCTGGCGCTGGGCGTCGGCGGCCGCGTACTCGGTGCGATCGGCGCGCGGGGCATTGTCGGCCAGCGCAAAGGCCGGGTCCAGTACGCACAGCAGGTGCAGGCGGGTGTGCGGGGTGGCCAGCGACCCGGCCAGTGCCAGCACCTGGGCGTGCTGGGGGCCGCCGTCGATGGCGACCAGGATGGAGGTGAACATGCGGCATCTCGCAGGGGGGACGGGGATGGTCGCGCAAAGCACCCCGCGCACCCATGCCGTGCGCCGCAGGCATGGATTGCGCCAAACGCATGAATCGTCGAATTGGCATGCCGTAAAGTGACTGCCATCCTCCCTGTGCGCCACCGCCATGCCTGACCTGAACCTGCTGCTTGCCCTGGACGTGCTGATCGAGGAGGGCAGCGTGGTCGGTGCTGCGCGGCGAATGAACCTGAGCGCGCCGGCGATGAGCCGCACCCTGGGGCGCATCCGCGAGGCGGTGGGCGACCCGGTGCTGGTGCGCTCGGGCCGGGGGCTGGCGCCCACCCCGCGCGCGCTGCAACTGCGCGAGCAGGTGCGGGAGGTGATCGAACAGGCGCACCTGGTGTTCAACGCCGGCCGCGAGGTCGACATGCTGACCCTGGAGCGCACCTTCAGCATCCGCGCCAACGATGTGTTCGTGGGTACCTATGGCGGCCGCATGCGCGAGTTGTTCCAGTTCCAGGCACCGCGCGCAGTGCTGCGCTTCGTGCCCGAAGGCGATGGCGATGACGATGCCATGCAGCAGGGCCGCATCGACCTGCACATCAGCACCGCCGGCAAGCACGGCGCCGATACCAAGGTGCAGAACCTGTTCAGTACCTCCTTCTTCGGGGCCGCGCGCGAGGACCACCCGCTGTTCGCCGAGGAGATCACCGTGCAGCGGTTCGTTGCCTACGACCACATCGCGGTGTCGCGGCGCGGGCGCGCGCATGGGCCGATCGACGATTACCTGACCACGCAGGGCCTGCAGCGGCGGGTGGCGCAGATCATGCCCACCTTCCATTCGGCGATCTTCGCCGCGGCCGATTCGGACCTGATCCTGCCGCAGATGCCGAGCGTGATGCTGGGGCGGCTGGAACGCCTGGGCGTGCCGCTGCGCCTGTTCGAACTGCCGATCCCGGTCAGCACCGCCGTTGTGGTGCAGGCATGGCACCCACGCCTGGACAGCGATCTGGCGCATCGTTGGCTGCGCCGCAGCATCAAAGCCCTGTGTGACGCACAGTCAGGCCTGGCCTGAGTTGGGGACGCGGGCGGGGCGTGCAGGGTGACGCGCGAGGCGTGCGCCTGATGCATTCCAGGATTGGCCGGCACAGCATTTTTCGCAGCATGCGCACTGCCTAGACTGCCGCTCCCCGTCGTGGAGTGGTTGCCATGTTCCTGCTGTATGCCGTGCACCGTGCCGTTAGCGGTGGTGCGCGATGAATGCGCTGAGCGCACCGGTGCCGGCCGCCGCCGCACCTGCCGCACCGACGTCGCCGCCGCAGGCCGTGCTTAGCCCACGCCTGGCGGTCGGCCTGTGCGGCGTGCTGCTGGCGGTGCTGATCTCGGGCATCAACGAAAACGTCACCAAGGTCGCGCTGGCCGACATTCGCGGTGCGATGGGCTTCAGCGTCGATGCGGGCAGCTGGATCGTGGCGGTGTACACGGCGATGTCGGTCAGTGCGATGGCGTTCGCGCCGTGGTGCGCGGTGACGTTCTCGCTGCGGCGCTTTGCGATGTGCATGATCGGTGCGTTCATGCTGCTGGGCGTGCTCTGCCCGCTGGCCCCGGACCTGCCTTCTTTCCTGATCCTGCGCGCGCTGCAGGGCCTGGCCGGTGGCGCGTTGCCGCCGCTGCTGATGAGCGTGGCGCTGCGCTTCCTGCCGCCGGGCATCAAGTTGTACGGGCTGGCCGGCTACGCCCTCACCGCCACCTTCGGGCCCAGCCTGGGCACGCCGATGGCGGCGCTGTGGGTGGAATACGTGGGCTGGCACTGGGCCTTCTGGCAGATCGTGCCGTGGTGCATCGCGGCCATCGCCATGGTCGGCTGGGGCCTGCCGCAGGATCCGCTGCGGCTGGAGCGCTTTGCACAGTTCAACGGGTTGGGCCTGGCGTTGGGCCTGCCGGCGCTGGTGATGCTGGTGCTGGGCCTGGTGCAGGGGCCACGGCTGGACTGGTTCGCCTCGCCGTTGATCTGCACGCTGCTCGGCGGCGGCAGTGGCCTGCTCGTGCTGTTTTTCTACAACGAATGGTCGCACCCGCTGCCGTTCTTCAAGCTGCAGCTGCTGGCCAACCGCAACCTCAGCTACGCGCTGATCACCCTGGGCGGGGTGCTGTTCGTGCTGTTGGCGGTGATCCTGATCCCCTCCAGCTTCCTGGCCCAGGTGCAGGGCTACCGACCGCTGCAGACCGCGCCGCTGATGCTGTGGGTGGCCATTCCACAGCTGCTGGCACTGCCGTTGGTGGCCACGCTGCTCAACCAGCGCCGGGTGGACTGCCGCTGGGTGCAGGCGACCGGGCTGGCATTGCTGGCGCTGGCCTGTTGGCTGGGCAGCCACCTGGGTACCGACTGGAACCGCGACAACTTCGTGCTGCTGCAACTGGTGCAGATCCTTGCCCAGCCGATGGCGGTGCTTCCGCTGTTGCTGCTGGCCACCGGCAGCCTGGCGCCGGCCGATGGTCCGTTCGCCTCGGCCTGGTTCAACACGGTCAAGGGCTTTGCCGCGGTGCTGGCCGGGGGCGTGCTTGAGGCGGTGACCACCGCGCGCAACCACCTGCATTCCACCGCGCTGGTGGACCGCCTGGGCAACGCGCCGTGGCTGGACGCTGCCGCCTCGCCGTCGCTGGGCGCGCGCCTGCATGCGCAGGTGGTCGCACTCACCGCCGCCGATCTCTACCTGCTGGTTGCCGTGGTCGCCGTCGCGTTGATCGCGCTGATTCCATGGCTGCCCACCCGCATCTTCCCGCCACGCGCCGTGGCTTGAATTCCAGGATATTTCCCATGAGCGACACCCGAAAACACGTTCCCTTCGTCATCGCCGCAGGTGTGCTGGTGCTTGCCGTCGGCGGCTGGCTGCTGCTGCGCGACGGCCGCCACCAGCGCACCAACAATGCCTACATCACCGCTGATTTCACCGTGGTGGCGCCCAAGGTGGCCGGCTTCGTCAGCGAGGTGCGCGTGGCCGACAACCAGCCGGTCAAGGCCGGTGACGTGCTGGCCCGCATCGATGACCGCGACTACCAGGTAGCCCTGACCGCCGCGCGTGCCGACCTGGCCAATGCGCGTGCGCAGCTGGCCAATGCGCAGGCCGCGCTGGTCCAGCAGGATTCGCTGATCGACCAGGCACGCGCCACGCTGGATGTGAGCCAGTCCGAACTGACCCTGGCCCAGGCCGACCAGCAGCGCTACGGCGCGCTGGCCCGCGACGGTGCCGGCACCGTGCAGAACGCGCAGCAGGCCCAGTCGCGCCAGGCCGTGGCCAGCGCGCACCTGCACCAAGGCAGGGCGGCACTGCTTACCGCACGCCAGCGCACCGGCATTCTCAGCGCCGGCGTGCAGGCTGCGCAGGCGGCGGTGCAACGCGCCGAAGCGGCGCACGCGCGGGCCGAACTGGATCTATCGCACACCGAACTGCGCGCGCCGATCGACGGCGTGGTCGGCCGTCGCGCGATCCGCGTGGGCGCCTACCTCACCCCGGGCACGCCGGTGCTGGCGGTGGTGCCGCTGCAGCAGGCGTTCGTGGTGGCCAATTTCCAGGAAACCCAGCTCACCCGCATGCGGGCGGGGCAGGCGGTGGACCTGCAGGTGGATATGTTCCCCGGCCAGCCGCTGCATGGCCACATCGACAGCATCGCGCCGGCCACGGGTGTGACCTTCGCGGCGGTGGCCCCTGAAAACGCCACCGGCAACTTCACCAAGGTGGTGCAGCGGGTGCCGGTCAAGATCGTGCTGGACAAGGACCAGCCGTTGCTTGGCCAGCTGCGTGCGGGCATGTCGGTGGAGGCCAGCGTCGACCTGGACAGCGGCCATCGCGGCCTTGAAGGAGCGGGCGCATGACCGGCAAGGCAACCTGGCGCGCGCTGCCGCTGGGCGTGCTGTGCGCGGCGTTGACGGCCTGCACCCTGGGTCCCGACTTTGTGCGCCCGACCGCGCAGCTGCCCGCCCAGTGGCAGGGCGCTGTGGTCAGCGCTGACGCCTTGGCCAGCGATGCACAGTGGTGGGCGGGGTTCGAGGATCCCAACCTGGCCGCGTTGGCCGCGCAGGCGCTGCAGGCCAACCTGGACATCCAGCTGGCCGCCAACCGCGTGCAGCAGAGCCGTGCCGCGCGCGGCATCGTCGCGGCCGAGCGCGTGCCCAGCGTGAGCGCCACCGCCAGTGGCGTGCGCGCACGCAACAGCGAGGTGGGTCTCAACGATCCGTCCGGCAATGGCGGGCGTGAGGATTACGGCCTGTTCCAAGCCGGTATCGGCGTGAGCTGGGAGCTGGACCTGTGGGGCCGCGTGCGGCGCCAGATGGAGGCCGCCGACGCGCGCATCGAGATCGCCGCCGAGGACGCCCATGCGGTGCAGACCGCGGTGCTGGCCGAAACCGCGCGCGACTACCTGCAGCTGCGCGCGACGCGCCAGCTGCTGGCCATCACCGAGGACAACCTGCGCATCGCGCGCGACATCGCGCGATTGACCCGCATCCGCCAACGCCAAGGCGTGGCCAGCACCCTGCAGGTGGCCAGTGCCGCGGCCCAGGTAGCGGCGCTGGAAGCGCGCTTGGCACCGCTGCGCCATCGCGATGCGCAGTTGCGCAATGCCTTGGCGATGCTGCTGGCCCAACCGCCGCAGGCGCTGGATGCCCGCTTGGTCGACATCCGCCGCGACTGGCCGGTGTTGCCCGCGATGGCCACCGGGCTACCCAGCGAACTGGCCGAGCGCCGCCCGGACATCCGGCGTGCCGAGGCGACCCTGCATGCGGCCACTGCCTCGATTGGCGTGGCCAAGGCCAGCTTCCTGCCGCGCATCACCCTCAACGGCGACATCGGCTACCAGGCGCAGCAGCTGGATGATCTGGACGGCTGGAACGCGCATCGCTTCAGCATCGGGCCGTCCATCAGCCTGCCGATCTTCCAGGGCGGCCGGCTCAAGGCCAACCTCGCGGTGAGCCGGTTGCAGCAGCAACAGGCGGTGCTGCAGTTCCAGCGCACCGTGCTGCAGGCCTGGCATGAAGTGGATGATGCGATCGACGGCTACGCCGCCGAGCAGCAGCGCGGTGCCGCGCTGCAGATTGCGGTGGACCAGAGCGAACGCGCGCTGCACGCGGCGCGGCGCCAGTACCAGGCGGGCGTGGTGGACATGCTGGACGTGCTCACCACCCAGCGCATCGCGCTGGACAACCAGGCGGCGCTGGCCAACAGCCAGGCTACCGCGGCGATCGCCCGGGTGGAGCTGTACCGCGCGCTGGGCGGCGGCTGGTAATGACATGGAAACGCCGGGCCATGCCTGGCCGCTCGTCGGTAGTTACCAACCTTGGTTGGCAGCCGTTTGCAGTAGCGCCAACCCAGGTTGGCGTCGACCAGAGCACGTCGTGCGCCGGGCCATGTGCTGCGGGCCCGGCGGATACATCAATGCCCGTCCGCCACCTCGCCGTAGAACCAGTATTCCTGCTCCAATCCGCCATAGTGTTCGGTAGGAGGAATACTGACCTGCACGCCGCGCTCCTGAACGCCTTCGGGCAGGACGAGTTGCCACTCGTCGGCAAGGCTGCGTGAGGTGATCGCGGTGACCTGGCCATCCGCTGTGGTGGCCACATGCCCTTGGAAGTAGTCTTCGTCGAGATAGAGGCAGATCTCGCTTGCGAACATGTCTGGCCAAGCGATGCGGCAGGTCACCCGCACGGCCGACTGCGAAACAGGGCGTGACTGGATCAGGTTGGTGCAGGCGGTGATGAGCGATTGGGCGCAGGCCCGCTGGATTTCCCGTGTGGAGGCAGGACCCTCGATCAGGTCGGCACGGGTGGGAATCTTGTAATTCCAGTAGCGGGCTTCATTGCCCAGGGCGTCTGGGGAGGGAAATGCACCGCTGAAGGAGCCGGCCCACTGTTGCAGGTTGCGCAACCGGCGTGGAGCGTCGCGCAGCTTCTTCTCGCCGCGCGTACCCGGCCGGGTGATGGCATGATTGTTTTTCATCCCGACAGTGTGCCAGCCGCATGAGCGGTGCGCTGGAAAGCGCCAACCAAGGTTGGCGTCTACCGGAGCGTGGCCATCGGGATCGGGTTGATCGCGACGCCGCGCTGGTAGCGCCGGGCCATGCCCGGCGGGGGCGGATGCCTCAACGCACGTCGCGCAGTTCCCAGTGGTGCCCCGCCAGCATGCGCAGGCGCTGCTTGAACACATCGCTGTCGATGCGGGTGGTGACCACCAGGTTGATGCGCAGGTCATCCTGCGCGCCGGTCACGGTGGCGTCCGGATCGGTGGCGCCCCACTGCGACTCGACCGCATCCGGGTCGGGCTGCTTGGCGCGCCACTTCTCGAACAGGGCGGTGCTGCGCAGGGCGTCCTGCAGCTCCTCGGCGAAGCCGGCCGCGCTCTGCGAGTGGAAGGACAGGTCTGGATCGTTGCCGCGGGCCTTGGAAGGGTCCGGCAGGCTGATGTGGTACTGCGACATGGTCATCTCCGTTGAAGGCTGCAAGGCTGGCAGAAACGCGGTGGATTTGGCGTGCAGATCGCGGCGGTTGGTGCCGGGCAGATCGCGGCGGTGGTTGCCGGGCAGAGCCCGGCACTACGCGCTGAAGGTATGCGGCCCGTCGGCAAACCCCACCGTGAGTGCGCCCTTTCCCACGTTGACCATGCCGGTCAGGCTCATCACCGCTTCGAACATCTGCACGCCGTGCGCCTCGCAGGTCTGGCGCAGGCTGGCATAGCCCGGCAGCGCCTGCAGGTCGGCCAGCTCGCCGCCATAACTGACGCACACGGTGGGCGTCATCAGCCCGGCCTTGACCCGCTGGCCGACGAAGTCGAACAGCTTCTGCACCGCGTTGTCGAAGCCCTTGATCTTGGCCACCGGGCCGGTCTGCCCGCGGTACCCGTGCAGCACCGGCTTGATGTCCAGGGCACTGCCCAGCGCCGCGCTGAGCAGGCCCACGCTGCGGTCCCCCTTGTGGCGTGCGCGGGCGCGCATGTAGTACAGGTCGCGGGTGACCATGTAGCCGTGCACGTTCTGCGCCAGCATTTCCAGCCGTTCGCGGATCTGCTGCACGCTGGCCCCGCTCTCGCGCAGGCGCACCGCTTCCACCGCGGTCACGCCCTGGGCGGCGAACAGGTTCTGGGTATCCAGCACCCGCAGCGCGAACGGCGAGTTGAAGCCTGCCGCCTGGCGCACCGGCTTGTAGTCGTTGAGGATCGCGAAGCTCGCCTGCATCGCGTTGTCGTGGATGGGGCTGCGGGTCTTGGTGATCGTCATGCAGAACACATGGTCGTAATCGATCACCAGCTTGCCCAGGAACAGGTCGCGGATCTGGGTGACGCTGAACGGAATGGTCTCCGCTTCGGCGCCGTGTTCGGCCACGTGGGCGTGCAGGAAACTGAGCGTGGCCTGCTCGTCGCGGTGGTCGGCAAGCACGGCTTCGCCGATGCGCACCGTGATCGGCAGCAGCACGATGTTGTGTTGTTCAATGAAGTCCTGCGGCAGATCGCAGGCAGAGTCGACGACGATTCCGATGCGCATCCTGAGCCCCCCTCCGGGCAGGTTGTAGGTTCGGAACTGTGAAAGCTATCCCAAAACCGCCGCCGCTGCCTGACCGGGGACCCGGCGTGGGGTCAGCGGCTGCGCTGGACCGCCACCGGCAGGGTATCCACCCGGTCCCACTCGCCGCCCTGGACCGTGTCGGGATCGGCCAGCACGGCCTGCATCAGCGCGTGTGCGTCGTTGCCCCAGTACAGCTCGCCGTCGATGGACAGGGTGGGTACCCCGAACACCCCGGCGGCGATGGCCGCATCGGTGTTGCGCCGCAGCTGCTCCTTGACGTCGGGCGCGCTGATCGCCTCGGCCACATGGGCCACGTCCAGCATGGCGCCGGGCAGGGCCAGGGCGGCGGCACTGTCGGCGGCGTGGCCGTCGCGCCAGATCCAGTTGAACAGGATGTCCACCGATGCCGGGGTGGCACCGGCGGCCAGGCACAGCCGCAGTGCGGCCAGCGGGTTGAACGGGTGCCCGGGCGGGAAGCGCAGCGGCACGCCCTGCTGCTGCGCCTGCCACAGCACCTGGCGGTAGGTGAAGCGGCGTTTGGCCGGGATTTCGGCCGGCCCCAGGTTGCCCAGATGGTGCAGCACCGCCCCCAGCGCGATCGGCACCGGGATGATCCGCTCGAACTGCGGCAGGGCCTTGAGCTGCTGCCAGTGCAGGTAGGCAAACGGCGAGACGAAATCGAAATACCAGCGCAGCGCCATGGGCACTCCCGGGGGACGGCGCGGCGGGCGTCATGCCCGCCGCAGGATGGGGCTCAGCGCGAGTATGCGCGCGGTTCGGCCGACGCCGGGGTCATGTAGCGGTCGCGCAACTCGGTCTGCCGCGAGCGCATCGGCATGGCGCGGCCGCCCAGCCAGACCTGCTCGGCATAGTGGCCCACGTCGAGCGGGTCGCCCTCCCACAGCACCAGGTCGGCCAGCTTGCCCACCTCGATGCTGCCGATGCGATCGCCCACACCCAGCACCTGCGCCGGCACCCGGGTCAGCCCGGCCAGGCCGTCCTGCCAGGGCAGGCCGTTGGCCACGGCATTGCCGGCCAGCTGGCGCATCTTGCGCGCGTTGTGCGAGGCGTCGTCGCGCTGGGCGAAGCTGACCTGCACCCCGGCGGCACGCAGCCGCGCGGCGTTTTCCAGCGTGGCACCGAGCTGGTCGAAACTGCTGGGCAGGTTGCCCAGTGCATCCACGAACACCGGCACGTTGGCCTGCGCCAGCTGCGGGGCCAGGCGCCACGCTTCGGTGCCGCCGGCAATGGCGATCTTCACGTTCTCGCGGCCGGCCCAGCGCAGCAGCTGGCGGATGTCGGCGGCACGGTCCACCTGCACCACCAGCCGGCCTTGCCCGGCCAGGTAGCGTGCCAGCGTGGCGCGCCCGGCGGGGGTGAGCAGGGCATGCGGGGAATCGGCGGGCACGCGCCCGCGCGCTTCGCTGACCATCTGCTCCAGCAGCATCCACTGCGCCGCGCGCGAGTTGCCGGTCAGTTCCGCACCCGCCGCGCCCAGCCGGATGTACAGCGCCAGCGGGCCGATCGGATCGGCGCTGCCGTCCAGCCGCATCACCCCGCCCTGGCCGGCGATGAAGCCGCCGCCGCTGTTGGCGCCCAAGGCGGTGAAGCCGATGCCATCCAGCCGCGCCACCGGAATCAACACCGACGCGGGGTTGAAGGCCAGGCTGACGTCGAATTCGGGGCGCAGCGGCTGGTCGTCCAGCTTCAACGTGCTGTCCACCGTGGCCGACTCGCCCGAGATCTCTTCGATGCCGATGTCGGTGATGCCACCGAACAGGGCCGGGGTCAGCGGCTTGCCCGCCGCCTCGACCACGCTGACGCCGGCCGGTGCGACCAGGCCGGCACCGACCGCGCGGATGATGCCGCCCTGGACCAGCACGTCGGCGTGTTCCAGGCTGCCGCGCGCGCTGGCGGTATGCACCATGGCGTTGCGCACCAGCAGGTCCTGCGCGTGCACGGGCAGGGTGGCCAGCATCAGCAGCGCGGTCGTGCCCAGCCACGCCCGGCACCGCGCAGAAACGAGCAGAACCCGGCTCATGGAGCCACCTCCTGGCCCAGCATGAAGTCCGACAGCGGCTGCCGCCGTGCATCGCGGCGGTCGTACACCTGGTGGCCGTCGATGAACACCTGTTCGGCCTGCGCGTAGGAACTGAAGGGGCTGCCGTTCCACACCACCACATCGCCCATCTTGCCCGCCTCCAGGCTGCCGGTCTGCTTCTCCACGCCGAGCGAGCGCGCCGCGTTGTAGCTCAGCCACATCATCGCGCGCTCCGGGGCGATCTCGATCCCGGCCCGGCGCGCGTTGGCGATCACCTTGGCCGCTTCCTGGTTGAGCCGCTGGATGCCCTCGGGGGAATCGGAGTGCACGATCGCGCAGCTGTTGGCCGGGCGGTCGACCAGCGCGATGTTGTCCTGGATGCCGTCGAACGCTTCCATCTTGAAGCCCCACCAGTCGGCCCACAGCGCGCCGCACACGCCTTCGGCGGCGAGCCGGTCGGACAGCTTGTAGGCCTCCACCGCGTGGTGGAAGGCGGCGATCTTGAAGCCGAATTCCTTGGACAGGTCGAGCATGGTGGCCATTTCATCGGCGCGGTAGCAGTGGATGTGCACGCGGATGTCGCCCTGGATCGCACCGGCCAGCGTATCCAGCTTGAGGTCGCGCTTGCCGCCGGTATCGCCGGCGCTGTCGCCCTTGTCGCTGCCGCTGAACCAGCGCTTCTTCTGTTGCTTCTTCGGTGCATTCTTGGCGATGTATTCGCTGGCATCGATGAAGGCCGCGCGGTACCCGGCCACGTTGCCCATGCGGGTGCCCGGGGCCACGCCCTTGCCGCCGCCGTACACGCGCTTGGGGTTCTCGCCGCAGGCCATTTTCAGGCCCCATGGCGCGCCCGGGAATTTCATGGCCTGGTAGGTGGTGGCCGGCACATTCTTCAGCGTCACCCCGCGCCCGCCCACCAGGTTGGCCGACCCGGGCAGCACCTGCATCGCGGTCACGCCCCCGGCCAACGCGGCGGCAAAGCCCGGGTCCTGCGGCCACACCGAATGCTCGGCCCACACGTTGGCGGTGACCGGCGCGGTCATCTCGTTGCCGTCGCTGTGCGCGCTTACCCCGGGACTGGGGTAGACGCCCAGGTGCGAATGCACGTCGATGATGCCGGGGGTGACCCACTTGCCGGCCGCATCGATCCGCACCGCGTTGGCCGGTGCCTCCAGCGCGCTGCCCACCGCGCGGATGCGGCCGTCCTGCAGCAGTACGTCGGCGTTGTCCAGGCGCGTGCCGGTACCGGTCAGCACGGTGGCGTTGCTGATCAGCACCGGTGCCGAGGCGATCGGCGCATAGGTGCTGGGGTAGGGGTCCTGCACGAAGCGCGAGGCGGCGGGCGCAGGCGCGAGGCCGATCGAAAACAACGCCAGGCCGACGCCGACGCTCAACAACTTGTGCATGGATTCCCCGGGTTCACCTGGACGCAGCCGACGACGCTAGCCGGACCGGGGGGCGCTTGCCAAGTGACGAACTGCACGGGTGCGGGCTATTAGGAATTGTTACGTGATCATGAAAAACAGTGAACCAATCGTAAACTTTGCGTTACGCTCGGGGGCGGGCCCTGCGCCCGTCGCTTGTGAATCTGCTCGAATTTTTCGGCACGTGCACCACTCATGGAAGGTATTTCAATGAAACAGCGTTACTCCGCTTCGTCCCGCCAGCCCTCGCGCAGCGTGCTGGCGTCGGCCATCACCGGCACCCTGATTGCCGCGCTCGCACTGCCCGGCATCGCCCAGGCCAATGCCGACGTACTCGATGCTTACCAGCAGCAGCGCCAGGTCCAGCGCGCCGCCTACGGCCTGGACAGTGCCCGGGTCGATGTGACCCCCCGCGCCGTCGCGTCGGTGCGTCCGACCGCCGAGGCTCCCTCCCCGGTACTGGGCAATGCCGGCGATCCCGAAAGCTGGCGCACCGACGAGTTCAACGCCGACTGGGGCCTGCAGGCCATCAACGCCGACGCTGCCTATGCGCGCGGCCTGACCGGCAAGGGCATCCGCCTGGGCGTGTTCGACAGTGGCACCGGCCTGGCCCACGATGAGTTTGCCGGCAAGGACCACCGCAGCATCCATCTGGCCGACGTGCTCGGCGACGGCAGCCTGTGCACCAACACCACCATCGTGGATGGCCCGGGCGGGTGCTTCAGCAGCGATGGTGACCAAGTGGCGGTCGATTATCAGATCCTGGATCCGGAGTATGCGGACCTGTTCAATCGCAATGGCTATTTCGAAGGGGCAAGCTACCAGGTCCACGGTACGCACGTGTCAGGCACCATTGCGGCCAATCGCGATGGAAACGGTACGCACGGCGTAGCCTTCGGTGCGGACCTGAGCGTCGCACGCCTGTTCTCCAACAGCGTGAGCTACCTGTCCATCGTCGAGATCAATGGGAAGCTGTATCCCTCGTCGCAGACAGTGGCGGCACTGGGTGCTGATGATTCGATCTTCCCCCAGCTTTACGCGCAGCTCAACGCGCAGGGCGCACGTGCGGTCAACCACAGCTGGGGTCTGTCGGCCGAGCCGGACAGCGCCGAAATGCTGGATTACTATCAGTCCCACCCGGTGTTCGCCGGCCAGCTGGCCGCCATGGCAGAAGGCTCGCGAAGCAGCGGTCTGATCCAGGTCTGGGCAGCCGGCAACACCGACGCGTACAACCCATCGCCGGAAGAAGCGCCGATCGCCGGCATGTACGCGTCGTTGCCGCGCGCCTTCGCCGATGTCGAGCCGTACTGGCTGGCCGTGGTCAACGTCAATGAGGAGCTGGAGCTGAGCGATCGCTCCATGCGCTGCGGCCTGGCGGCCAACTGGTGCCTTGCCGCGCCCGGCTCGAACATCACCTCGACCGTGTATGGTCCGGATTCGCAGATCGACGCCGATCTGTATGACGAGGACGGCAACCTCACGCTCGATGTTCTGGGACAGACGCCCACCTACGGCTACGAGGACCTGAGCGGCACCTCGATGGCGGCCCCGCACGTCACCGGCGCACTGGGCCTGTTGTTCGAACGCTTCCCGTACCTGGACAACGCGCAGGTGCGCGATGTGCTGCTGACCACCGCCACCGATCTCGGTGCCAAGGGCGTGGACGACGTCTACGGCTGGGGCCTGATGAACCTGGCCAAGGCCGTCGAAGGCTACGGCCAGCTGCGTGTGGACACCGACGTGGTGATGAACCAGAAGGCCGGTGGCCTGAAGGTGTGGGAAGGCGATGCATGGGACGACTGGACCAACGACATCGGCGGTCCGGGCAAGCTGACCAAGTCCGGTATCGGCTGGCTGCGTCTGAGCGGCGACAACACCTTCAACGGCGCCGTCGTGCGTGAGGGCGTGCTGGAACTGGACGGTGTCAATGCACTGACGGCGTCGCTGGACGTCGCCGGCGGCCAGTTCCTGCTGAATGGCACGTTGCGCGACATGAGCTTCAACAGCATCGGCGGCAGCAGCCGCGTCACCGCCAGCGGCGTGCTCGACAACACCGACCTGACCATCAGCGGCGGCGTGGTCTCGTTCAACGGCGTGCAGACCGGCGGCAGCACCTTGGTCGGCGCCAAGGGCGCGCTGCAGGGTATCGGCCGTCTCGGCGACACCCGCGTGGAAGGCATCATCGCGCCGGGCAACTCGATCGGCACGCTGACCATCGATGGCGACTACGTGCAGACCGCCAGCGGCACCTACCTGGCCGAACTGGCCCCGGGCAGCCGCAGCGACACGCTGCACGTGACCGGTACCGCCAGCCTGGACGGCACCCTGAAGGCACTGCCGGAAGTGGGCATCTACTACCTGGGCGAGCAGTTCAACTTCCTGCAGGCCGACGGCGGCGTCAACGGCACCTTCGCCAACGTGGACTTCTCCTCGTTCTCGCCGTTCCTGGCCTTCAGCCTGGGCTACGGTGCCAACGGCGTGCAGATCGACGTGGCCCGCGGCAACGCGCTGGCCAGCGCGGCGGTAACCGCCAATCAACTCGGCGTGGCCACCAGCGCCGACAGTCTAGGCATCAACCAGGGCCTGCCCAAGCCGCTGACCCAGCTGTTCCCGGCCCAGGTGGGCGCGGCACTGGATGCCTTGAGCGGTGAACTGCATGCCGCCACGCCGATGGCGTTGGTGGAAAGCAGCCGTTACCTGCGCGATGCGGCGCTCAGCCGCAGTGTCGGCGCGCGTGCACCAGGTGCGGGCGATGCTGCCGCCACCGGTGCCTGGGTGCAGGCCATCGGCGGCAGCGGCAAGCTCGACGGTGATGCCAATGCGGCACGCACGCAAAGCAACACCAGCGGGCTGCTGGTCGGTGCTGACCACCGCTTCACGGGCGGCTGGCAGGTGGGCGGTCTGATCGGTACCGGGCGTACCGACGCCAAGCAGGCCCAGGGCCGTCGCGCCCGTGCGGAAATCGACAACACCCACCTGGGTGCCTACGTGGGCAACCAGTGGGGTGGGTTCGGCCTGCGCGCCGGTCTGGGCTACACCCGTCACGAAGTGGACAGCCGCCGCGAACTGGCCTTCGCCGGGTTCCAGGACGCACTGACCGCGCGTTACGACGCCAAGACCCGCCAGCTGTTCGTCGAAGGTGCCTACCGCATCGGCGGCGCCGAAGCGGGCCTGGAGCCGTACCTGCAGCTGGCGCGCGTGGAAGTGGATGTGGACGGCGTCAACGAGCAGGGCGGCGCGGCTGCGCTGCACGGCAACGTGGCCGATACCCGCACCACCATCGGCACCGCCGGTGTGCGCTTCGACCGTGGCCTGAAGACGGCGTGGCAGCAGGAAAGCTGGCTGCACGTGCGTGGCGGGGTGGGTTACCGCCGCGCGTCGGGCGACCGCAACCAGGTGGCCAACCTGGCCCTGGCCGGTGGCAGCGGCTACACCGTCAGTGGCGCGGCCATCGCCGACCACGCGGTGGTGGCCGAGCTGGGCCTGTCGGCCTGGTTGAGCCCGCGCAACCAGCTGGAACTGGGCTACAACGGCCAGTTCGGCAGCGAGTCGCGTGACCACGGTGCCACCGCGCGCTGGTCCGTGCAGTTCTGATCCAACCGTAACGGCAACACGGAAAAAGGCGGCCATTGGCCGCCTTTTTCTTGCTTGTTGGGTGCGCACCCGCAGAATAGGCACACTGGAACCATTTGCCGGACCGCACGCGCACTATGAAGAACAAACAGGAAATCGTCGAAAACTGGCTGCCGCGCTATACCGGCGTGCCGTTGGACCAGTTCGGCCAGCACATCCTGCTGACCAACTTCGCAGGCTACCTGCACACCTTTTCCCACCTCACCGGCGCGCCGGTACAGGGCATGGACCGGCCGATGGCCAGCGTCACCAGCGATGACATCACGCTGATCAACTTCGGGATGGGCAGCCCCAACGCGGCGATCGTGATGGATCTGCTGTCAGCGGTGATGCCCAAGGCGGTGCTGTTCCTGGGCAAATGTGGCGGTCTGAAGCGCAAGAACCAGCTGGGCGACATGATCCTGCCGATCGCGGCGATCCGCGGCGAGGGCACCTCGGGCGACTATCTGCCGCCGGAAGTGCCGGCGCTGCCGGCCTTTGCGCTGCAGCGGGCGGTGTCCACCACCATCCGCGATCTGGGCCATGATTACTGGACGGGCACGGTGTATACGACCAACCGCCGGGTCTGGGAGCACGATGAGGCGTTCAAGGAGAAGCTGCGGCTGATGCGCTGTATGGCCATCGATATGGAGACGGCCACGTTGTTCGCGGCCGGCTTTGCCAACCACATCCCGATCGGGGCGCTGCTGCTGGTGTCCGACCAGCCGATGATCCCGGACGGGGTGAAAACCGAGGCGTCCGACGCCAAGGTCAGTTCGCAGTTCGTCGAAAACCATATCCAGATCGGTATCGAGGCGCTTAAGCTTATACGGCGCAACGGCAAGTCGGTCCGCCACCTGCGTTTTGACGAGTGATGGCAATGGAACCGGCGGGCGTCCTGGCGACGTTCCGCCCTCAGGGGTAGTGAATGGACGTGGCGGTACAAGTGGTGGAGTTCTGGCGCGATGCCGGCCCACAACAATGGTTCACGCGCGATGACGCGTTCGATGCGCGGTTCCGCGAGGCGTTCCTGGAGGAACACTTCGCGGCGGCGCGGCGTGGGCGCGAACATTGGCTGGGCAGCGCGGACGGTGCGCTGGCGCTGATGATTCTGCTCGACCAGTTCCCGCGTAACTGTTTCCGCGACACGGCCCATTCCTACGCGACCGACGGTCTGGCGCGGCACTACGCGATGCGCGCGGTGGAGGAGGGGCTGGATCTGCAGCTGGTGCCGAAGCTGCGTGCGTTCATCTATCTGCCGTTCGAGCATTCGGAAGATCCGCAGGACCAGGAGCGGTCGGTGGCGATGTTCGATGTGCTGGGCGATAAGGAATACCTGCAGTTCGCCGAGCTGCACCGCGACATCATCCGCCGCTTCGGCCGTTTCCCGCACCGCAACGCGGTGTTGGGCCGGATGCCGACGCCGGAGGAGCTGGATTACCTGGCCGAGGGTGGGTTTGCGGGGTGAGGTTGGAAGAGCGGGAGCAACTGCTAACAGCTAACTGCAACTTCAACAGCTAACTGCAACTGCAACTGCAACAGCGGCGGGTGCGCGCCTGCGCTGGCTGGGCGGGTACGGGTGGGTTGGCGGGACACGCCGTGAATCCATCCCTGGAGGCTCGTGGGCGCCATCCATGGCGCCCAACGGTCCCGCCAACCCACCCGTACCCACCCTCTGACAGTGTGCGGGTGCGCGACGAAAGAGCGGTGGAGCATTACCTCTAACACCTCGAACTACTCAGACCGCTCGAACCACTCGAATCAGCGGGCACTGCTTGCGCTGTGCGCTTTTTGCCGTGGCTACCGGCCAACTGTCAGGGGTGGGGGTGTGGGGGTTCGCGGGACCGTTGGGCGCCATGGATGGCGCCCACGAGCCTCCAGGGACGGATTTACGGCGTGTCCCGTGAATCCCCACACCCCCGCCCAGCCCTAGACGTCACAGCCAAGCTGCTTTGGCTTCAGAACAGAAAACGAAAAACGCCGGCATTGCCGGCGTTTTTCTTTGAGCATTGAACTGAGGTCGATCAGTACTTCGGCACGCTGTTGTCCACTTCGTTCGACCAGGCGTCGATGCCGCCGGTGATGTTGTGCACGTTGGTGAAGCCCAGGGCGCGGAACTGCTCGGCGGCCTGTGCGCTGCGGCCGCCGTGGTGGCACAGGAAGCCCAGCGCGGTGTCCTTCGGCAGGGCTTCCAGACGGGCGCGGTTGTCACCGTCGAACGTCTCGAACGACGCGTTGATCGATGCGATCGCGCGCTCGTCGGCCGGGCGCACGTCCACCACCATCAGGCGGCCGGCACGCAGCTGGTCGTCGGCATCGCGTACCGCCAATTCCTTCACTGCACGCGGCGCGTTCGGATTGTCGATCGCCAGACCCTTGCCGCGGATATCGTCCACCCAATCGATGGTGATGCCCTCGGCGCGACGCGCGCTGGCCAGATCGAACTGCACGCGCAGCCCGTTGGACTCGGCCGCGATCGCATTGTCGTCGTGCGGGGCCAGCTGGAAGTTTGGCTGGAAGTTCGCATCGATGCCCAGCTGCAGCGACGCACCCGGTGCATCGGCCAGCGCGCCGCGCAGCATCTCAACCGCTGCCGGCGTCACCGTGATCGACGGGGCCGTGCGGTCCGGTGCGGCCAGACCCAGCACGCTGCTCAGCTCACCGCTGCCGGCCATCTGCAGAATGATGTCGCTGCCGCCCACCAGCTCGCTGTCGATGTACAGCTGCGGGATGGTCGGCCAGTCGCCGTAGGCCTTGATGCCTTCGCGGATCTCCGCGTCGGCCAGCACGTTGACGTGGGCGAACTCCACGCCCAGGTCCTGCAGCGCGCCCACGGCCTTGGCCGAAAAACCGCACTGCGGCATGCTCGGCTGACCCTTCATGAACAGCACGACGCGGTTGGCGGTGAGGATGGATTCGATGCGCGAGCGCAGGGCGGGATCAAGGGACATGACGGTCGGGTCCGGCGTTTGGAACCGGTCATTCTACGCCGCATGGCATCATGGGGCATGACCGTACCGGAAACATTGCATCGCATTCCCCTGCGCCCCTGGCGCTGGCTGCCCTGGCTGCTGGTCTCACAGCTGCTGGTGGTGCTGGCGTGGGTGAGCCTGGGCTGGCCCGTCGGGCTGGCGCTGATGGTGGCCTCGCACGCGCTGTTCATGGTGCCCGTGTTCCTGCCCAACAGCCGCTTCTATGCCCCCGTGCTCAGCCGCCTGCCGGGCAGCGCGCCCCGGGTGTGGCTGACCATCGACGACGGCCCTTCGCCCGAAACCCCGGCCGTGCTGGACCTGCTGGACCGCTACCAGGCCAAGGCCACCTTCTTCCTGGTCGGCGAACGGGCCCTGGCCCAGCCCGAACTGGTGCGGCAGATGCTGGCCCGCGGCCACAGCCTGGGCAACCACAGCCACCGCCACCCGCAGACCCGCTTCTGGCGGCTCGGGCGGGCGGCAATGGCCGACGAGATCGCGCAGTGCCAGCAGGCGCTGACCGCCATCGCCGGGCAGCCGCCGCGCTGGTACCGCTCGGTGGTGGGCATGACCAATCCGTTCGTGGCCCCGGCATTGGCGCAGTGGCAGCTCACCCGCGTGGGCTGGAGCGCGCGCGGGTTTGACGGGGTCGATTGCCAGCCGGCGGCCGTGGTGGAGCGCATCGTGGCCGACCTGGGGCCGGGCGCCATCGTGCTGCTGCATGAGGGGGCGGCCCACGGGCACAACCTGGCGATCATCGAAGCGGTGCTGCAGGCCCTGCAGGATCGTGGCCTGAGCGCGGTCCTGCCCGACGCGGCCTAGGCGCCACCGGCCGCCGCGTTACCGCTGCGCGCTGCCTGCCACCGGGTGCGCGTGCTGCCATTGCTGGCGCATCCAGCTGACCAGTGACACCTGGGCCAGCAACAGGGTGACCGCCAGCCCCAGCGCCAGCACCCCGGTGACCCGGCGGCGGCGGTGCTGCAGCAGGCTGCCGATGCCCATCACCGTGGCCAGCACGGCCAGGCCGATGCTGATGCACACCACCACCAGCAGCACCACCGGCAGCGTCTGCATCTGCGCATGGGCCGGGGTATGCGCGTAGTGCGCGCTGATCGCAAACATCACCAGCCCGCACAGGCTGATCACCAGCGCGGCGATGCCCAGGGCGGAATGTCGAGGCGACGGCGGGGTCATGCGGGCTCCATGCCGGTATCGGGGCGCGAGTATGCGCGTGCGCCGCGCTGCGCGCGACCCTCAGGCAAGCGCGGGCCGCTCGGCACTGACCAGCCAGTTGTTGAACGGGGTGTTGCCATACAGCGGGCGCATCTGCAGGTGCAGGCCCGCCGCTTCCAGGGGCGCGCGGACGCTGGCGGCGTCCGGGTAGTGGCGCGGGCGCGTGCCCATCCAGCCCACCAGGTGCGCCAGCATGTCGGTGATGCGGGTGGTGCGGTCGCGGCCGCTGTTGTCGGCCAGGGTGGTGCGGATCACCAGCCGCCCGCCCGGTGCCACGCGGGCCGCCGCCGCCTGCAGCAGCCCGGTCTGGGCGTGCGCGGGCAGGTACTGCAGCACATCCAGCAGCGCCACGCTGCCGTGGTGGGCGGGCAGGGTGGCACTGGCATCCAGGCAGTCGAAACGCGCATCGGCCAGCGCCGCGCGCGTCCCGGCGCGTTGCGCGCGGGCAATCTTGTCCGCATCGATGTCCACGCCCAGGTACGGCTGCCGGTGCCCGGCCTGGCGCAGCACGTGCGCCAGCAGGCCCAGGCCGCAGCCGATGTCGAGCAGGGCGCCGTGCGCGGGCGCCAGCGCGGCCAGCACGCCCGGGTACAGCGGATCGCTGCCGAGCTTGCCGCGGCTGTAGTAGTAATCGCGTCGGTTGCCGAAGCGCTGGGCCGGCATGAAGGCGTCAGCGATGCGGCGGGCCTGTTCCTTGGCCAGTGGCAGGGCGTCCGTGCTCAGCGCGGCACCTCGTCGGCCAGCTGCACGCGCGCCACCTGGAAGGCGCGTTCGGCCCACAGCGCGTACATCGCCGCAGAGGGATGCAGGCCATCGTCGACCAGCATCACCGCTTCGCCGCCGGGTGCCCGGCTGAGGTCGGTGATGTCGATGAACGACACGCCATGTTCGGCGCAGATCGCGGCGGCGGCCGCGTTGTAGGCGTCCAGTTCCTGCCCGACCTGCACGCGGTCGCGGTTGTTCTCGCGCGCATACGGGGTCACGCCCCAATCGGGAATGGACAGCACCAGCACGCGCTGCGCGCGATCGCCGGCAAAGCCGAGTGCGCGCTGCAGCAGCGCGGTGAAGCGCGGGCGGTAGTCGTCCACGCTGCGGCCGCGGTACTGGTCGTTCACCCCGATCAGCAGGCTGACCAGGCCGAACGGCCCCTGCGGCGCGGCGGCATCGATGCCGGCCTCGAGCTCGTCAGTGGTCCAGCCGGTGGTGGCGATGATCTGCGGGTCGTCCACCGCCACGCCGATGTCGCGCAGGCCGGCCACCAGCTGCAGTGGCCAGCGCGCGGCCGGTTCAACCCCTTCGCCGATGGTGTAGGAGTCGCCCAGGGCCAGATAGGACAGCGCCACTCAGGCCACCGCGCTGCGCGGCTTCAGCGGCACTACTTTGGTATTCGCTTCGGCACGCCGGGCCAACGCGCGGTCGATGCGGGCGAAGACATCGCGCATCACCTCTGCTTCGGGCAGCAGGGTGACCCGGAAGTGGTGGCGGTAGGGCACGTTGAAGCTCGAGCCCGGGACCACCAGCACGCCTTCCTCGTTCATCAGTTCGAGCGCGAAATCGTGGTCGTCGAAGCTGCGGGCCGCCGGCCCGACCACCGCCGGGAAGGCGTACAGCGCGCCGGCCGGTGCCACCAGCGACAGGTGCTCGCTGGCGTTGCAGGCCTCGATCACCGCGCGGCGGGTTTCATACAGGCGGCCACCGGGTGCGCACAGCGCCGAGACGGTGTCCGGGCCGTTGACGGCCGCATCGATGGCGTACTGGCCGGGCACGTTGGCGCACAGGCGCAGCGCGCTGAGCAGGTCCATCGCCGCACGGAACTCGCCCAGCCGTTCGGCTGCACCGGACAGCATCGCCCAGCCCACCCGCCAGCCACAGGCGCGGTGCACCTTGCTCAGCCCGCTGAAGGTGATGCACGGATGCTCGCCGGCCAGCGGGGCCACCGGGTGGAACTGCGCGTCGTCGTACAGGATCTGGTCGTAGATCTCATCGACCATCAGCAGCAGGTTGTGCTTGGCGGCGATGGCGACGATGCGCTCCAGCAGGTCGCGCGAGTAGCTGGCGCCGCTGGGGTTGTTCGGGTTGATCAGCACGATGGCGCGGGTGCGCGAGGACACCAGCGTCTCGATTTCCACCGGGTCCGGCTGGAAGCCGTTCTCCGGGGCGCAGCGGTAGTACACCGGGCGGCCGTCGTTGAGGATGGTGGCCGCCGACCACAGCGGGTAGTCGGGCGAGGGCACCAGCACTTCATCGCCGGGGTTGAGCAGGGCGCGCAGCGACAGGTCGATCAGCTCGCTGACGCCATTGCCGACGAACACCCGGTCCGGGTGCGCATCGGGCGCGCCACGCCGGGCGTAGGCGGCGGCGATGGCCTCGCGGGCCTCCGGCAGGCCCTGCTGGTGGGTATACGGGTCGGTGCGGCCCATGTCGTCGGCGATCGCGCGCTGCAGGTGTTCCGGTGCGCGGAAGCCGAAGTTGCCCGGGTTGCCGATGTTCAGCTTGATCAGCTTGCGCCCCTGGGCCTCCAGCTCACGCGCTCGCCGCGCCAGTTCGCCCCGGATCTCGTAGCGGACTTCGGACAGGCGCTCGCGGGTGGCAAGCGGCTTGATCGGGGGCGTGGACATGACTGGGCCGTTGGAGGGCATGGAATCTGCATGGTAGCGGAATTGGTGCGTTGCGGGGCAAGCCCCGCCGGGGCCAAAACCCCATTGTTGGCGGGCAGTTGCCGGGCCCGGCCGGAGCGGCGTGGGAGGGTAGAATGGGGCGATGAGCGAACCGATCGATTTCCGCGCCCTGCAGACCATAGGCTGGYCCTGGGCAGGCGCCCCCGAGCTGCCCAGCTGGCAGGCCTTGTTCGATGCCCACCCGCAGGCCCGTCCGGGCCGGGTGATCGAGCAGCACCGTACCGGCTACATCGTGGCCGACATGCCGGATGCGGCGATCAAGACCGAATCCCCGCCGGAGTGGCAGCGGCCGCGGTTTCCCAGCCATGAACGCGCGGCGGTGGGCGACTGGGTGCTGCTGGACGGCATCAAGATCATCGCGCTGCTGCCGCGGCGCACCGCGATCAAGCGCGGGGCGGCCGGCGAGCATTACCACCAGCAGGTGATCGCGGCCAACATCGATACTGTGTTCATCGTGTGCGGGCTGGACGCGGACTTCAACCCGCGCCGGATCGAGCGCTACCTGCTGCTGGTGGGCGGTGGCGGCGCGCAGCCGGTGGTGGTGCTGACCAAGGCCGACCAGACCGAGTACAGCCAGGATGCCCTGGACGTGCTGGAAGAGCTGGCCGCGCAGGACATCCCGCTGCTGGCCATCAACGGCCGTGACCCGGCCAGCGCGTCGGCGCTGCTGCCGTGGCTGGGCGCGGGCCGCACCGTGGTGCTGGTGGGATCGTCGGGGGCGGGCAAGTCCACGCTGACCAATACCCTGCTCGGCGAGGAGCGCATGAAAACCGCCGATGTACGTGTGAACGACTCGCGCGGCCGCCACACCACCACCTACCGCGCCTTGATCCCGCTGCCGGCCGGTGCCTGCCTGATCGATACGCCCGGCATGCGCGAGCTCAAGCCGACCGGTGAAGAGGCCTTGAGCGAAGGCGGCTTCTCCGACGTGGAAGCCCTGTCGGCGCAATGCCGTTTCCGCGACTGCGCGCACCAGCGTGAGCCCGGCTGCGCGATCCGTGCGGCCATCGAAGACGGCTCGCTGGATGAAGAACGCCTGTTGAACTACTTCAAGCTGAAGGAAGAAGTGGCGGCCGCGGCGGCCAAGCTGGCGGTGCGCCAGGCGCAGCAGGCCATCGAGCGCAAGCACGTGGGCAAGGGCGCGCAGTGGCGACCGGGCGGAAAGGGCGGCCGGCGATAACCCACGCCGGGTAGAGCCACCCCATGGGGGGCTGCTATTGTCCGCCCATGGACACACCGATGACCGTGGATCGTGAGGTGGCCCACCACACCGCGCTCGATGCGCAGCTGGTGGAGGCGGTGGGCGGCATCAAGCTGCTCGGCCTGACCAGTTGGCCAGCCGCGCTGCAGGCGCCGTTCCTGGCCAGCGTCGCGCGCGGCAACCCGGTGCTGCCCCAGGTGTCCTATCCCCGGCTGGACTTCAGCGATACGCGCCGTGCCCTGGCCGCGATCAGCGCCCAGTGCGATCCCACCCATCCCATCGGCCTGTATGTGCAGCGCTCGGCGCACAGCTGGGACCTGGCCGCCGGCCTGCTGGAATCGCTGGGCACCGCCGCGGTGGACCACTACTCGGTGGAGCTGTTCGGCGCGCCCGAGCACCCGCTGCCCGGCAACGGCCCCAGTACCCGCGAGGCAGCGCGCCACTTCATCCAGATCGCGCAGGAACTGGACCACGAACTGCTTGCCCCCGAAGAACAGGTGCCGGTCTCGGCCACCGCGCTGCAGCTGCAGCTGCAAAGCGACCTGGACGCCTTCTTCGAATCGCGCATCATCAGCGTGCAGCTCGACCCGGAGCTGATTTCCAAGGCCGCCGCCGGTCCCACCCGCATCCGCCTGCGCACCAGTGCGCGCTTCAGCGCCTACGACCGCGCGCAGCTGTTCCACCACGAAGCGCTGGTGCATTCGTTGACCGCGCTCAACGGACGCGAGCAGCCGCACCTGCCCAGCCTGGCGTTGTCCTCGCCGCGGGTCACCGCCACCCAGGAAGGGCTGGCCACGTTCGCCGAGCAGATCACCGGCAGCATCGACATCGAACGGCTCAAGCGCATCAGCCTGCGCACCGAAGCCATCGCGATGGCGCGCGAAGGCGCCGATTTCATCCAGGTGTTCCGCTACTTCTGCGAGGCCGGGCAGAACAACGAAGAGAGTTTCGCCTCGGCCCAGCGCGTGTTCCGCGGCGTGCCGCCGACCGGCGGCGCGGCGTTCACCAAGGACACCGTGTACCTGCGCGGGTTGGTGTCGGTGCACACCTTCTTCCGCCACATGCTGGCCGAAGACCGCCTGCAGGTCTGCCGCTGGCTGTTTGCCGGCAAGATGTCGCTGCACGATGCCATCGCGTTCGCGCCGCTGTTTGAAGAGGGCATCCTGCGCCCGCCGCGCTGGTTGCCGCATTGGGTCAGCCGCGCCAATGGCCTGGCAGGCATGCTGGCGTTTTCGCTGTTCGCCAACCGCATCCGCATGGACCAGCTGGCCGCCGAGTAGGTCACCACCGTTGGTGGTGACGTACCTGACGCGTCACCACCAACGGTGGTGATCTACCTGACGCGTCACGACCAACGGTGGTGATCTACCCGACGCGTCACCACCAACGGTGGTGACCTACCTCGGGTTCGCTTCTTCCCAGGCGATATGCACGTCAGCCAGTTCGTACAGCTGCTCGACCAGCGCCATCGGCAGGCCGTCGTCGTAGTCCTCGTCGTAGGCTTCATCGAACGGATCGATCTGATGCGCGCCATCCACGGCCTGCAGCATCTGCGCCGGCACGCGCTGCAGTTCGGCGGCCGAATGCTCGTTCGGACCGGCGCCGTCCCACCGGGTCGGATCGAAGCCGATACCGTGGTCGGCATAGAAACCGTCCAGGAAGCGTTGCTGCACCAAGCCGATGAACTGGTGGGTGTCGCGATCGTAGTCGGGCACGTCGTCCAGCGTTTCGTACTGCGCATGCGCGCCAGCACCCACGCTCCAGAACAGCATCAGCGCCGTGGCGCGGTCCAGGTCGGGCTGGTCGGCCAGCCATGCCAGGGCGCGCTGGTTGTCACCGTAGTTGGAGCGCGCCACATAGAGGTGCCGCTGTTCCGGCGTGGCCTGCACCAGATGCGCGTGCAGCAGCGCCCACGTGGTGGCCTCGTACTCTTGTTCGTTCATTGTCTGCTGTCCCTGCCGTTGCGGTAAGGCGGGCATTGTACGTGCGGTGCATACGGGGAGCATGCGCGCACGGTTTCGCGCGTCGGGTCGCATTTCATACGCCGCACCCCGTGGCGTAAGAATCCTTTCATGTTGCGCTCGCATGATGGTCACGCACCTGCAGTGCGCAGGTCATCACCCCCCATGCAACGGACTACCATGCTTACCCGACCCCTGACGATCGCCGTGGCGATTGCGCTGTGCGCCGCCAATGCCCACGCTGCCGACGTAGCCGCCAACGCAGGCCCCGATGCCACCGTTGCGCTCAGCGCGCAGACCCTGGACACCGTGTCGGTGATCGGCCAGGGTGAAACCCGCCAGGTGCAGCGCATCGGCACGGTGGACAAGCAGGTGCTGCCGCCGGGCACCAGTGGCCAGAAGATCCTCGACCGCCTGCCGGGCGTGTCGGTGCAGTCCAACGATGCCTTCGGCGCCAACGAAGAATCGCAGAGCATCACCCTGCGCGGCTTCGACAAGAGCCGCCTGGGCTACACGCTGGACGGCATTCCGCTGGGCGACAACAGCTACGGCAACTACAACGGCCTGAGCATCGCGCGTGCCCTGATCGCCGAGAACCTGGCCGGGGCGGAACTGTCGCAGGGCATCGGCTCGCTGGGCGTGGCGTCCACCAGCAACCTGGGCGGCACCATCCAGTACTTCTCGCAGGACCCGTCCACCGAATTCGGCGGCCGTGCCAGCGTGACCGTGGGCGACGACAACCAGCGCCGCGGCTACCTGCGCGTGGACACCGGCGACCTCAACGGCTTCTCGGCCTATGTGTCCGGCGTGCACCAGGATTCGGACATGTGGGCCGCGCCGAACCAGAACCAGACCACGCGCCAGTTCAATGCCAAGGCCGTGTGGAACGTGGGCGACCACCGCTTTGGTGCGTTCGCCGCCACCTCGCGGGTGAGCCAGGCCAACTACGCCTACCTGTCCAAGGACATGCTGCGTCGCGGCCTGGGCTATGACTGGAACATCTACGCCCCGGACTGGGATCGCGCGGTGGCCGCCGCGTACTGCGCGCCGGGCACCCGGGACGCGCAGAAGTGCGCCTTCAGCGGGGGCGTCAACAGCATCGACGATGCCTACTACCAGAGCCGCGCGCTGCGCGACGACAATCTGTACGCGTTGGATGCCGACCTGGCGCTGGGCGACACCGCGCGCCTGAAGCTGCTCGGCTACCACCATGAAAACCGTGGCCAGGGCCACTGGTGGGCACCGGGCCAGCCGTCCTACCCGGGCACCGCGCAGGCGCTGCCGATCTCGATCCGCAGCACGAACTACACCATCAACCGCCAGGGCATCACCGCCGCGCTGAGCTGGCAGTGGGGCATCCACGAACTGGAAGCGGGCCTGTGGTACGAGCGCAACGACCACAACGTCGAGCGCAACTTCTACTACATCACCGGTCCGTTCCTGGACGACGCCTACCTCAACCATCCGGACCGCCGCCTGTTCGACCAGGACTTCGACATCCGCACGCGCCAGTTCTACGTGCAGGACCGCATGCGTTTCCTGGATGATCGCCTGACCGTCGATGTGGGCATCAAGAGCCCCAACACCCGCATGACCGCCAACGCCAAGCCGGGCACCGAGGCCAGCTACGCCTCGGGCACGCTGACCGCCAAGGAATCGGTGCTGCCGCAGGCCGGTATCGGCTTCAAGCTGAGCCCGAACCAGGAGCTGTTCGCCTCGTACTCGGAGAACATCGCCGCGTTCGTCGGCGGTGGCAGCGGCGGCCCGCTGCAGGTGTCGCCGGAATCGTTCGCGGCCAGCGCCGGGCTGGAGCCGGAGAAGTCCAAGACGCTGGAAGCGGGCTTCCGCACCTTCGGCGAAAAGTACCAGGCCTCGATCGCGGCGTACCACGTCATGTTCGACAACCGCCTGCTCTCGCTCAACCCGTGCACCAGCATCGAGGTGGGCACGCGCCCGGAGTGCATCACCCGCTTCATCAACGTGGGCTCGGTGAAGAGCCGCGGTGCCGAGTTGACCTTCATCCTGAAGCCGGTGGATGGCCTGCAGTGGTACAACGCGCTGTCGTGGAACAAGACCACCTACGAGGACAACTACACCTCCGGCGGGGCGATCGTGCCGGTGGCCGGCAAGATCACCGTGGACACCCCGCAGCGCATGGCGTCCAGTGAAATCAGCTGGAACCGCGACGGCTTCTTCGCCAGCCTGCGCGCCAAGTACACCGGCAAGCGCTATTACACCTACACCAACGACCAGTCGGTGGCGGGCGTGACCACCTTCGATGCGGGCGTGGGCTATTCGTTCGGCCCCGGCCTGGGCCTGCGCGACGTCAAGGTGTCGCTCAACGCGACCAACCTCACCAACAAGCGCTACGCCGGCCAGCTCAGCTCGTTCGCCCCGACCGACCCCACCGGCACCCGCTACGCCATCCACGCCAGCGCCCCGCGCCAGGTGTTCATGACGGTGGCAGCGGAGTTCTGACCAACGCGGGTACCGCCAACCGTCCATCGCGGTTGGGGTKCGCGGGTGTRCCGACCAACGGTCGGCAYCTACCGGATACGTAACACGACCCCACGGTAGCCACCGACCGTTGGTCGGTGGTGGTCGGGGTTCGCGTTTGGTGGGTGGTGCGGGTTGGGCGGGCCGCTGGCGGGCACCCCCATGAACCCGTCATCGCGAGGCGCCGGCCAGCGGCCGGCACTACCAAGACGACGTCCACACAACGCAAACGAACCCAAAAAAAAGCCGCAACGCCTCTCAGCGTCGCGGCCACCTCGTGGGGGAGGTCACGCGTCAACTCGACGCATCAAACATCAGAACATGTGCAGCCCACCGTTCACCGCGTAATCCGCGCCGGTCACATACGCCGCATCATCCGACGCCAGCCACGCGCACAGGCTGGCCACTTCTTCCGGTTTGCCCAGGCGGCGGATCGGTACCGAGCCGGCCAACCGGTCCAGCACGTCCGGCGGGAAGCTGCTGATCGACTGGCTGGCGATGTAGCCGGGCGAAATCGTATTGACCGTCACCCCGCGCGTGGCCACTTCATTGGCCAGCGCCCGGCTGAACCCATGCATGGCCGCCTTGGCGGTGGCGAAATTGACCTGGCCGATCTGGCCCTTGTGCGCGCTCACCGAGCCGATGTTCACGATGCGGCCCCAGCCCCGCGCGGCCATGCCGTCGATGACCTGCTTGGTGATGTTGAACAGCGCGTGCAGGTTCGAGCCCATCACCGCGTTCCAGTCGTCCGGGCTCATCTGCCGGAACAGCACGTCGCGGCTGCCGCCGGCGTTGTTGACCAGCACGTCGATCTCGCCGACCTCGGCCTTGACCTTGGCGAAGGCGGCCACGGTCGAGGACCAGTCCGCGGCGTTGCCCTCGGAGGCGATGAAATCGAAGCCCAGCTCGCGCTGTTCGCGCAGCCAGCCGGCCTTGCGCGGCGAGTTCGGTGCGCAACCGGCCACCACGGTGTGGCCGTTGCGGGCCAGCTTCTGGCAGATGGCAGTGCCGACACTGCCCATACCGCTGGTGACGTAGGCGATGCGAAGGGTCATGGCAGAACGCTCCTTGGTAGGCGGATCAGGACGCAAGCGGGTACAGGCCGAACAGCAGGCCGCCGAGCATCAGCAGCATCGAGATGGCGACCGCCCATTTCAGGGTGAACTTCTGGTGGTCGGCGAACTCCACCTTGGCCAGGCCCACCAGCAGGTAGGTCGAGGGCACCAGCGGGCTGAGCAGGTGCACCGGCTGCCCGGCCAGCGAGGCGCGGGCCATCTCCACCGGGGTGATGCCGTAGTTGCCGGCGGCCTCGGACAGGATCGGCAGCACGCCGAAGTAGAAGGCGTCGTTGGACATGAAGAAGGTGAACGGCATCGAGGCGATCGCGGTGATCACCGCCAGGTACGGGCCCCAGCTGTCGGGGATGATCGCCAGGAAGCTGTGCGACATCGCCTCCACCATGCCGGTGTTGTTGAGGATGCCGGTGAAGATGCCCGCGGCGAAGATCAGCGCCACCACCGACAGCACGTTGCCGGCATGGTTGACCACGCGGCGGCGCTGCTCGGCCAGGTTGGGGTAGTTGATCACCAGCGCGATCGCAAAGCCGACCATGAACAGCACCGGCATCGGCAGCACGCCCATGATCAGCGCGGTCATCAGCGCCAGGGTGAGCGCCAGGTTAACCCACAGCAGCTTCGGCCGCTTGGTGTCTTCGGCGTCTTCTACCGTGGGCAGTGCGTTGCCGTCATCGGACACGCTGTTGTCCATCCAGCTGCCGCCCTGCGGCAGGCTCACCACGCCGAGGCGGCGGCGCTCCTTCAGGCCCAGGTACCAGGCCAGCAGCAGCACGCCCGCGCAGGCGATCACCATCGAGGGAATCAGCGGCACGAACACGTCGGCCGGGTCCACGTGCAACGCGGTGGCCGCACGTGCGGTGGGCCCGCCCCACGGGGTGAGGTTCATCACGCCACCGGCGAGGATGGTCACGCAGGTCATGTTCAACGCGTTCATGCCCAGCCGCTGGTACAGCGGCAGCATCGCCGACACGGTGATCATGTAGGTGGTCGAGCCGTCGCCGTCGAGCGAGATCAGCATCGCCAGGATGGCGGTGCCGAGCACGATCTTCATCGGGTCGCCCTTGACGAAGCGCAGGATGATCCGCACCAGCGGGTCGAACAGGCCCGCATCGATCATCACCCCGAAGTACAGGATGGCGAACATCAGCATCACGCCGGTGGGCGCGATCTTCTTGATGCCCTCCAGCATCATCTCGTCGATGTCGGCACCGAAGCCGCCCAGCAGCGCGAAGATGATCGGAATGGTGATGAGGGCAACCAGCGGCGACAGCCGCTTGCTCATGATCAAATACATGAATGTAATGACCATGCCAAAGCCGAGGATGCTCAGCATCATCTGCAGACTCCTGGAGGGGAAAGACGGAAGGGAAGGCTCAGAAATCGAACTGCAGGCGGCCGGTCACGGCGCGGGTGCGGTCCACCGTGGTTGCGGTCAGGCGATCGCGGTTGCGGCTTTCGATCACGTTGAGCATGAAGCGCAGGTTCGGGCGCATGTACCAGTTGCCGCCCAGCGTCCATGCCTCGGTCTGTGCATCACGCAGGTCCGGCTGGCCGATCAGGTGCTGGTCGCCGCGCATCTGGTCGTAGCGCAGTGCCAGCTCGAAGGCGCCCGCCTTGTGCTGGAAATCCTTGACCCGACTGAAGCGGCCGGTCTTGCGGTCGTACACGCGCGACTCGCCGGTGACGAACCAGCTGACCAGGCCGTAGCCGGCCAGTACCTTGCCGCGCTGGCTGCCGTCGTCGAAGGTGGCGCCGCTGAACTCGCCCTGCCAGGACAGCGGGCCGCGCACCTGCGCGTACTCCAGCGACCACTTGTTGACGTCGGTGTCGCGGCCGGCCGAGAAGTCGACCAGGGTCAGGCGGCTGTTGTCGGACAGGTGGCCGGCCGGGCGCGGGCGGATCTTCAGCCCGGGCACACCGTTGGCACCGGGGTTGTCGTAGCGCTCGTGGGCCAGCGACAGGCCCAGGTGCAGCACCTCCCCAGCGGTGGCGCCCGGTGCCCAGGTGGCACGGCCACCGGCGGCGCGGCCCTTGACCTGCCAGGCGTCGATGCTCTCCAGGCTGTAGGCGCTGGCCGCCCAGGTCATGTCGCCGCGCGCGGCCTGCCACGAGGCGCCCAGCCGGTACAGCGGGGCCAGCGTGGTGCCGGCGTTGCCGCGCTCCAGGAAGGTGCCGTAGTTGGAGCTGGTGCGGTCGTCCAGCGAGAAGAACTGCTTGAACTGGCCCACGGTGAGCTTGCCGGCGTCACCGAAGCTGCGGCTGACGAACACGTCCTTGGCCTCCACCCGGTCGCCGGAGACGTCCGCTTCCAGCTTGTAGTCGACCACGAAGAACTTGCCGGACACATCCAGCCAGGCGCGGCGGATCTCGGTGTCGTCCTTGTTCGGGGTGCCCCGGCCATCGTTGCTGAAATCGGCGAAATCCAGGTGCAGGCGGCCGCCGACGGTGGCGGTGACCGGGCGGTCGTCGTCGTTGTCCTCGGCGGCCCAGACCGGCGCGGTCAGCAACAGCAGGGTGCAGGCAGCCGGCGTGCGCCAGCGCAGTGAGTTCAGTTCCACGGACCCTCCCAGGTACGTCAGTGCGGTGATGTCGCCAATGGCGTGGCAGGGGACTGCGACGCGATGGCGCAGCCTAGTGCCGGGAAGCTGTCATCCACCTGTCAGGGGTTTGTGCAGTGCAGCGAAGCCCACGGCAGCGGCCGCTCGCGCTAGCATTCATGCACCTTCGACGAATTGACCCGATGCGCCTGCTGCTGGTGGAAGACAACCCGGACCTGGCCGATGCCATCGTTCGCCGCATGCGCCGCAGTGGCCACGCGGTGGACTGGCAGAGCGACGGGCTGGCGGCGGCCAGCGTGCTGCGCTACCAGAGCTTCGACCTGGTGGTGCTGGATATCGGCCTGCCCAAGCTGGACGGCCTGCGCGTGCTGGCCGGCATGCGCGAGCGCGGCGACAGCACCCCGGTGCTGATGCTGACCGCGCGCGACGGCATCGAAGACCGCGTGCAGGCGCTGGACGTGGGCGCGGACGACTACCTGGGCAAACCCTTCGACTTCCGCGAGTTCGAGGCGCGCTGCCGGGTGCTGCTGCGGCGTACCCGCGGTCAGGCCAGCGAAGTGGTGCAGATCGGCGCGTTCCAGTTCGACAACGCCTCGCACCGGGTCAGCCTGGACGGCCAGCCGATCGAACTGCCCAACCGCGAGTACCGCCTGCTGGAAATCCTGATGGGGCGGCTGGGCCAGGTGGTGGGCAAGGACGAGATCGGCAACGGCCTGTTCGGCTTCGACGACGAGGCCGGCCCCAATGCGATCGAACTTTACGTGGGCCGCCTGCGCCGCAAGCTGGCCGACGCGCCGCTGCGGATCGTGACCGTGCGTGGCAGCGGCTACCTGCTCGAAGCGCTGGGCGACGATGCCGGCAGTGCGGGCGGCGATGACGACTGACCCGCGCACCTCCGGCTCGATCCGGCACACGCTGTGGCTGTACCTGGGCGCGTTCCTGGCGCTGTTTGCGGTGGCGTTGCTGTTCGGCGCGCGTGCCTACGGGCAACGCGCCGCCAACCGCTCCTACGACCACCTGCTGGTGTCCTCGGCGCTGTCGATCATCGATTCGGTGGCGCTGGTGGAGGCGCAATGGCAGGTCGACCTGCCGTATGCCGCGCTGGACCTGTTGGCGATGGCACCGGAAGACCGCGTGTTCTATCGCGTGTCCGACGCACGCGACCAGACGGTGACCGGGTATGCGGACCTGCCGCTGCCGCCGCACGCCCCCAGCGACCGCCCGCAGTTGTTCGATGCTCTCTACAGCGGCGAGCAGGTGCGCTTCGTGGTGGTGTCGCGGCGGGTGTCCTCGCCGTCGGCGCAGGGCGAAGTGCGGGTGCAGGTGGGCCAGACCCGGCGCGCGCGCGAAGCGCTGGCGCAGGACATGGTGACCCGTGCGTTGCTGGCCATCGCCGTGTTGTCGCTGCTGTCGCTGGCCCTGGTGGGCCTGGGCGTGCACCGCGCGCTGCGCCCGCTGGTGCGGATGGAGCGCGAACTGGCGCGGCGTGAACCGTCCGACCTGAAGCCGCTCGACGCCAGCGTGCCGCGCGAGATGGACAAGATGGTGGGCGCGCTGAACCACTTCATGGGCCGTCTGCAGGGCAGCAATGAAACCCTGCGCGCGTTCATGGCCGAGGCCGCGCACCAGATGCGCACGCCGCTGGCCGCGCTGCGCGCGCAGGCGCAGCTGGCACTGGACGAGGAAGACCCCGAGGACATGCGGCGCAGCCTGCACGCCATCGAACGCAACGCCACCCACATGAGCCGCCTGCTCAACCAGCTGCTCAGCGACGCCAGCGTGATCCACCGGGCCAACCTGCAGCGCTTCGCCCCGGTGGACCTGACCGAAACCGTGCACCAGGCACTGCATGAAGCGCTGCCGCAGGCACTGCCGGCCCCGCGCGTGCAGCTGGCGGTGAGCGCACAGGCAGCCTGGATACACGGCGACGCGCTGCTGCTGCGCGAGGCCATCAAGAACCTGATCGACAACGCCCTCAAGTACGGCGGCGACGGCACGCTGCAGGTGGCGCTGACCGAAGAGGCGCAGCACTGGGTGCTGACCATCGCCGACCACGGTCCGGGCATTGCCGCGGCCGACGCCGAGCGCGTGTTCGAGCGTTTCGCGCGCGGCGAAGGAGCCGCAGCAGGCGGCGCCGGGCTGGGCCTGGCGATCGTCAAGCGCGTGGTGGACAGCCATGGCGGCCAGATCGACCTGAGCAACCGCGTCGGAGGGGGCTTGGTGGCCACCATCCGCGTGCCGAGGATGCATGCATGAAGTACGCGTGGTTGTTGCTGTTGTTGGTGGTGGCAGGTCCGGCGCTGGCCGCGCCGGGCGATGTGCAGCGCTTCCCGGCCAAGGGGCCGGCGGTGGCGCAGCTGCGCATCCATGGCTCGACCGACATCGAAGTGTTCGCCACGGTGATCGCCGACTACCAGCGCCTGCACCCGGGCACCGAGATCCTCTACGAGGATGTGATCACCCAGGACATCTACGCGCGCTACCTGCGCGACCGCGGCGGTCCGCAGGCGCCGGACATGCTGATCAGCAGCGGCATGGACCTGCAGACCAAGCTGGTCAACGACGGCCATGCGCTGCCGCACCGCTCGGTGCAGACCGACGCCTTGCCGGCGTGGGCGCAATGGCGGCACGAAGCGTTCGGGATCAGCTACGAGCCGGTGGCCATCGTCTACAACACCCGCACCCTGCCAGCGGCGCGGGTACCGCACACGCGCCGGCAACTGCTGGAACTGCTGCGCGCCCCGGACGCGCCGCTGCAGGGAAGGGTGGGCACCTACGACGTGGAGCGCAGCAGCGTGGGCTACCTGCTGGCCACCCAGGACGGCCAGCGCGGCAGCATTGCCGGTGCACTGCTGGGCGCGCTGGGCGACAACGGCGTGCACCTGGAAGAACGCACCGGCGTGCTGCTCGACCAGGTCAGCAGCGGCAAGCTGTCGCTGGTCTACAACGTGCTGGGCTCCTACGCGCAGGCGCGGATCGAGGCCGGTGCACCGCTGGGCATCGTTGAACCGGAGGACTACACGCTGGTGGTGCTGCGCACCGCGGTGATCCCCCGCAGCAGCCCGCATCCGGACGAGGCGCGGCGTTTCCTCGACTACCTGCTGTCACCCCGCGGCCAGCAGGTCCTCTCGCGCGAAGCCCGCCTGATGCCGATCCTGCCCGCGCAGGGCCAGCAACGAGGCCGCTCGCCCGCGCGCAGCTACCGCCCCATCCAGCTGGGCCCGGGCCTGCTCGTGTACCTGGACGGCCTCAAGCGCCGCCAGTTCCTCGAAGCCTGGCGCGGCAGCATGCGGCAGCGCGACGACCGGTAACGACGGCCGCCGGCCTCCACCCGCGTAGTGCCGGGCTCTGCCCGGCAACCGCATTACAATGGACCGCATGAGCGAACTCACCGTCCTGATCGCCGACGACCACCCGCTGCTGCGCGCGGCGGTCGTCCATTCCCTGCGCCAGTCGCTGCCGCAGGCGCAGGTGATCGAAGTGGCCAGCGCCGCCACGCTGGAAGCCGCGCTGGACCAGCGCCCGGAAATCGAGCTGGTGCTGCTGGACCTGACCATGCCCGGCGCCCGCGGGTTCTCCTCGCTGCTGCACGTACGCGGCGCGCACCCGGACATCCCGGTGGTCATCGTCTCCTCCAACGACCACCCCCGCGTGATCCGCCGCGCGCAGCAGTTCGGCGCAGCCGGGTTCATCCCCAAATCCGCCCCCGCCGAAACCATCGGCCAGGCGGTGGCGGCGGTACTCGATGGCGGGGTCTGGTTCCCGGCCATGGCACCGGAGCGCTCCGAATCCGACGCGCTGCTCGCCGCACGCCTGGCCCAGCTCACCCCGCAGCAGTTCCGCGTGCTGCTGTGCCTGGCCGACGGCCTGCTCAACAAACAGATCGCCTACGAACTGGGCCTGGCCGAGAACACGGTGAAGGTGCACGTCACCGCGATCCTGAAAAAGCTCGAATGCCACAGCCGCACGCAGGCCGCGGTACTGGTGAAGGCGCTGGAGCCGGAAGGCGATGCCGGCGCCGGGCTGGATGGGTAGCGGCGTATGCCGATCGACCGCCAATACGGCCGATCATCGCAACCGGTCCATGGCCCAGAATCGACGACACACGCTCGCCTTCGACGACGCCCAGCCAATCACCCCCTCAAGGACGAGCCAACCCCATGTCGCTATCCGGCGAAGAGATCCTCGTAAGGTGCCTGAAGATCGCCCTGTTGTTTGGAACAGGTTACTTCCTGTTCGCGTTGGGCAGCTTGATGATCACGATGGAGTGCACATCGAGCGGCTACCCGGGCAGTTTCTTGTGGTCATGGCTGCTGTCGCTGGTGGCCTTGGTCGTCTATTCAAGGTTCGACATCCTGTCGAAGGGGCTCTTCAAGGCCCGCGTATCCCGCGTCCGCGTGGCAGCTGCCTGCCTGCTATCGACCGAGGTGGTCATCGCTGCACACCTTGGTGCTGAACTATCGGTATGCCAAAACGGGGGCGGCAGCAGGATCGTTCCCCCGGCTGCTTTCCTGCTGGTCTACACGTCGATAGCGCTTTCACTGCTCTTCGGAGACGCGTGGCTCGGCATGCTCCGCACTGTAATCCGCCTCGGCAAAAGGCCTTTCGACCTCTCAGCTGCGGATGATGAGGATCCGGTCGAAGCAACACGAACCGCGTCGCGCCACAGGAAGCGCTACCGGTCTTGAACAAGGGCGGTGCCTGCGCGCCATGGCACCCCGCAGCCTAGCGGTAGGGTCGCATYCCKATCGACCGCCGATAACCTGCGCAGCGTTCGGTGGTGGCATGACCTGTGTTGAAGGCGGCTTCGTCGCAGGTCATACGTTCGCCGCGCGGATCGGCACGGTCGGCGGTCGTTTGGGAACCGACCCTACCGCTGCAGTGCATCGCGCAGGTTASTCATGCATATACCGAGGTAGGGTCGCATCCCGATCGACCGCCGATWACCTGCGCAGCGTTCGGTGRTGGCATGACCTGTGTTGAAGGCGGCTTCGTYGCAGGGCACTTTCGCCGCTCGGATCAGCACGGTCGGCGGTCGTTTGGGAACCGACCCTACCGGCATTTCGGGTCGGGGACAGGTGTAGCCGCTTTATGCCCTGTGTCGTACCAACAACTGCGTCATCAACGCCCGCAGCGCCGGCGGCCGCACCGGCTTGGACAGGAACCCCCAGCCGTTCTCTGCCGCCTGCGCCTTCAGCGCATCGTCGCGTTCGGCGGTGACCAGGATCACCGGCGGGCGCGCCTGCCACAAGTCGCACAGGTGGTCGTACAGGTCTGGGCCGTGCCACTGGCCCATGCGCACGTCCAGCAGCAGCAACTGCGGCACGTTGAGCGCCGAGGCAATCTCCAGCGCGGCCTGCGGGCCGTCGGCCAGCTCCACCGCGCAGCCCCAGCGCTCCAGCAGCGCGCGGGTGGCGGCGCACACGCGCGGGTCGTCGTCGATGCTCCACACCCGGCAATGCCGCAGCGGGCTGTCATCGCCGGCGTCAGCGGCCACGGCCGGCACCGGTGTCGGCGCCGGAATGGCCGCCGCATCGCCCAGCGGCACGCTCACCGCGAACACGCTGCCGCGGCCCAGCGTGGAGTGCAGATGGATGCCATGCCCCAGCAGGCGGCCGATGCGTTCGACGATGGCCAGGCCGAGGCCGGCACCGCGCTCCTGTTCGACACCGTCGTCCAGGCGGCGGAATTCCTCGAAGATCTCGCCCTGCAGGCTCTCCGGAATGCCCGGGCCCTGGTCGTGCACTTCGATGCGTAGCTGGTCGCCCACGCGGCGGCAGCCCAGCAACACGCGCCCACGCGGGGTGTAACGCAGCGCGTTGGAGAGGAAATTCTGCAGGATCCGGCGCAACAGCGCCTCGTCGCTGATCACCACCGCGCGGGTGTCCACCCAGCGCAGCTGCAGGCCACGGCTGTCGGCGGCAATGCCGAATTCGCGCGCCAGCGTTTCCAGCAGCGGCGACAATGCGAAGGCCTGCACCTGGGTCTGCAACGCGCCCGATTCCAGCCGTGAAATATCCAGCAGGCTGGTCAGGATCGCATCCTGCGCGGCCAGCGCCGCATCCACGTGTTCGCTCAACGCGCGTGCATCGCCGGCCAGCTTGCCGCGCAGCACCGACACGAACATGCGCGCGGCGTTCAACGGCTGCAGCAGGTCGTGCACCGCCGAGGCCACGAAGCGGCTCTTGTAGCGGTTGGCCCGCTCGGCCTCGCGGCGCGCCTCGTCCAGGTCGCGGGTGCGCTCGGCCACGCGGTGCTCCAGCGCATCGGCCAGCGAGCGCAGTTCGCGCGCGGTGTTCTTGTAGGCGGTGATATCGGCGTAGCTGGTGACAAAGCCACCATCGGGCAGCGGATTGCCGCGAATTTCCAGCACGGTGCCGTCGTCTTTCTCGCTCTCGCGCATGTGCGGGCGGCCGCTGCGCAGGTGGTTCAAGCGGCGTTCGATGGCCTCGTCGATCGGCCCCGGCCCCAGCAGGCCCCGGCGCGCGTTGTAGCGGAAGATCTCCTCGATGGGACGCCCCTCGCGGATCAGGCCGGGCGGGAACTTGAACAGTTCCAGATAGCGCGCATTCCACGCCACCAGCCTCTGCGTGTTGTCGATCACCACCACGCCCTGCGGCAGGTGCGCCAGGCTGCGGCTGAGCCCGCTGTCGGCCTGCTGGGCGGCCTGCAGCACGCCATCCTGCGCGGTGCGCAGCTCTTCGGCATGTTGGGCCAGCACGCTTTCCAGCTCGCGTCGGCTGCGCTGCCGATGCGCATCCAGGCGCCGCCGCTGCTGCACGAACAGCACCAGGAACCCCAACGCCAACCACGCCGCGCCGCCGCCGATGGCCGCACTGCGCCCGGCACTGGTGGCCGCGCCGGCATCGTGCAGCAGGTGCAGGTTCCAGTGTTCCTCGGGCAGGGCCAGGCTCTGCCACAGCATCGGCCCGGCCAGCAGGGGATCGAGCAGGCGCACCATGCGCCCGCCATTCTCAAGCACATCCTCGGTGCGGACCCGCAGCGGCTGCAGCGAGCGGTCGGCGTACTGCCGCGCTTCCAGCATCTCGCGGCGCTCGCCCGGCCCCAGCGGGCGCAGCAGGCGGTAACGCCAGGCATCACGGTTGGCCAGGAACACCACGTCGTGCTCGTCGCTGGCCAGCACCACGTCCGGGCTGGACAGCCATTCCTGTTCCAGTGCCGACAACTCGATCTTGATCACCACCACGCCCATGCGGCGGCCGTCTTCCTCGATGGCCTGGGACAGGAAGTAGCCGGGCACGCCGGTGGTCATGCCGATGCCGTAGAAGCGGCCACGGCCGGTGGCCAGCGCCTGGCGGTAATAGGGGCGGTAGCTGTAGTCCTCGCCCACGTTGCTGCTGGGCTGGTCCCAGTTGCTGGCGGCCACGGCCACGCCGTCGTGGCCGACCAAGGTCAGGGTGGAGGCGCGGGTCACCTGGTTGGCGCGCTGCAGTTTCAGGTTCAGGCGCTGCCGGGCGGCGGCATCGGGCACCTGCAGCAGCGCGCGGCGCAGGTCCGGGTCCAGTGCCAGCACCTGCGGCAAGGTGCCGAAGCGGTCGATGCGTTGTTGCAGGCCCTGGCCGTACAGTTCCAGCTGGCGTTGCACCTGCGCGCTTTCGGTGGCCAGTGCACGTCGCCACGCATAGTGCCCGGCGGCGGCCGCGCACAGCACGGTACCGCCGATCATCAGCAGCAGGGTCAACAACAGGGTGCGGTGGCGGCCGAGCCAGTACATGGCGGCAGTCTACGGGTGTGCGGCGGGCGCGGTGTACACGCCCGCCGCGATGCCGATCAGAAGTGCATCTGGGCGCGCAGTTCGAAGATTTCCGGCTTGGTATGCACGCCGCGACGGCTCGCATCCGCCTTGACGTAGTTGGCCTGGAACTTGAAGTGGCTGGTGAGGTACCAGTTGGCGCCAAGGGTCCAGTCGTGCTGGCGGCCACCGAAGACATCGGCGTCGTCCAGGTCCAGGCGGCTGTAACGGGCCACCAGTTCCACCGCGCCGTAGTCGTGGGCCGGCTTGATGTTGGCTACCGCGCCGGCGTTGTACGGACGCGATTCGCCGGTGAGCACCCAGCTGGCCATGGCGTACTGGCCGTTGCCGGTGTAGTCCGGCTTGCCTTCGCGGGTGACGGTGGTCTGCAGCGCTTCGGCCTGCACCGAGAACGGGCCGCGGATCCAGATGCCTTCCAGGCCGGTACGGCGGATCTGGTCGGCAGTGGCCAGCGCGCCCGAATCCACCAGGCGGATGTCGGTCAGGCCGGCTTCCGGGCGTGCGCGCAGGCGGGCGCTGGCGTCGTGGTGCACATCGCGGCCATCGCGGTAGCCGCGCGGGTTTTCCTGCGAGTAGGCCAGGCCCAGGTGCAGCACGTCGCCGGCGGCCTTGACCGGGGTCCACACCGCACGCACGGCCTGGGTGGTGCCGGGGTTGTCGCCCTGCAGGTCCTTGCCGCCGTAGGCACCGGCCTGCAGCAGGTACTGCGGGCGCTCCAGCACCCATTCGGCGCCGGTGCGGCGGCCTTCGTAGAACGCCTGCACGGGCAGGGCGGTTTCCAGGAAGCTGCCGGCGCGCGAAGACGTGCCCGCATCCAGGCCCACCGGGGTCTTCATGTAGCCGAAGCGGAAGCGGCCGATGTCGCTGCCGAAGAAGGCCTTGCTTTCAAAACGCACGAATACGTCCAGCCAGGTGTCGGCCTGGAAGTCGTAGTACACCATCGCGTCGTACACGCCCTTCTTCTTCAGGGTGGCGCCGAATTCCTTGCGGCGCACCGCGTCATCGTCTTCGATGCCGCTGTTGCCGGAAAAATCGTTGAGGTCGTAGGCGATGTTGGCGGTGGCGGCCAGTTCGGTGCCATCGCTGAAGGCGACCTTGGTCGGCCAGTTGTCGAAATCGGCGGCCGAAGCCAGGGCGGGGGTAGCAGCCAGGCACAGGGCCAGCAGGGTCGGGGTCGGGCGCATGGACGTGCAGCTCTCTCTTTGAGACGGGACAGGACAACAACGGCCGCTGCGCCGGAAACTGTTGCCCAGCCGGCCGCGCGCGCGTCACTTGCCGCCGTGGGGGAGGGCGGTGTGGGGCGCAGTGTAGGCACCCGACGCCACCTGAACCGGGGGGCTAGTACCAATAGGTTATCTGCCTGGCGGTGACTCGCGCGTACAAATGCGTCCATCCGCCGCAACCCCCGACACACGATCCGGGCTGCGGTGTTGCCCACGGAACCGGCCCGCATCTCCTGCAGGCCGGACGCGCCGATACCGTCCCTCCGGAGTCCGCCATGCACATTCCCACCGCCGCCCCCGTCGCGGCCAAGCCGCTGCCGTTTTACCGCCAACTGTATTTCCAGGTGGTGGTGGCGATCGTTCTTGGCGCCATCCTGGGCCACTTCGAGCCGGCCTTCGCCGAGTCGCTGAAGCCGCTGGGCGATGCCTTCATCAAGCTGGTGAAGATGATCATCGCCCCGGTCATCTTCCTGACCATCGTCACCGGCATCGCCGGCATGACCCACCTGCGCACGGTGGGCCGGGTGTTCGCCAAGTCGATGGCCTACTTCCTGTTCTTCTCCACCCTGGCCCTGATCGTGGGCATGGTGGTGGCGCACGTGGTCCAGCCCGGCGCCGGCATGAACATCAACCCGGCCGACCTGGACCAGACCGCGGTCCACAGCTACGTGGAAAAGTCCCATGAGCTGACCCTCACCGGCTTTGCGATGGACATTATCCCGGCCACCCTGGTCAGCGCCTTTGTCGATGGCAACATCCTGCAGGTGCTGTTCGTGGCGGTGCTGTTCGGCGTGGCCCTGGCCCTGACCGGTGCCAAGGGCCGCCCGGTGCTGACCTTCCTGGAGGCGCTGACCGCCCCGGTGTTCCGCCTGGTCCACATCCTGATGAAGGCCGCCCCGATCGGCGCCTTCGGTGCCATCGCCTTCACCATCGGCAAGTACGGGGTGGGCTCGCTGGTCAACCTGGCCTGGCTGGTGGGCTCGTTCTACCTCACCGCGTTCCTGTTCGTGGCGGTCATCCTGGGCGTGGTGTGCCGGCTGTGCGGGTTCTCGGTGTTCAAGCTGGCCCGCTACCTGAAGGCCGAACTGCTGCTGGTGCTGGGCACGTCCTCGTCGGAGTCGGCGCTGCCGTCGCTGATGGAGAAGATGGAGCGTGCCGGCTGCGCCAAGTCGGTGGTGGGCTTGGTGGTGCCCACGGGTTACTCGTTCAACCTGGACGGCACCAACATCTACATGACCCTGGCCGCGCTGTTCATCGCCCAGGCCACCAACACCGAGCTGACCCTGGGCCACCAGATCGCGCTGCTGCTGGTGGCGATGCTGAGCTCCAAGGGCGCCGCCGGCGTCACCGGTGCCGGCTTCATCACCCTGGCCGCCACCCTGGCCGTGGTGCCGGAAGTGCCGGTGGCCGGCATGGCGCTGATCCTGGGCGTGGACCGCTTCATGAGCGAATGCCGCTCGCTGACCAACTTCATCGGCAATGCCGTGGCCACCGTGGTGGTGTCGCGCTGGGAAGGCGCGCTGGACCGCGACCGCCTGGCGCTGGCCCTGGACGGCCGCGAGGCCGAGCTGCCGGCGCTGACCACCGACGACCTGCCGTCGCCGCTGACCGCCCCGGCCCGCTGATACCCGTTTGATGCTTGCGTGTGTTGCAGGGCCTGCCCCGTCCCCCTGGATGGCAGGCCCTGATTTTTTTACCGACCGACCGCCGGTGATGCGGGTTGTCATCGCACTGCGCCACGCTGCGCATACGCTGCCGAACGGCGCCGATATGTGCGGTTGCAGCATGATCGCGACAGCGTAGCGACAGGTCCATCCACGCCAACGGGGGTATGATCCCCTGTTCCTCTCGCCCATTCATCTGCAGAAAGCGATGTCCAACGAAGATTTCAAACAGGCTGCCCTCGATTACCACCGCATGTCGCCGCCGGGCAAGATCCGCGTCGCAGCGACCAAGCCGATGCTGACCCAGCGTGATCTGTCGTTGGCGTACTCGCCGGGCGTGGCACACGCCTGCGAGGCGATCATGGCCGACCCGCAGCAGGCCAGCGAACTGACCGCCCGCGGCAACCTCGTCGCCGTCATTTCCAACGGCACCGCCGTGCTGGGCCTGGGCAACATCGGCCCGCTGGCCGGCAAGCCGGTGATGGAAGGCAAGGGCGTGCTGTTCCAGAAGTTCGCCGGCATCGATGTGTTCGACATCGAGATCGACGAGAACGACCCGGACAAGCTGGTCGACATCATCGCCTCGCTGGAGCCGACCTTCGGCGGCATCAACCTGGAAGACATCAAGGCCCCGGAGTGCTTCATCGTCGAGCGCAAGCTGCGCGAGCGGATGAACATCCCGGTGTTCCATGACGACCAGCATGGCACGGCGATCATCGTCGGTGCCGCGGTGCTCAACGCCATGGTCGTGACCGGCAAGCGGATCGAAGACGTCAAGCTGGCCACCACCGGCATGGGCGCGGCGGGTATCTCCTGCGTCAACATGCTGGTGTCGCTGGGCCTGAAGAAGGAAAACATCCTGGCCTTCGACCGCGACGGGGTGATCCACACCGGCCGCACCGACCTGGACCCGGAAAAGGCGCGTTACGCACGCGACACCGACAAGCGCACGCTGGCCGAGATCGTCGACGGCGCGGACATCTTCCTGGGCCTGTCGGCCCCGGGCATCCTCACCGCGGACATGGTCAAGACCATGGCCAAGGACCCGGTGATCTTCGCGCTGGCCAACCCGACCCCGGAAATCATGCCGGAAGTGGCCCGTTCGGTGCGTCCGGACGCGCTGATCGGCACCGGCCGTTCGGACTACCCGAACCAGATCAACAACGTGCTGTGCTTCCCGTACCTGTTCCGCGGTGCGCTGGACGTGGGCGCCACGGCGATCAACGAAGAAATGAAGATCGCCTGCGTGCACGCGATCGCCGCCATGGCGCGCCGCGAGGCCAGCGACCTGGGTTCTGCCTATGGCGATGAGACCCCGAGCTTCGGCCGCGATTACCTGATTCCGCGTCCGTTCGACCGCCGCCTGCTGGTGGAGCTGTCGGCCGCCGTGGCGCAGGCCGCGATGGATTCCGGCGTGGCGACCCGCCCGGTCGCCGACATGGGCGCCTACCGCGAGAAGCTGGCCCAGTTCGTCTACCGCACCAGCCTGATGATGAAGCCGGTGTACGACCGTGCGCGCGCCGACAAGCAGCGCGTGGTGTACGCCGAAGGCGAAGAAGAAGTGGTGCTGCGCGCGGTGCAGAACGTGGTGGATGAAGGGCTGGCCCGTCCGATCCTGATCGGCCGCCCGGACGTCATCGAATCGCGCGTGGAGCGCCTGGGCCTGCGCATGAAGGCCGGTGATGATTTCGACATCACCAACATCAACGACGACCCGCGCTTCAACGAGTACTGGCAGTACTACCACAACCTCACCGGGCGTCGCGGCGTGACCGTGGCGGCGGCCAAGAACCTGATGCGTTCGCGGCCGACGTTGATCGCCGCGGTGATGGTGGCGCGCGGCGAAGCCGACGCCATGCTCACCGGCGTGGTGGGCCGCTTCCACAAGAAGCTGGGCTACGTGCGCAGCGTGCTGCCGCTGGAATCGAAGGTGACCTCGACCTCGGCGATGACCGGCGTGATCAACCAGCAGGGCGTGTTCTTCTTCGTGGACACCCACGTGCAGGAAGACCCGACCGCCGAGCAGATCTGCGAAGCGACCCTGCAGGCGGCCTACCGCATGAAGCTGTTCGGGATCGAACCGAAGGTGGCGCTGCTGTCGCACTCCAACTTCGGCAGCCACGATTCCCGTGACGCGCTGAAGATGCGCACCGTGCGTTCGCTGCTGCTCAAGCGCAACCCGCGTTTGAACGTGGACGGTGAAATGCAGGGCGACACCGCCTGGGACGAGGCACTGCGCCAGAAGCTGCTGCCCGACAGCACGCTGAAGGGCCGCGCCAACCTGTTCGTGCTGCCCAACCTGGAAGCGGCCAACATCGCCTACAACCTGGTGCGCGTGTTCACCGACGGCGTGGCGATCGGCCCGATCCTGATGGGCGTGGCCAAGCCGGTGCACATCCTGACCACCAGCGCGACCTCGCGCCGCGTGCTCAACATGACCGCCATCGCGGCCGTGGATGCGCAGATCCGCAAGCAGCTTGAGGCGGAGAAGAACGCCTAAGGCGTTCTTTCCACCTCAAGTTGCCAAAACGCGCCCTTCGGGGCGCGTTTTGGTTTCGCGCTGCGAAACGCGGATCGGGTAGCTACCGACCGTTGGTCGGTAGGCATTGAAGAACGGGACCAGCGCACAGCGCTGGTCCCGTTGTGCATGTGACCTTCGCGACCACATGCAACAAGGCGTACGCGCCCCGGTCACTCCCCTGCAACCTCCCAAGGGCCCAATACCCCCACGCGGCCCGGCCGCGGCGGCGGGCCACCGGCTCCCGCCGCCCTGGGCCCGACCAGTAGGCATTCAACAGCGGGCTGGTGGTCGCGCCATCCCGGTAGAGCCGACCGTTGGTCGGCTGGGGCACGCACACGTGCCCTGCGTCAGGTGTTCATGACGCCTGGACGGAGGGCAGCCGACCAACGGTCGGCTCTACCAACGTCACGCGCGTGCCGAATCGCAACACCCCCGCAACGCCGGCCAACGTCACGCGCGTGTCGAATCGCAACAACCCCGCAACACCGGTCAACGTCACGCGCGTGTGGGATCGGAATGACCCCGCAACGCCGGTAGAGCCGACCGTTGGTCGGCTGGGGCACGCGCGCGTGCGCTGTGTCAGGTGTTCATGACGCCTGGACGGAGGGCAGCCGACCAACGGTCGGCTCTACCAACGTCACGCGCGTGCCGAATCGCAACACCCCCGCCACGCCGATCAACGCCACGCGCGTGTGGGATCGGAATGATCCCGCAACGCCGGTCAACGCCACGCGCGTGTGGGATCGGAATGACTCCGCAACGCCGGCCAACGTCACGCGCGTGCCGAATCGCAATACCCCCGCAACACCGGCCAACGTCACGCGCGTGTGGGATCGGAATGACCCCGCAACGCCGGCCAACGTCACGCGCGTGTGGGATCGTCATGACCCCGCAACGCCGGTAGAGCCGACCGTTGGTCGGCTGGGGCACGCACGCGTGCCCTGTGTCAGGTGTTCATGGCGCCTGGACGGGGGCAGCCGACCAACGGTCGGCTCTACCCGGGGCGGTGGGACACGCGCCTCAACGCGCCTTGACGTACGCCGCCCACAGCGCCGGCAACGCCATGCCGGTGCGCGCCTCCCACAACGCCGGCGTGTAACGCCCGTCGCGCAATGCGCCGTCCAGCACCTTGACCAGCCCCGGATGCTGCGCCTCGCTCCATGCCAGAAACGCACCGGTCACCCTGTAGCCGGTGTCGAAGTGCTGCCCGTCCTTCACCGTCGTCGGCAGCGCCCAGCCAGCGGCCGCATTTTCCCGGCCGTAGCGATCCCGGGCGTAGTCGGCAATGCCCTCCACCAGCCAGCCCGGCACGCGCTCGTTGGCGTATTCGGGGTAGCCCTGCACGATGTGCATGGCCTCGTGAGTGACCAGGTCGACGTCGTCGGGGTGCTTGGCCAGCCAGGCCGGGTTGATCGTGATGGTGGCCGCGCCCTTGCCCTCGCCGACGAAGGCGATGCCGTCGTAGCCCGGGTCGATCACGATCCGCACCTGCGACGGCGCACCCGGGTGGAAGTCGGCGCGCTCGCGCACATACGCGGCAAAGAACGTGTCGATGATGCGCGTGCGCATCGGAGCGGCCAGTGCGTCGGCCGGATCGCTGTAGGCCAGCGTCACCCCCTCACGCTGCTGGCTGGCCTCGAACGCGGCAGCATCGAACACGACCAACGCCCCCAGCAACACGGTAGTGCCGGCCGCTGGCCGGCTCCACGCCACCATCGGCACACGCGCCCGGGTAGTGCCGGCCGCCGGCCGGCTCCCCACAATCCAGGCCGCAGCCCGCTTCAAACAACCGGTCATGCCCATTCTCACTGCTCCCCCGTCGGTGCTAGCAGCTCCACCTCGGCCAACTGCATCCGCCCCGGCCCGGCAATGCGCAGCCGGTATTCGGCATAGCGACCGGGTTTGCCGATCGCGAACGGCCGGGTCTGCAACGCCCAGGCGAAGTCCTCGCCGCGGCGCTCGTCCAGCGTGACCCAGCGGCCGCCAGCGCGGCGGGCTTCCAGCGTCCACGCACCGCCGCGGATCGCGCCGTTGCCACTGGTCAGCGTGTACATCGACGGCGTGCCATCGCTCACCCCGCTGAACACCACCGTGCCCGCGCCCACCGGCACCGTCGTGCCGGCATCGTCGTCCAGCAGGGCCGGCACCGCGCGGCCGTCGGCGAGCTGCGCGCGTGTGCCGCTGCCCAGCAGGTCATGCAGCAGGGCAGGGCGCTGGCCGCGTGCGGTGAGCGAGCGCGGCGCATCGTCCGGGCCGCTGCCCCAGGTCGAGGGCTGCGGCCCCATCACGAAGTCCAGCGTGGCACCCTTGGCGATCACCTCGTGCGGCACCCAGGTCTTCGACCACGGCTTGCCGTTGATCTTCAGCGACTGCACGTACACGTTCTCGCGCGAGTTGTTGGCGGCATTCACCGTCAGCACCGCGCCGCCCTGCAGTGCCACCTTTGCGTGGCGGAACGCCGGCGAGCCGATCGCGTATTCGGGCGCGCCCATGCGCAGCGGGTACAGGCCCAGCGAAGCCAGCACGTACCACGCCGAGGTCTCGCCGTTGTCCTCATCGCCCGGGTAGCCCTGGCCGATCTCGCTGCCGACGTACAGCCGCGCCAGGATCTCGCGCACGTGCTGCTGGGTCTTCCACGGCTGGCCGGCGTACAGGTACATCCACGGGATGTGGTGCGCCGGCTGGTTGCTGTGCGCGTACATGCCCATGCGCACGTCGCGCGCTTCGGTCATCTCGTGGATGGTGCCGCCGTAGGAGCCGGCGAAGGCGGGATCGGCGGTTTCCGGGGTGGCGAAGAAGGCGTCGAGCTTGGCGGCCAGCTGGGCGCGGCCGCCGTACAGCCCAGCCAGGCCCTCGCCGTCGTGCGCGGCGGTGAAGGCGAAGGTCCAGCCGTTGCTCTCGGTGTAGTCGTGGCCCCACACGCGCGGGTCGTAGTCCTTGGCGGCCAGACGCCAGTTGCCATCGGCAGTGCGGCCCTGGAAGAACCCGGCGGCCGGGTCGAACAACGTGGCGTAGGTGCCGGCGCGATGGCCGAAGTAGTCGGCCTCGGTGGCATAGCGTTCGCGCGCGGCGGCGCTGGTGGCGCGCTTGGCCAGGGCCTGGGCCATGTTGGCGATGCCGAAGTCGTTGAGTGCCCCTTCCATCGTCCACGACATGCCTTCGTGCACGTCGGCACTGGCGTAGCCCCGGAACGTGGACCGGTCCATGCCCTTGCGCCCGACATGGCGGTCCGGTGGTACCACGGTGGCGTTCTTCAGTGCGGCCGCGTACGCCTCTTCCGGATCGAAGCCGCCGATGCCCTTCAGCCAGGCATCGGCGAAGGCCACGTCCGAACTGGTGCCCACCATCAGGTCGGCATAGCCCGGCGAGGACCAGCGCGCCACCCAGCCGCCGGCGCGGTACTGCTCCAGGAAGCCCTGCACCAGCGCACCGGCGTCGTCCTTGGTGAACAACGCATAGGCTGGCCACGTGGTGCGGAAGGTGTCCCAGAAACCGTTGTTGACGTACACCTTGCCGTCGCGCACCGGGGCGAAGCTGCGCGTGGCGCTGCCATCGGTGTTGTCCTCGGCGGCGCTGGCCTGGCTGGCGTAGCGCCATTCGGGCGCGGCGGCGGTGCCCACGTTTTCGTGGCCGGAATTGGGGTACAGGTACAGACGGTACAGGCTGGAGTACAGCGTGGTTTTCTGGTCGTCGCTGGCATCGCCAATGTCGAACGGGGCCAGCCGCGCATCCCACGCGTCCTGCGCGCGGCCAGCCACGCGGTCGAGCGTGTCATCGGCGGCCAGCTCCAGGGCGAGGTTGTGGCGGGCCTGCTCCACGGAGATCAACGAGGTCGCAATGCGCATGGTGACCGTGCGCGTGCTGCCGGCATCGAACTTGATGTAGCCGGTGGGGCGGCCGGTCTTGATCTGGCCGCTGCTGCGCCAGGGCGCGTCGAAGCTGGCCACCACGTACATGCGGGTGGCGCCGTTGGACAGGCCGCTGCGGGTGTCGGTGTAGCCGGACAGCGTCTGCGTGGTCGCATCCAGGGTCAGCCCGCCGCGTGCGTCGACGTTGTCGAACAGCAGGTTGGCATCCCCTTTCTCCGGGAAGGTGAAGTGGAACAGCGCGGCATGGTCGGTGGGCGCGATCGACGCGGCGATGCCGTTGTCGAAACGCACGTCGTAACGGTAGGGGCGCGCACGTTCGTTGTCGCGCGAGAACGACAGCGCGCGTTTGCTGCGGTCGGCCTCGGGCACGCCGCGGCCGCTGGACGGCATCACCTGGAAGGTCTGGCGGTCGCCCATCCACGGGCTGGGCTGGTGGCTCAGGGCCAGCGCCTGCAGCTGCGGCCGGTTGCGCGCGTCGTTCTGTTCGTTCCAGCGGTACAGCCAGTTCAACGCGCCGGCATCGGTCACCGGGGTCCAGAAGTTGAAGCCGTGCGGCACCGCCGTGGCGGGGAAGTTGTTACCGCGCGAGAAGGTGCCGTTGGCCTGCGTGCCGCGCGTGGTCAGCACCCAGTCCGACGCGCGCTGCGGGGCCGTGCGGGGTTGCGCGCCCAGCTGCACGTCGTCGATCCAGCCCGACACCGGCGCACCGGCCGCGCTGGCCACCTGCAGTTCCACCGCCACCACGCGGCGTCCGCGCAGCGCCGGCACCTCGCCCAGGCGCACGGCCTTGCGTGCCCACTGCTGCGGGTACAGCGTCTTCGACTCGCCCTGCGCGGCGGCACCCAAGGCACTGCCGTGCTGGTCGCGCGCGTCGCTGGCCGACACCCGGCTGCCGTCGTCCAGCAGCAGGTCCAGCGACACGTAGGTGGAGGCCACGGCGTCCGTGCCGACGATCTCCGGCAGCACCAGCCAGCTCAGCGTGGTGTCGGCCTCGATGGCCACGTCGGTGTTGAACAGGCGGCGCTGCTGGGGGCCGCCGCTGCCGGTGTAATGCAGAGCGCGCAGGCCGCTGTAGCCGACCCCGGGCTTGGCCGCATACGGCGCGCGTGGACCGCCGCCCACCTCCACCTGCAGGGCCTGCTTGCCGGCAAGCGGCGCCGGTTCGCCGCGCTCGAAGGAGGTCTGCAGGCCCTGGCCCAGCGCGGGCAGGGCAAGCGAGGCGCACGCCACGGCAAGGGCGAGCGGCAGCAGGGCGTGGCGGGCAGGGCGCGGGGCAGGCAGGGTCATGCAGGGAACTCCCGGGAAGGGCAGGCGGCAGGCAGAGCCCGCATCGGCGACCTCGGCAGACAGGCACCACCCCGGCCGCCGGGGGCGGACACAAGGGCGATGCAGGTCCGGCGGGGGACGGGCCATGCGATCGGGGCAGGAATCGAACCGGACCGATGCTGCAACAGCCGGGGCGATGCTGGCAAGTGCCATTTAGTTCGATCCAAACACGGAAAATCAGCCTGTTGGGCACGCGGTTGACAGTTTCTTTGGATCGATTTAAAAAGAACGGTGCTGTGCGCCGAAGGTGGGTTTCGGCTGCGCGTGCCGGCCTGCGCCACTACGGCGATGCAACAGCCCCGGGTGCTAGAATCACCGTCTTCGCAATTCCTTTGTGTGTCCACGCCATGAGCCATACCGCCACTGCGCCCGCCAACGCCGAGAAGCGCTACACCTTTCATCGCGCCGACCTGCCGCTGAGCTGCCCGACCCCGGAAATGGCGCTGTGGAATTCGCACCCGCGCGTGTACCTGCCGATCGAAGACGAGCCCAACGGCGAGGCCAAGTGCCCGTACTGCGGCGCCGTGTTCGTGCTGGCCGACTAAGTCAGCGCTGCTCCCGTGCGCCGACTGACCGTGGTGCAGCTGCTGCCGGCGCTGCACTCCGGCGGGGTCGAACGCTCCACCCTTGAAATCGCCTCTGCCCTGGTTGCCGCCGGCCACCGGGCCATCGTCGTGTCCGCCGGTGGCCGACTGGTCGAGCCGCTGCTGGCCAGCGGTGCCGAACACCTCACCCTGGACATCGGCCGCAAGTCGCTGCTGACCCTGCGCCACGTGCGCAGCCTGCGCGCGTTGTTTGCCGAAGTGGGCGCCGACATCGTGCATGCGCGCTCGCGCCTGCCCGCCTGGCTCGGCCTGTACGCGCTGCGCAGCCTTCCCGAGGCCCAGCGCCCGCGCTGGGTCACCACCGTGCACGGGCTGAACTCGCCGGGCCGCTACAGCGCGGTGATGACCAGTGGCGAGCGGGTGATCTGCGTGTCCAACACGGTGCGTAGCTTCGTGCAGACGCACTACCCCAGCGTGCCTGCCGACCGTCTGCAGGTGATTCCGCGCGGCGTGGACGTGGCCCAGTTCCCGCGCGTGGCGCGCACCGATCGCCGCGCGCGCCTGGCGGTGGCCGCCCAGCACCCGACGCTGGCCGGCGATGCGCCGCTGTTGTTGCTGCCTGGCCGTGGCACCCGGTTGAAGGGCCACCGGCATGCGCTGCAGCTGCTGGCCGGCCTGCACGCGGCCGGCGTGCCCGCCACGTTGTGGATGCCGGGCACCCGCGAGCCGGGTCGCGAGGCCTACGTGGCCGAACTGGAGGCACAGGCACGCACCCTGGGCATCGCCGATGCGGTGCTGATGACCGCGCCCACCACGCGCATCGCCCAGGCCTACGCGGCCAGCGACCTGGTGCTGCAGGTGTCGGACAAAGCCGAAGCGTTCGGCCGCACCGTGGTCGAGGCGCTGTCGGTGGGGCGCCCGGTGCTGGGCTGGAACCACGGTGGCGTGGGTGAACTGCTGACGCAGCTGCAACCCTCCGGTGCGGTAGCCTTGCACGACGGTGCGGCGTTGCTGTCGCGCGCGCTGCAGCTGCTGCAGCAACCGCCCAGCCTGCCTGCCCGCATTCCCTACACCTTGCAGGCGATGCAGCGTGACACCCTCAAGCTCTACACCTCCCTTGCCGGCTGAGCCGGTGCTTGTGCCCGGCTCCCCGGCATCCCGCGCCGGTCGCTGGGCGCCGTGGTGGGTGCTGGCGTTCGTGGCGCTGTGGCCGTTGCCCGGCATCGCCGAAAGCGTGCTGGTGCTGGGCGCGCTGTATGCCGCCGTACGCATGGTGCAGCTGCGCATGCAGGGCAAACAGCACCTGCTGAGCAGCCCGGCATGGGCGCTGACCAGCATCCTGTTCCTGGGCTACTGGTTGCCGCAGGCGTTTTCCGCGTTCGATGCGATCGACCCGGCGACGGCCTGGCGCAAGACCGCGGCTGGCCTTCGCTACCTGCCCTTCATGTGGCTGGTGGCGATTGCCGTGGCCACCCCGCAGCGGCGGCGTTTGACGCTGGGCGGCATCGCGCTGATCACCGCGGTATGGACCGCCGATGCGCTGGCCCAGGCCGCCTTCGGCAGCAGTGCGTTGTTCTGGTCGCTGGACCAGCTCAAGCAGCTGGTGAGCGGACACGGCCTGTGCAACGCCGCCGAAGTGGCCGCCGTGGACCGGCTCAGCGGCGTGCTGGGGCCGTGCAACCTGAAGTTTGGCCAGGTCCTGGCCAGCCTCTCCCCGTTCCTGCTGTTTGCCGCCGCGCGCCGCGCCGGCCTGTGGGGCTGGGGCGTGGCCGCTGCCGCGGTGGGCGTGGTGCTGGTGCTGGCGGGCTCGCGTGCTGCGTGGCTCACCTATGCGCTGGTCGTGGCGTACTCCGGCTGGCGCCTGCTCGGCGCGCGCGCATTGATCGGGTGTCTGGCCATCGGGCTGGTGGCCGCGGTGGCGATCGGATTCGGTTCCAGCCAGGTGCGTGAGCGCGTGGCACGCACCGCGATGGCGTGGGAGGGCGACGGCGACGGCGTCAACCAGGCGTTGTCCGGGCGCGCGCAGATCTGGGCAGCGGCCGGCTGCATGATTGCCGACCACCCCGTCAACGGCGTGGGCGCGCGCGGCTTCCGCGATGCGTACCCGGGCTGCAACCCCGCACCGCAGGCGCAGGAAGTGTGGGGCGAAGGCCCGGCGCTGCACGCGCACCAGATCGTGCTGGAAATCCTTGCTGAAACCGGCGTACTGGGCCTGCTGCTGTGGCTGGCCGCTGCCGCCCAGGCCTGGCGCGCGTGGCGCTTCGCACCGCTGCCGGCCCGCGAACGCGCCCGCCCGGCCATGCTGGCGCTGGCGGTCACCGTGTTCCCGCTCAACACCCACCTGGCGTTCTATTCCACCTTCTGGGGTGGGCTGACGCTGCTGCTGGCCGCGCTGTATGCCGGCAGCCTGTTGGCGCGGGACGACGCCCACCCGGAGGCGTGATCTGCCGGCGAAGTACCGACCAACGGTCGGTACCTACCGAGGATGCCGCGCCCCACCCGGTAGCGCACGACCGTTGGTCGTGCGGCGTTCCCGGTCGTGAGGCGTTCCCGGTCGTGCGGCATCCCGGTCACGACGCACGCACTGAAAACACCACTTTGTCTTACCGGTAATAATCGCTGCGGCCGCCCGGCTGGCGCTTGAAGCGGCGGTGGATCCACAGGTACTGGTCCGGTGCTTCGCGCACCATCGCTTCAATGGCCTGGTTGACGCGTGCGGTATCGGCTTCGACATCCTCGCTGGGGAAATTCTCCAGCGGTGCGCCGATCTTGAGGAAATACCGGCCGCCTTCGCGGCGATGGAAATACGGCACCACTGCGCAACCGGTCATGCGTGACAGCTGGTGGGTGGCGGTGATGGTGGCGGCGGTGTGCCCGAAGAACGGCACGAACACGGTGTCCTTGCCGCGCATGTCCTGGTCCGGTGCGTACCACAGGAACCCACCCTTCTTCAGGTGGCGCACCGTGGCGCGGATGTCCTCGTTGGCATACATCGCCTTGGCATAGCGCAGCCGGCCGAACTTCACCGCCCATTCGTACACCGGGTTGCGGTGCTTGCGGTACATGCCCGACAGATCCACGTGGTCGCACAACAGGCGCCCGCACATCTCCAGCGTCATGAAGTGGCCCGAGACCAGCAGCACGCCGCGGCCTTCGGCCTGCAGGCGCTGCAGGTGCTCCAGCCCTTCGATCTGCACCTGCGGGCGGATGCTGTCGATGCTGCCCCACCAGGCCCGGGCGAACTCGAAGATGCCCACGCCCAAGGCGTCGAAGCTGTCGCGCAGCAGGCGCTGCCGCCAGGCCTCGTCCTTTTCCGGGAAGCACAGGCGCAGGTTGACCTCGGCCGCGCGCCGGCGGCTGCCGGCCAGGCGGTAGGCCACGGTGCCCACGCCGCGGCCCAGCGCGCGCTGCAGCATCCAGGGCAGCCGGGCCACGCCGAAGGCGGCGAACATGACGGCGAACATCGGCCAGTTGCGCGGGTCGCGCAGGGACGGGCGGGTGGCGGTGGAAGCGTTATCTGACATGGACTGGATTCTAATGGATGCACCCCGGCAGGCCCATCACGGCGGTGCGGGATGCCTTCCCCGCGCCGCTCCCGTATCCTCTGCGCATGCGCAAAAGCCCTGTCGAATGGATCCTGCGCGGCCTGTACTCGGCCGTGTTGTACCTGTTGCTGCCGATCACCGTGTACCACCTGGTCTGGCGCGGGTTCCGGGTGCGTGAGTACTTCCGCCGCTGGGACGAGCGTTACGCCTCCTATCCGCATCCCAGCGGGCAGCCGCGGGTGTGGCTGCACGCGGTGTCGGTGGGCGAGGTCAACGCCGCCGCACCGCTGGTCAACGCCCTGCGTGCGTTGCGCCCGGATATCCGCTGGGTGATCACCACCATCACCCCGACCGGCTCCGAACGCGTACGCGCGCTGTGGGGCGACGCCCTGGACCATGTCTACCTGCCCTACGACGTGCCGGGCAGCGTCGGCCGCTTCCTCGGCCACTTCAAGCCCAGCCTGGCGCTGATCCTGGAAACCGAGCTGTGGCCGAACATGCTGTTCGGTTGCCGGGACCGGGGCATTCCGGTGTACATCCTCAATGCGCGGCTGTCGGCACGCTCGCTGCGCGGGTATCGCCTGCTGAGGTCATTGATCGGGCGCGCGCTGCGCACGGTCACCTGCGTGGCCGCGCAGTCGCAGGACGACGCGGAGCGCTTCATCCAGCTGGGAGCACGGCCCGAGCAGGTGCAGGCGCTGGGCAACCTGAAGTTCGATATCGCCGCACCCAACGTGCAGGCCTTCGTGGCCCAGTTCCATGCGCTGGTGCCGGGCGATCGCCCGGTGTGGATCGCCGCCAGCACCCATGAAGGCGAGGAGCAGGCCACCATCGACCTGCACCGCCGCCTGCGCGAGGCACTGCCGGGCCTGCTGTTGTTGTGGGCGCCGCGCCATCCCGAGCGCTTCCCGCGGGTGGAGGCCTTGGCCCGCGAGCAGGGCTGGAAGGTGGCCACGCGCCGCCAGCAGCAGTGGCCGCAGGCCGACACCGACGTGTTCGTGATCGACACGCTGGGCGAGCTGATGTCCTTCTACGGCTGCGCGCAGGTGGCTTTCGTCGGCGGCAGTCTGCAGGCCATCGGCGGCCACAACCTGCTGGAACCGGCGGCCATGGGAACGGCCTCGGTGACCGGCCCGCACCTGCACAACTTCGCCGAGATTTCCCGGCGCATGCGCGAGGCCGGTGCGGTGGTGATCGCCGACGATGCACAGGGCGTGGGCGATGCGCTGCTGACCCTGCTGCGCGATCCGCAGGCCCGCGAAGACATGGCCCGCGCCGGCTGCATGCTGGTCAGCAATGGGCGCGGCGCGCTCGACCGCACCGTGGCGCTGATCGCCCCGCACCTGCCGCCACCGGTGGAGTAACGGCCCCCTTGGGCGGTGGAAGGGGAAACCAGACAGAGGGAGGCACGGATGGGTGAACACCATGACGCAAAGGTCTGGGCAATGCTGTCCAACCGCGGCACCGAGTGGTTTCGGTTGTCGCCGCTGGAGGGCGCCGCGCCGCCGCACCACCGGCTGTACCGGGTGGAGGTCGGCACCGATGGCTGGGACCGCGACGACGATGACAGCCGGCGCAGCGCACCGGTCCATCGCACCGAGCTGGGCCGGGTACTGATCCGCGACAGCGCCCTGGCTGCGCTATGCGGGCACCTTGCCCTCTGGCAGGAACGGTTCACGCCCTTCGAGTGCGTGCTGACACCGGAGCAGGACGGCAACCAGCGCTTGACCGTGCGGGTCGGGCCGGACCCCGGCGTGATCCATTCCCGGGACAAGGCGGTGTTCTGCGTCGTCTACACCGCCGGCATCGGAATGGAGGCGCGGTGGTCCTTCGTCGTGGATCCATCCTGCCTGCGTGAATTGGTCGAAGGCCGCGGCTGATCGCGTCGCGGCTCACGCCGCTGCTGTCAGCAGGTCGCCCAGGAACAGGTAGGCGAAGCCGAAGTAGATGAACACGCCGATCAGATCCATGATCGAGGTGATCATCGGCGACGACAGCGTGGCCGGGTCGGTGCCGATACGGCGTGCCGCGAACGGCAGCAGCGCGCCGATGATGCCGCCCAGCGCGGTGCACACCAGCATGCTGGAGCCGACCACCAGCAGCACGTCCATGCCCACGCCCTTGCTGAAGTAGGCCAGCACGGCTTCCAGGACGGCGATGGTGACGCCCAGGCCGGCGGCCACCGGCAGCTCGCGCCGGACCACGAACCACACGTCGCGCCAGCTCAGCTTCAATTCGCCCAGCGCCATGCTGCGGATCACCAGCGTCGCCGACTGGCTGCCGGTGTTGCCGCCCATGTCCACGATCGGGGCGATGAACGCCGCCAGCACGATCACCTGCGACAGCAACTCCTCCTGCGCGGCCACGAAGGTGCTGGTGAGGATGCCGAAGCCGGTCAGGATCGCCAGCCAGAACACGCGCACGCGGAACATCTGCTTCAGTGGCGTGCTACGCACATCCAGGTCGTTGCCCTGCGCGCTCACCGTGCCGCCGAAGCGCGCCAGCTGCGAGGCATCCTGCTGCTTCTCGATGTCCATCGCATCGTCGACGGTGACGATGCCGATCATGCGCCCGTCGGCATGGGTGACCGGCAGCGCCAGCAGGTCGTAGCGGCGGATCAGTTCGGCAGCCTGCAGCTGCGGCCAATAGGCATCGGCGGTGGTGGGCGGGCTGCGCATGATCGATTCGATCGGCGCGTGGCCGTCGGCCAGCACCAGGTCGCGCAGCGAGACGCTGCCGTGCAGGCGCTGGTCGCGGTCGAGCACGAAGATGATGTTGATGGTTTCCTTGTCCAGCGCGGTATGGCGCAGGTGGGCGATGGCGTCGGCCACCGCCATCTGCGGGGCCAGGCAGGCGTAGTCGGAGGTGGTTACCGCACCCACGGTGCATTCGGGGTAGGCCGCCATGCGCAGCAGGTCGTCGCGCTCGACCTTGGCCAGCGCGGGCAGCAGGTGCTGGCGTGCCGCCGCATCGAGGCGGTGGTAGAGATCGGCACGGTCGTCGGACGGCAAGTGCTCGAACAGCGTTACCACGGCGTCGCGCGGCATCGCGGTGAGCAGTGCGTCCTGCGCACCGTCGGGGAAGTGGGCGAACAGCTCGGCACGTGCGGGCGGTGGCAACAGCATCAGCAGGCCCAACGTGGCATCGGTGCCGAACAGGTCGAGCGCTTCCACCAGGTCCAGTGCATGCGTGGTGCTGGCGATGCTGGCAAAGGCAGCGGCATCGTGCGAGCGGATCAGGGTGCGGATCGAGAACAGAAGGTCTTCGCGGTTCATGGCATTCTCCAGCAGGTAACGGTGGCGCAGGCCGCAGCGGGCGTTGGGAACGACGCTGGCGCGGCAGGGCAGAGGGGGCGCGAGGGGACGCGGTGCGACAGATGACGCACGCAACCCCGGCTCAGGGCAGGGCGGCGAGATTGAAGCCCAGCGTCAGCCACTGCGTGTTGCGTTGGTGATGCACCTGCCCGGCGAGCAGGTCCACGCTGGCACCGGGCCACAGCACCCGGCGCAGGCCGATCTGACTGCTGCGCTGGCGGTCTGCATCGCGCGCGCTTTCGGCCAGCAGTGACCAGTGGCGATGCAGCGCGACCTCCATGCCGACGCCGCTGGTGCGCCCCTGCACGTGGGCGTGCTGGGCCCAGCCCAGGTTGACGTGCAGTTGCACCCGGTCCTGCGCATCCAGCGCGACGGTCAACGGAACCGTGAGGTTCCAGTCATCGCCGCGCGGCCGGTGCGTGGTGCCGCCCAGGCCGGCGCTGGCGGCCAGGCCCCAGCGTCGCTGCTGCCGCTCCACCAGCACGCGCTTGGCGCCCACGGACCACTGCGTGGCGGGCTGCCCCGGCAGGCGGGTGAGGCCAAGCGACCATTCGGTATCGGCCACGGTGCAGGCCGGTACCGCGGTCCATTCCTGGCCGTCGCGGGTATGCCGCAGCCAGCTTTCCAGTTGGCAGTGGTGCGCATCGGTAATGCTGGCATCGTCCACCAGCAGGCTGGCGGCGGCGCGGGTATCGAAGGGAAGCACGGTCGCGCTCAACAACAGCGGGACCAGCACACGGCAATGGTGCATGGGCAATCTCCAGGCAATCGGAAACGCCAGCGGCACCCTCGTCGGGGTCGTTGGAAACGGCGATGCAGGTGATGCGAGGCGGGCGCATCCATCCGATGCGCAAGCAAGCCCCGTCCTGTGCGGACGGAGCCAACCTTGGGGTCAGCGGGTCCGTCGGCTCAGGAGCAGCAACGAGGTCGACTATGACTGTCCAAGGAGGGGTCTCTGGGCGAAGGGAAGGGTGGTGCGGGGCGGAAGTTAGAGCGTGGCGATGGCACGGTCAAGCGCATTTCGGCGATCTATACCAAGGTATCGCGGCGCTATGCCGGTGCACGCCCGGAAACGTGGAATACGCGGGTTTGGCGGCGAAATGGCGTGCGCGGGAGGAAGCGGTGCAATGACGTGATCGGCTGGCGTGGCGCATCGCGGTGGCCCCCCTTCATGCATACGATCCATGCCCAGGCCTGCATGGGTATGACGCCCCCTTGAAAGGGGCTAGCGGGTCGGGATCTGATCCAGCAGTGAAAGCACGGCTTGAATACCGTCACGGGTATCGTGCCAACCGCTGGCTGCCCCTATCAGTTGGCCGTGCTGGAAAAGATAGAAGCCGGGGGTATCCCACGTTTCCAACTGAGGCCAGTCATGTTGTGCGGACGCCCAGTACAGCGGGAAATCGGGATGCTGATCGCGCCATCGCCGCGCACCTGCGATATCGAGGGTCTTTTCCACCGGCTGCAGCCATGCCGCGGAAACATTCCGCTCCGCAAGTCGCGCGCGAAATAGCTCGCTGTCATGCAGGTCCTTCGCTGCGCGTGTAGAAAAGCCACATCCGGGACTGGATACGACAACCAGCCAACGTCCGGACTGAGCCGGAATCCGGCGCCGAAGCAATGACTGGCCGTCATCGGCCAAGGCGTACACCGGCACGCCGTCCAGGGTGATATCTGCGTCCAATACCTTGGGCGGAGGCGGTCTTCCAATCTGCGGGTGTGCGAGAAGAATTGAGGTGGCCGTGGCGAACTTCCTTGTGGCGATGGCAGCGTCGAACCACGTCTGGAGGTGCACGGCCGACTGCGTGCCTCGGCGAACAAGCACATCGACAACAGCCGCCATGTCGCGCTCAACGCGCTCCTGGGGCCGGTAGACCTGCAGCTTGCGCGCGGCGCGCAGCAGGAGATCCAGGTCGCTATCGGAGAGCGCGTCCAATCCCGTTGCATGGGCGGCAGCGTGCAGCTGCGCGTATGCGTCGGCGATCGCCTTCCCGCGCACCGCCGAGGTCGATCCGGCCTGCGAGAGCTCGGCTTGAACAACGCGTTCAAACTCCGCAGGAAGGATGTTCTGCACGCCAGGACTTACGCTGGCGGCAAGCAGAAGGAGAAAATGAGCGCTCATGGGCCGTGCCTGATGATAGGTGCTGCATCGGATGGAGCAGCATCCGCGTCTGTCAGCAATTGCTTCCTATGCAGACCCCGCCATCCCATGCCGCGCAACTGGCCTTGGCTGCGCAGACTTTATCGGGGTAGTCCACGGGCGGTTCTATCATTTCTGGTGGCCAACGCATTCCGGCCGCTGTTGCACGTTCGGCGAATCCGGGAATCGCGCCTGCGGATCGCTGGGCGCCGAACAGCGATAGCACTGCGTATATTTCCATGGGTTCGAGATGACTGACGATGTCCCGGTAATCAAAGCTGCTGACGCCATTTTCATTGAACACAAGGGACTGCAGGAATCGGGTGCGAGCGGCCTGCGGCATGCGCTGCAAGCTGCTATCGCGCAGCTTTCCTTCGGAGATGTAGCGTTCAAGCGCGTGCCGCGATCGGATTGGAGCGGCCGCCAGCGCAAGCTCTCTCTCGTTGAGCTCGCGGTCGATGACGGCGTCACTGATCGTGATGGCTTCTTGCGCCGGGCTCTGTGCAGCAGCGAAGAGGAGCACGGGGAGCGCTACGAGGATGCGTCGTTTTGCTTTCATCGTTACCTTCCTTTGCAACTGCTGGAGGGCCTGCCAGACGGGAGTGGTTCAAGGCAGAAGGGCATGGGTGCTTGCCGGCTTTCAGCGGGGTGATGCAGGTGTCGGCGAGTCCAACGCTACAGGCTGCCATCCTGCAGGCCTATCGGAATCGGACGAAATACGGGTGGGCGCCCCGCCCATGAAAAAGGTTCTTCTCCCATCTGAGGGGAGCGTCTTGTTGCAAGGGCCGTCGCAGAGTGAGCACGACGCTAGGCGGGGGCGCTTGTGCGGGCGCAGATTGGATCTGCTGGCGTTTCTGATCGGCGCGGTCGCGAGCGTGAGGTCCCGTAGCAGCCGGTAGGCCCCTGGCGCACATGTCCCCCGGCCGCGGGGCGGCCTCCTCCTTTATTTTGCCCAGGAGCCTACCGGCCGCTACGGGGCTCGGCTAGCGGTAAGCAGGGGAAGCCAGGCTTTTCTRGCGCTGTCGGTGGGTCGGGCGCTGGGTCCCCATGCCCTTGGAGGCGAAATAAAGGGGGAGGT